>JAGOLL010000008.1 GCA_017994055.1 Methanothrix sp.
CCGCCACGGCCCAGCTGGCGGATGTTGTCTTGCCCGGTGCGGTCTGGGCGGAGAAAGAGGGAAGCTACACCAATACGGAGAGGCGGGTGCAGTGGAGCCATAAAGCCATTGAGCCGCCGGGAGAGGCCCGCTCCGACAGTGAGATAATCTGCGATGTGGCCCGGTCCCTGGGGCTGCAATTCGATTATCCCGATGCAGCAAGTGTTCTGGATGAGATAAACCGGACCGTTCCCCAGTATGCCGGCATCCTCCGGGAGCGACTGGAGGGCTCCAGCCTGGTCTGGCCCTGCCCCGCTTCCGATCATCCGGGAACTCCCATTCTGCATTGCTCGGGCTTCAATCTGGCCGACGGCAGAGCAAGCATAGTCCCCGTTCCCTTCAGTCCGGCAGCAGAAGTAGCAAGCCGCGATCATCCCTTCATCCTCACCACCGGCCTGGTAGCGGTGCACCACAATGCCGGGTCCATGACCAGACGAAGCCCTTCGCTCATCAGCCGGGAGCCCGATCTCTATGTGGAAATGAACCGGGAGGATGCAGGGGCTCTGGATATAGAAGATGGTGACGAGGTGAGAGTTGCTACGGGTCGGGGAGAGACAGCGGCTTATGCCCGGCTCACGGATCGGCTAAAAAAGGGTGTGGTTTTCATGCCCTTCCACTTCCCGGGAACCAATATACTCACCACGGATGCTATGGATCCGGAGGCTCGGATACCTGAATTCAAGGTCTGCGCCTGCAATATCTTTCGGAGGGATTAAATGGCGGTTTATATAGATATCAACAGATGCATCGGCTGCCGCTCCTGCGAGGTGGCCTGTCAGAGGGTGCACGGCGGACATGGACATATCAATGTGCACTATGTAAGAGAATATGCCGCCGTTCCCGTTTTATGCCATCATTGCCAGGAGGCGGGCTGCACTATGGTCTGCTTTACCGGCGCCCTCTATAAAGAGGGAGAGCGTACCGCCTTCGATGTGGAAAAGTGCACCGGCTGCGGTCTGTGCGCCCTGGCCTGCCCCTTCGGAGTGGTCTGGACGGATAAGATAGCTCATAAGTGCGATCTCTGCCAGGGCAGAGAGGAAGGGCCTGCCTGCATCGCCACCTGTCCGGCCAATGCCCTGTCTGATGATTTTGATCTGGCGACGCGGCGGGCAAGAGAGCGTGCCGCCCGAACCGCAGCCGTAGGAGGCAAAAGATGATCCGAGTAGACACCAGAGTCTGCCTGGGATGCTTGTCCTGCTCCAATGTCTGTCCCAGCCAGAACATAACCAGAAGCGAGATCGATGGAAAGAGGACAGTTCACTGGAAAAAATGCAAGGAGGAGTGCGACCTCTGCGTGGAGCTCTGCCCGGCTAAAGCTCTCTCTCTGGTGCCCTGGGATGAGACCACCCATGAGACCGAGCTGTCCTTCGATCTGGCGGCTTGCAGGATCTGCGGTTTGCCCTATGCCACGGAGCCCATGCTGCAAAGGATCGAGTCGGCGCTGCCCGCCGAGATGCAGAAAGATGCCAGCGGCCTGGAGTGGATACGCATCTGTCCTGTCTGCAGGCGAAATGTGGAAGCGGAGGGGACGGCCAGGCAGGTGGTGCTGGCCAGGAGAAAGAATAAATCTTAGCGAATATATTATATTTATATTTTATTTTTTTATATTACCCTATCTCACATATTACAGAAAATTTGATAATCCCTCAGATCAATAACAAATATTGGTGAGCATTTTAATGGGATCCAGGGAAGTCTGGTTTTCGCACAGGGAAAATGTTTATCGGATCAAGGGGAGTAGGATCGAATGGACTGAGCAAAAGAAGATCTGGAGTTGGGATCGGTGCACAATAAGCTTTGCCAGATCTCCCAAGAAGAGACTGAGGGTGGTGGTGAGGAGCAATACGATTCGAAATCATACCAGACCTGATGTAAACAGGCCGATGACATTGAGATTCATGCTAGGTTTTGATATTAATAAAGTTCATAAAATATATTCACAAAGCATAAATCCATCATTGCGCTCAGTCGATTGTGAAGATAGATGGAATGTTCCCGGCGAGAGATGGATTTTTCGGCTTGATAGCGATTATTGGATTTGGGATTGGAAAGCTGATGGCGAGTATATGGAATCCTCGAATGTATACCAAATCTATCGAGAAATTAAAACGCATCTGGCTAGTCCTGAACCTATCGCTGCAAGCCAGCTGTTCGATCTGAAGCCGAAAAGCATAAGCGATAAGATGGTTTTAGATCACATCAAATATCCCGACAGACGTATCATTCATCTCCATAAACGTATCATTCCAGTTATTTATCAGCCCTCAGCAGACGGATTAAAGAATTTTATTAGAGAGGTTCATTGCGCCCAGAAAAATATTGACAATAATAAAATTGAGGTAGAAGTCACAATCATCTTCAACAATGAGCAGCTGAGAAATCACTCCAACTTGGAAGCTCCGTACAAGGAGATACGCCTTTTGCTTTACAAGAGGGAGAAGGATGTTGAGACCTTCAGGATAATGATCGATAATAAGGATGCAAGCAAGAATCATTTCATCTTTAAAGATATTTATAGCTATTTACATGGAATAAATCACGGCCTCAATGAGGATGATGTACACGGAGATCCTAAATGGATGGGAGAAATAAAGCGCCCTATCAGCCACTATTTCATGGACTATCAACACCCCATAGTGTTTGTCAACACATCCAACCATGCCATGGCTGAACATGACGCCAATCCAAGACTATGGAAATGGGAGTATGTTCCGGGCATCGAGGATTGTCCGGTGACTCTGGGCAGCATGACTCGAAAGCAAATTGATGATTATTTTGACCAAGTGGACGCAAAGAAAGACCCGGAATTCAGTCCAGCCTGAAGATGCCTTTCGTGATAGCATGCTAAGATTGATTTCTTCCTGACTGGAGACGATCCGTATGAAAAAGGATCGAGATTGCTGTTCCTGCATAAAGATACATCCTGGTGGCAGCGGATTCGCATCTGTCCGTCATGCTGGCGGGATATAGAGGCGGAGAGTACGGCAAAGCAGGTGGTGCTGGCCAGAAGGAACAGAATCAGATGAAGATTGGTTTAGATATGCAAAGTCCTATTCCAGTGAAAGATTTTAAGATTGAATAGAGCCGCTGGCCTCTAATGTGGCCAATGCGAGGCCTGCCGCTTATTCAGATTGCCGGACCAGAGACCAGATCAGTTGAACCTGCCACTTTGTCCGAAGAGCTTTCAGACCCGAGCAGGCTGATCAACCTCTCCAGAACGCTTTCTACACCCTGGCCGGTCTCTGTGGACATCTCGGGCATATCCTCATGGCCTTCCAGCCTCAAGATATCCGACTTATTGGCCACTACCAGCATGGGAAGCTTGATCCATTTCTTGAGATCCTCTGCCAGGGAGATCTGGGATGCCAGAGGATAGCCGCAGTGCTCGCTGGGATCGAGGATATAGAGAACCACGCCTGGCAGATGGCTTAATGCTGCCACTGTCTGTCGCTCAATATCATTTCTCTCCTCCATGGACCGGTCAAGCAGGCCGGGAGTGTCCACCACTTGATATCTCCTCTCCCCGCGGAAAAAGTGCCCTACAAAGATCCCTCGGGTGGTGAAGGGATAGCTGGCAATCTCCGGCTTGGCGCCAGTGATGCGGACAATGAAGCTTGACTTGCCCACATTGGGATATCCGGCAATTAAAATGGTCGGAAATGCCGGATCGATGGTGGGCATCTTGCGCAGCAGGTTTCTGGTCTCATTCAAAAATAGCAGGTCTTTCTCAATGGATCTCATAACCGAAGAGAAGCGTCCGAAGGCAGATTTGCGAATTGGATTGGTATCCAAGCTCCCGGCTCTCTTGATCTGGACCAGATGCTCTTTTGTTATCAGCCTTATCTGCCGGGATGCCCAGCTCAGGCGGGAGAGGCTGATGCGAATGCGATCCACGCCCGCGATTATGTCCGCCATCTCCCTATAGAAAGGCGGCATATTCTCAAAGGAAGGGAATTTTCGAATCAGGTTGCTGAGGTTGTCGGAAAGTATGTTGCCCGCATTCTGAACCATAGCCTCGTTATCAGAGGCACGGGAGGCACGCCGGAAGGACTTATTTAAAAGCTCCTCTGAAGTGGGAACGGTGGGAAGCTGCTCAAACATCAAATGCAGATTATCGAGCAGGAGATGATAAACCTTTAGGAAAGGCTTCGCAGCGGCGGTTATAAATGGTTTTCGGAATACTTAAATAGTAGTTCCCCATCTATATAGATGAGGTGGCCTTTTGAAAAGGTTGGGCATAGCCCTTCATGTCGTGCAGAATAAGTTAATTGTTCAAAGCGAGCAGGCAGTTGGAATTGGAAGCGAGGAGACTGTTCCCAGAGCCAGTTCCTGGGTGGTGGATCAGAAGAGGACTAGAGTAGGGAAAGTCTTGGATGTGTTCGGCCCGATCAACCATCCGTATATGATTGTCAGACCAAACAGGGGTGTAGATGCAGCTGCCCACGTCGGAAAAAAGCTCTATATCGACGAGGCGCCGGGGAGAGATAACAAGTGGAAGAGATAGAGAAGCTGAGAGAGATAGAGAGGGTAGAGCCGGAGAAGCTGAAGGAGAGAACCCGGCTCAAGCGCGAGAAGGAAAAGGTAGACGAGTTTGAGAAATTTACTGTCGAGTGCCCGGAATGCGGAAGCCATACTCTGGTCCGCGACTATGAAAGGGCAGAACTGGTCTGCTCTGATTGCGGCCTGGTCATAGACGAAAATTTCATCGATCAGGGGCCGGAGTGGAGGGCCTTCGACCACGACCAGCGCATGAAGAGGTCGCGAGTCGGCGCTCCCATGACCTACACCATTCACGACAAAGGCCTCTCTACCATGATCGACTGGAGGAACCGGGACTCATACGGCAAGACCATCTCCTCCAAGAACCGAGCCCAGTTATACCGCCTGAGAAAATGGCAGAGAAGGATCAGGGTCAGCAATGCCACTGAGAGAAACCTGGCCTTTGCCCTGTCGGAATTAGATCGCATGGCCTCCGCTCTGGGCCTCTCTAGAAATGTTCGTGAGACGGCAGCCGTGGTATACCGAAAGGCAGTGGACAAGAACCTCATCCGTGGAAGGAGCATCGAGGGCGTGGCCGCTGCGGCTCTTTATGCCGCCTGCCGGCAGTGCAATGTGCCCCGTACATTGGACGAGATTGCAGAGGTTTCCAGGGTATCGAGAAAGGAGATCGGCAGGACCTACCGCTTCGTCTCCCGGGAGCTGGCCTTGAAGCTCATGCCCACCAGCCCAATAGATTATATCCCCAGATTCTGCTCCGGGCTCAACTTGAAGGGTGAGGTGCAGGCCAAGGGAATTGAGATTCTGCGCCAGGCTGCAGAAAAGGAGTTGACCAGCGGGCGAGGACCCACAGGTGTGGCGGCTGCCGCCATCTACATAGCCTCCATCCTCTGCGGAGACCGCAGGACCCAGCGGGAGGTGGCGGATGTGGCCGGTGTTACTGAGGTTACCATCAGAAACCGCTACAAAGAGCTGGCAGAAGAGCTGGATATAGAGATAATTCTCTGAGAGGCTTTATCTCTATCCACAATTCCTTTTTGCAGGTATAATTTTCGACTTTGGATATTGCTTGCCCATGAATTCTTTAAGCCGATAAGCAACTGATCCTTTCACTTCCAGGAAAAATCCAATTTCGCATAGAATATTTTATCTATTAGTAGATTCTCTAGACTCTGGTGATCTAGTGCTCGGCAGGTCTAAGATATTAGCATCCATTATTTTATTGGCAGCGATCTCGAATGCAGCAGATGTATCGGATTCATCAATGGGGGATCCACTGCAATTTCCTTATGTGACAAGCCAGACAGATCAAAGGGATTCAGAGGGATCTTCAGATTCTCTGCTGATATACGAACAGTACTACGATCTCAATCCAGGGGATGTCTATGCTTCAGGACCGGTGCAATTCGAGGTCTATGGATCTGAGCCTACTTATTTGATCATAAACGGTCAATCCAGGTCCTATGATTCCAAATATGTGCCCTCCAACTCCCTCTGGATTCAGGGAAGGACAAGCTGGACCCAATACATAAAATGCCCATTGAATGCCCGTTTCAAAATGCTGGCCTATTCCGATGGAGGGCTGACCACGATGGTAGAGACATATCCTGACGGCTACCAGGATGTGCAGCAGTACCGATTTTATCGGGGATACACTCAACTGGTCTTCCTGGCTGATGAGATCGGAAGGCACACCCTGATCTTCTATGGCAGTGGCCAGCAGAGCAATGAAGTGGTGGTGGATGTTGTGAGAGCAAGCGGCTCATCATATGGAACTGCTATTCAATCCGGACAGCCCACAAAAGGTACTGTGATCATAGACGTGGGATCCAGCGATCAAGGATTCGGCCAGCCGCAGGGGAAGAGCTGCGACATTACAGGCACCTGGAAATTCGGAGATAGTACGATTATATACTATCCAGATGGGAAGGTTGAGTCCTGGAACGGCCAGGGTGAATTAATCGATACCGGCACATGGTATATCATCGATGCCTCAAAGAGGCTGTTTGGGGAGACCTGGCAAAGCGGTTGGAGGCATACAGATACACTCTCTGCAGATTGTTCCTTTATGGATTCAACTGGCGTTTCGAACGGAAAAACCGAGACAACTCATGGAAAGAGAGTATCATCAGGCGCCACTTCCGGGACAGGTACCATCTTAATAGACGGGACCGATCAGGGATTTGATCCCACTGCAACAGTCCAGGGCTATGATGATCCCTATGGCCTGCCTGAGGTATTCATCGATAGCGCAGATGATGGATTTGATCCCACCGCTCCGCCACAGGGAGAGATGATCTGAAACGCCGAGCCTCAGGACGGGCTCATGCAGACCTGATGGAAATCGAGATTCTTCGACTTTATCATCTCGATTTTCATGCAGGAAAACGAGTAATTGATCCTTGTCTCTGAGCTAAAGCCTGAAACCAGCCCACTTCCGGGAGGATTTTTTTTCTGCCGAGATCATCTATTTTTCAATGGATCCTGCAGCTTCTTTCGCATTTTGACATCCATCCATCATGCTTTCCCATCATCCACCAGGACCGTTCCCTCTTCTGTGACATAGATGAGAGCATCTCTATTAAGGGTTCTCTTCTGGAAGGGGCGGGGAGATCGGCGCTGAAGCTGCTCGATGATATCAAGCGAGGTTATGGGCAGCTTTATTCCCAACTCGTCTGCTGCGGAAAAGATCATCCTTGGCAGATCGAATACATCTGTCCCTGCTGCCGCCTTTAAGGAGATGGGGGCGCGCAGCATCATCCACTGCCGCAGGGTCTTCTCGGATCTGGCAATATTCTGGCGGGCCCTCTTCTCCAGAATGCTGATATTGGAGCGGGTTGTGCCCAGGCGGTCAGCCGCTTCCTGCTGGGATAGGCCACACAGGCGCATCTGCAATACCTTGATCTGCCTTTCGGTTAGAAATGAACTCAGGGATCCATCGTCCTCCGATCGGCTATTATCATCTTTCTGGTCCATCTCTGCTCGATATAAAGCAAGCATCTCTAAGATAATAAAAGCATCCTTTGCCTCAGCCGGTCAGCAATCCGAAAAGAACGATCCTGGCCTCTAGAGTCGGGGGGCGCCTTTTGTCGCAACCTTCTGGGCTATGATGATCTTCAATGCCTTAACATCGCCTCTCTTGGCGCTTATAGGAGCGATTTTATCCGGCCACTGCCTCCAGGGCGGCAACATTCCCAGGCGCTCGCAGATGAGGTCAAGAGCGGCATCCTTATCCGCTTTGGCTATGCGATCCATCTTGTTTGCGGCCAGGACCGCATCAATGCCCATATCCTCCAGAAACTGCCAAATTTCGATCTCAAGAGGCACCTCTCCCCGCTTCTCCCAGCGATCGGCTATATCCAAAAAGGATGAGGCATCTATTACCTGCACCGCGAGAAGAATAGATGTGGCATGTTCTTCAAAGTACTGCACAATCAGATCCTTGGTCTTCTCCTGATCGGCACGGGAGGCCTTGAGCATGAAGCCGTATCCCGGCATGTCCACATAAAGGATATCTCCTACTCTGGTCTGGAAGGGATACTGGGTGACCCCGGGACGCCTTCCCACCCGAACCGATTTCCCGGTCAGCTCCCAGAATAAGGTTGATTTTCCCACATTAGACCTGCCGATGAGTACGATCTCCAGGGCCATGATAGGGTGTGGTGGGGCAAGATTGAAAAGGATGCCTGTCGAGAAGCCATTGCCAATGGCAGAAATTACAGAAGAGATGAGAGATCCGAGATCAATCGCCCTGCAGCTGCTCAGGGCAACCTCTCTTCCGGACAGTCAGGTCTTTACAGAGATTGATGCGGCGAGATATACCACAGTGGATTACTATCGCATGGCCTGCCACATCCTTTTCCAGTGCAAGAGATGCGGTAGCTGCTGCAGCACCGGCGATCCCATTCGTCTGCGAATGGAGGACGCCAGACAGATCGCCAGGCATCTCAAGATCCCCTTGAACAAGTTCATCAAAAAGTACGCCGATCCCGATCCGGACCGTCCGAAGGTGCTGAATTTCAAGCACATACTTCCCTGCAAGTTCTATGATGCCAGGAGCAAAGTCTGCAAGATCTATGCCGTCCGTCCCTGGTCCTGCCGCATATTTCCCTTCCTGGGCGTATATGGATGCGAGGATCAGGTGGTGGTAAAAGAGTCATGTCCCGGCTCGGTGGAGACCATGAAGCTGCTCACTGAGGCACTCGAGAGAGCGCGCCTGCAATTAAAGGACTCCTGGCCGGTTTCGCTGCAAGAAGTCCAGCAGGCAAAGATATTCCTGAGAAAGGCCCTGGAGTCTCTTTAGGCGGATCAGGAAGGATTTGTCCGGCATAATGCATTTTTGCCGAATGGATCGGGATGATGCTATCCTTTCCCGCGAGCCCTCAATGGAAAAGGTTAAAGGAGAGGCAGGCAGATCTGGATAGCTGGGAATATCATCCCGAACCGATATCCGAGTTTGAGGCAGAAATAAGATGAAAAAGCATTTATTCGGCATTACGACAGCCATATTCATTCAAATACTGCTCCTATCGCCGGTTCTGGCGGCAGAAGAAGCCCCTACCGGATCCGATAACGCATCCTGGGCGGAAGATCCTGACATCGATTCAGCTTTTGTCAGTCCGGCGGGGATAATGCCTTCAGATACCGTACTGGATATAAGCCCCAATGCTACGGACTATATAGATGGTGCTCTGAGCATCAATTACGAGGACTTTTTTGACCGGGGAGGCGGCCTCAAGCCGGTCTCTGAGCTTGCCGGGCGACTGGGAGACGCGGGCATAACAAGCAATGATTCCCTGATCATAGCCGGGGAGTGCATGCCCTGAGGCGGGGGGCCGGCTCCTGCGTTCTTCACCTACTGGCTGCTGAAGTATCTGGGCCATGAGGATGTTCGAATCTTGACGGGCACTGCAGATGACTGGAAGGCTGCCGGCCTCAACCTTAGCCATAGGCCATCAATAAGGACCAGAGCGGAATATATGCCCCGCATCAATGCTGATCTATTGGCAACCTATGAGTTTGTGGCTGCCGGAGGAGCTCAGATAGTAGACGCCAGGCTGCCGCGAGACTATGAGATAGGCTCTATTCCCGGTGCAGTGAATATCCCCTATGAATATGCTCTGGACAACGACAGCTTGAGGAGCCGGGAGCAGCTTCAGGAGATCTTTTCCGGTATTGGAAAGGACAGAGCGGTTGTGGTCTATACCAATGTGGGAATTGAGGCTGCTATTACATGGTTTGCCCTGGAGCGCCTGGGATTCGATGCCCGGCTTTATTCCTGGCGCAGCTGGCTGGAGATGCAGCCGCAGTTCGGATTTGAACTGGCAGAGATAAAGGCCGAGCCCAATCCGGTCAAAGCCAGCCAGCCGGTTTATATCACGGCAATCCTTCAGTCGGCGTCGGCCAATTCAACTAGAAATTCGCCAGAAGGCAATAGCTCAAGGGGCGAAGATGAGCTGGAGGTCAAGGGCTGCGCCACCTGCGGATTCGGCTCACCCCAGGGTTTCGCCGATCTGAACCGAAAGGACGGAGCAGTCCAGATAGGCTCCTCCGGAGTAGCCCCATCATCCTCGGAGATATCAGGCCAGAGGGCAGACCGCATTCTGCGCTGCACTGCGGTAATAAATTTCCCCGACGGCTCTGAAGCAGCCAGGATGAACCTACTCGAGACAACAACAGGCAAGTATATGGGGATATGGAATGCAGAGATGCAGCCTGGTATCTATACGGTGAGCATTGTGGCCACTGCCGATGGAAACTCCGAGACCTTCGCCGATGTCCTGGAGATCGAGGTTCGGGCATGATAGCAGCCTCTCATCAGATCTCTGAAGAGGAGGAAGCTGTTGGCTTCAGGATTGCCAGGATATTTGTTTTTAAGAGCAGCCGGAAGGTCAATAGCATGCCTCCTTCCGGGATGGTTTGATTGATTGGGAGAGGAGAGGAATTCGAGATCAGCTCTTGATCAGCTCCCTGCCCATAGAGAAAGCATTGCCTATGAACCTTCCCAGACCGTGATACTTGCGCCCTTCTGGAGAGAAGATAATTGGCCGAACCCTTTCAATATCCGGAAACCCGTCGGGGCCAAGGCATGATTCATCTGCCCTGACATCGATTATCTCGCCTATGAACTGGGTATGCAGTCCTATCTCCACAATGCGATGCAGCCTGCACTCCAGGGCTAATGGAAATTCCTTGACCAGCGGGGCATCCACCAGTTCGCTCTTGAGAGGCGTCAGGCCGCTGGTGGAGAATTTATCCGCTGCACTTCCCGACACCAGGCCGAAGTAGTCCGCCTCCCTGGCGTGGTCCTCAGAGGGGATGGATACGGTGAATGCCTTGCGATTGATTATATTGCGGTAGGTTTGAGTGACCTTGCGCAGTGAGACGGACAGGCAGGGCGGGCTGGAGCAGCAGATCCCAATCCATGCCGCAGTCATTGCATTGGGATTTCCAAACCGGTCATAGGTCCCGATCACACATACGGGAGTGGGATATAGCAGGGTCTTTGCTCCCAGGGACTTCTTCATTGCTTTCACCTGTTCTCTTATTGCCTTTTAGGCATAAATTTGTATGGGGTGTGCATATGGGTGTGAGATGCAATGGTGAGATGCATTATATGCTCTTTTGCAGAGATAAAGCCGTATGGCAATTTGATGATGGCATAGAGCAGCATGTTTCTCTAAAGTTGATAAAGGAAAAAAGAGACATCACAGGCGCATTATCTAAAAGCCAGTCACTGTGGAATCTTGGATATGGCCAAGAGAGCCATGCTCAGAAAAGCCAAAGCCCACATGGCGAGATATCTGGCGACAAATGTCTCCATAAGCATTCACAATGATAATTCGTGATATATTGTATATCAGACTTTCGGTTAGATTGGCTCGATGGGTTCCATATCCTTCCACCACTCTCAAGATCGACAAGAGCCTTCTGGAGGACCGGCCTATCTAGGGAGTCACGTTCAACTGCGCAAGACTGTGAATATCTAAAAATTGGGACCGCCTGGAGAGAAAGCGCAGAGCAAGAAGAGATGTCTTGCTCTGCTCAGCCATCCGCCTTATTTGAATATGGCCGTTCCTGTGCTCCTGGTCAATTCCCTGAAGGCGGCTATAAGCTCTTTTGTGATCGGCCCCGGCTTGCCGTCTCCTATGGTTCTGCCATCGATCTTGGTAACCGGCGCCACCTCAGCCGCAGTTCCGGTGACAAAGACCTCGTCTGCAGTATAGAGGTCGAAGAGGCCCAGTTCCTTCTCCTTTATGGGATTTCCCCTGATCTCAGCCAGCTCCATGACCGCATCTCTGGTGATGCCCTTGAGGTTGTTGATGGTATACGGTGTGGAAATCTCCCCGTTCTTAATGACAAATATGTTGTCTCCGCTGCCCTCTGAGACCAGACCCCTGGAGTCGAGGATGATGGCCTCATTTCCTCCCTTGATATTGGCCTCGATCTTTGCCAGGATGTTATTGAGATAGTTGAGGCTCTTGATATTGGGCGGCAGGCTGTCCGGGGAATTCCTCCGCACCGAGACGCTGACGGCAGTCAGTCCTATCTCGTAGAGGTCTCCGTACATCGCCCCCCACTCCACGGCAATGATGATCACCGATGGCTGGGGGCATTTGTTGGGATCGAGGCCCAGATCGCCGTAGCCGCGGCTGACTATGGGCCGGATATAAGCATCGCGCAGATTGTTCTTCCTCAAGGTCTCGAGTATAGCCTGGCCCATCTCCTCCTGGCTGATAGGGATCTTGAGCATGATCGCCTGAGCCGAGTCGAAGAGCCTTCTGACATGGTCCTCCAGCCGGAAGACCCTTCCATCATAGGCTCTGATTCCCTCGAAGACTCCGTCTCCATAAAGAAATCCGTGATCGAAGACAGAGACCATAGCCTGTTCCTCTGGAACAAACTTTCCGTTAAGATAAATCAGTCTCATGAGCATCTGAAATTCGGATAATTGCTGAGGATAAATGGCTTTTGATCGCCGGATTGATCTTCTTTTCATCCCGAGATCGATGGGTTTATTAGTCTGGCAAGGAAGGAAGTTGCCTACTCTTACGGGGTTTGGAGCTTATGGCAAGACTTGGTTTCATCGTCTCGGAGTTCAATAGGGACATCACCTATCAGATGGAGCTGTTGGGCAGGGAGCATGCCCAGTTCCTGGGTGCAGAGGTTGCAGGCATTGTTTATGTTCCAGGCGTCTACGATATGCCCCTCGCGGCAAAGAAGCTTCTTCGTCGCGAGGACATCGATGCTGTGGTGACCATCGGCTGCGTGATTCAGGGAGAGACGGCCCATGATGAGATTGTGGTCTCCCAGGCAGCCCGGAAGCTGATGGACCTCTCACTGGAGTTCGACAAGCCGGTGACCCTGGGCATCACCGGACCCAAGATGTCCCGGCCGGACGCCCACAAGAGGGTGGACTATGCCAAGAGGGCGGTAGAGGCGGCGGTCAAGCTCCTGCAGAGGCTGGGAGGAGAATAGCAATGGTCTCAGCCCGGATGGCATCCATTCATGAGTCAACCACCCTGAAGATCTCGGCTATGGCCAAGAAGCTGGCAGCCTCTGGCCAGGATGTCATAGATATGTCAGTTGGCGAGCCGGATTTCGATACGCCAAAGAATATCGTAGAGGCGGGCTGCAATTCCATCCGGATGGGCGAGACCCATTATGCACCCACGGCAGGAATTCCTGAACTGCGTCGGGCTATTGCCGATAAATTGGCCATGGAAAACGATCTCCATGTCACTGCAGATGATGTGTCAGTGACACCTGGAGCCAAGATGGCAGTCTTTGCCGCGATTCAAGCCCTGCTTCAGGAGGGAGATGAGTGCGTCCTTATCGGCCCCTCCTGGGTCAGCTATGAGCCCTGTGTGGCCTTTGCCGGCGGCAGGGTCTCCTGGGGACGGGTGGACGAGAATTTCATGCCCCAGGATCTGGCGGCGAGCATAAATTCCAGGACCAGGTTGATCATAGTCAATTCTCCCTCCAATCCCACCGGCTCGATCTTCGATCGCAAGGTCCTGGAGGAGATCAGGGATCTGGCCGTGGATCACAATCTCTTCGTCATATCCGATGAGATCTATGAGAAGATAATATACGATCACCAGCATGTCAGCATAGGTTCTATGGAGGGGATGGAGGAGAGAACGGTTACCATCAACGGCTTTTCCAAGAGCTATGCCATGACCGGATGGAGGCTTGGGTATCTTGCCGGCCCCAGGGAGACCATGAAATGGGTGAACAGGCTGCTCTCTCACTCCGTATCTCAGGCCACAACCTTTGTACAGAGGGCGGGAGTGGCGGCATTGCAGGGGCCCCAGGATGAGGTTCAAGCCATGGTGGCGGAGTTTCGGGCCCGGCGGGATATGCTGGTCTCGGGGCTGCGAGAGCTGGGCATACCCTGCAGCATTCCCGGAGGAGCCTTTTATGTCTTTCCTGATCTCTCCCATCTGGGAGGAGGGGATGCATTCACCGACCGGCTGCTCAAAGATGCTCTCATAGCCGCCACTCCGGGCTCTGCCTTCGGTCCGGATGGCAGAAATTATGTTCGGCTCTCTTATGCCGCATCCCAAAGCAGAATCAGCCAGGCGCTGGAGAGAATTGGCAGAATTGCGAAATAGCGAACGATTTAAAAATGCTTGCAGATCGAAAAGCTCAGAGCCGCTAAGAGCCTGCCCTGAGATCACAAGCTAACTTTTTTTCTCCGCATACCATCCAGCTCGTCTCCATTTTTCGCCTATTCCCTCGGAGGCTCTGTCGTAGCGGGTCGCGATGCTCAGATCGGCGCTGCTGTGTACAAGTGCGGCGCTACCTATCACGTCTCTTTCAACGAGCCCAAGGTGGAGGGCAAGTGCGATGCCTGCGGCGGCGAGCTGTACCAGCGGGCGGACGACACCGAGGAGACAGTCAAGCAGAGGCTGAATGCCTATCACGCCCAGACCCAGCCGCTCATCGACTACTACAACAAGAGGGGCATAGTGGCCACTGTGCTCGGCGTAGGAGATATCAAGGCCATCTTCGACAAGGTGGCTGCGGCGCTGGATAAGGTTTAAACAGAACCTTCAAAACTCTTTTTTCTTTCAGCAATCCAAAAACTTATCATTCTCATCCGCCAATTCTTCTCTTGATAGAAATGGTAGTTGATCCTGTCAGTTTAGCTGCATTTGCCACGCCGCTCTTGGCCAAGGGCGCGGAAGCTTTCACCAAGACCGCTGGCGAGAAATTAGGCGGGAAGGTAGTTGATCTCTGCCAGGCGGTGGTTGAGAAGTTCAAAGGAGACGGCTATGCAGAGCAGACTTTATCCCGCGCCAAAGAGCTACCTGAATCAGAAGAACGACAGTTGGCACTGAAAGGAGTCCTAGCCGAAAAGATGAAAGAAGACCCCAGATTTGCGGAAGAGGTCAAAAAGCTATTCGATGAAATGAAAGGCGATGCCCCGTCAGCTCGTCCCATCTTTGATCAGCGGGGGCAGAACGTCGGCACTCAAACCAATATCGGAAATATGCAAGGTTCAGTAAATATTGGCACCAAATAGAAAGGACAAAGATGACGGATGCGCCTAATTTCGACCAAAAAGGCCAGTCTGTGACAAACCAGACCAACATTTACGCGGAGAAAATGGTTTCACAACCATGTTCAGCATCGGCTTTTCCTATTCCACAGCAAATCCCGATTTATCCGCATGACTTCACAGGCCGTGAGGACGAAATCAAAATCCTTCTTGAGCAGTTCGGCCAAGGTGCAACCATAACCGGCCTGCGAGGCATGGGCGGAGTGGGAAAGACCGCTTTGGCACTGGTCCTAGCCGATCGACTTAAGATTAGTTTTCCTGACGGCCAGCTCTTCTTGAACATGCAGGGCACGAGCAAGAGCACACTGCAGCCTGAGGAGGCCATGGCTCATGTCATTCGCTCCTACCTAGGAGCCGATGCCCCGCTGCCAAAGGACCTGAACGGCATTTGTGGGCTTTATCGTTCTGTTCTCTCTGGCAAGAAAGCCATAATACTCCTAGATAACGCCGCCAGCCGGGAGCAGGTGGAGTCGCTCCTGCCCCCTCAGGGCTGCGCGCTTCTCGTAACCTCCCGCAAGAAGTTTGCCCTGCCGGGTTTGGCTGAAAAGGATCTGGATGTGCTGCCCCTGGAGGACGCTAAGAAGCTCCTGCTGGAGATCTGCGGGCGAATCGGCGATCATGCCCGTGAGCTGGCGGAGATATGCGGTCGTCTGCCAATCGCCCTGAGAAATGCAGCTTCAATTCTTAGAGAAAGACCGAATTTGAGCGTTGCCGATTATATCAAACGATTGGGCGACGCCAAGAAGCGCCTGGAGCTGGTGGATGCCTCCTTCAGCACGAGCTACGATCTTCTCACCCCTGAGCTGCAAAGGCTCTGGTCCCTGCTTTCAGTCTTTCCCGCAGACTTCGATCTAGCCGGAGCGGCAGCTATCTGGGAGGTTGACGAGATGCCGGCAGAGGATGCTTTGGGCGAGCTGATCAGGTGGAGCCTGGTAGACTTTCTGCCCGATGCCCAAGGCGAAGGCGGGCGCTGCAGGCTGCACGACCTAGCACGCGATTTTGCCAGTTCGTGGCCAAATAGCGCTGACCTTGATCTTGCAGGATATCGTCATGCCAGATATTATCAAGAAATGCTGTGGAAGGCAGACAACCTATTCCTTCAAGGCGATGCTTCAAGTAGCTTGAAACAAGTTACTATTGATTGGAAAAATATTGAGGCAGGACAAAAATGGGCGAGCAAAAATAAATTTAAAAACAATAATATCGCAGCAATTTGCGTAGATTTTGTCCATTCAGAGAGCATATTGTACTCGTGCTTGAGACCGACTAAATACATACAATGGTTAGAGGATGCATTGGATTCAGTGCGATTGCTAAACGACAAAAGAGGGGAAGCAATAATAATAAACATTATGGGAAATTGCTATCTGGATCTATTTGAAATTAATAGATCAATTGAATACTATCAAAAAGCCCTAGATGTTTCTCGCGAGATCGGAGATAAAATCATAGAAGGACATAGTATTGGAAATCTTGGAAGTGCCTATTGCGAACTTGGAGATGTGCTTCTTGGAATCAATCATTTTCAAAAATCCCTTGATATTTCTCTCGAAACCAAAGACATAAAGGCCCAAGAATTATCCTATGGTAACCTTGGTTCCGCATATGATCATTTAGGAGACCCCTCCATATCATTAAAATATTATGAGCAAGCGCTGAAAGTCTCGCAGGAAATCAGCGATAAAAGGGGCGAAGGATTTCATCTATTTAATTTGGGACATGCTTATTTTAAGCTTGGTGAATCCCATAAGGCCATTAAATATTATGAACAAGCTCTAAATATTTCACGCGAAATCAAAAACTTCACTCTTGAAGCGGACATACAAAACAGCTTGGGGAGTGCATATCATCTGATAGGAGAAATTCACAAAGCCATCAAGTCTTTCGATGATGGATTAAATATTTCCCGAGAAATTGAGTATAAACGGGGCGAAGGTATCTCAGTCAGCAATCTAGGAAGAGCTTACTTGGAACTAGGAGAAACGCAAAAAGGAATTGAATACCAGAAGCAATCACTTAAAATTAGTTGTGAGATGGAAGACAAAGCTGGAAGAGGAAAAGATCTGGTTAATCTTGGTATTTCACATATGGATCTTGGTCAGACCAAAGAGACTATTAATTATTTCGAGAATGCATTGAAGATCTTCCAAGAAATAGGTGATAAATATTCTGAAGCTGATGTTTTAGGAAATCTTGGAGCGGTCTATCATGATATCGGTCAATTATTTGTAGCTATAGAATGCTATGAACAAGCCTTGAAGATTTGTCGCTGTACTAAAAACAAAAATAGTGAAGGTAATATTCTCGGCAATATAAGTCAATTGTTTTTTAATCTAAATGAGTTTTCAAAATCTATTGAGTATGGGGAGAAGTCTTTAAAGATCCATCTCCAAACAGGGAATATTAAAGGAAAAGGGATTGTTCTCTTTAACATGGGACTTTCTTTTCATAAGCTTCATCAAGGTGATAAAGCCAGCAAGCTAGCTAAAGAAGCACTTGCGATTTTTGAGCAGATCGGTAGCCCTTATGCTGACGAGGTCCGGAAAGTCTTAGCGAAATGGAATGCTTAGTTGCATCACAAGCAAGCCTTTTTATCCACTCACAATCCTGCCCCTCCTCATGATATTCGTCTTTTCCCTCGGCGGCTCCGTGGTGGCGGGCCGCGATGCTGAAAGCCTCAAGCAGTATGCTTCGGCTCTCAAGGAATTGGCTGCCTCGCACCAGATCTATGTGGTGGTGGGCGGCGGCAAAATCGCCCGGGAGTACATCGAGAAAGCCCGCGCGCTTGGAGCTAGCGAGATGTTCTGCGACCAGATAGGAATAGGCGCTACCAAGCTCAACTCGGCGCTGCTTGTGGCCGCCCTGGGCGACTCTGCCCCCCAGGAGATCCCCGAAGGCTACGCCGCCGCAGCCCGCCTGGCGGAGCCGGGAAGGGTCGTGGTCATGGGCGGGGTGGCCCCCGGACAAACAACAGACGCCGTGGCCGCTCTGCTGGCCGAGTACGTCCGGGCGGACAGGCTGATCATCCCCACCTCCGTGGACGGGGTCTACACCGCCGACCCGGAGAAGGACCCGGAGGCCAAGAAGATCTCCCGCATGACCGCTCAGGAGCTGGCCCGCCTGGCCTCAGGCACGGAGATGAAGGCCGGCTCCCGCTCGCCCGTCGATCCTCTGGCGGCCAAGATCATCGAGCGCAGCAGCATACCTACGGCTATAGTTCTTGGCAGCCGGATAGAAAATTTAAAGAAAGGTGCCCTGGGTGGGCACACAGGAACCGAGATCAGCTCGGAGTGAGGGTTTTAATCAGCTCCGCCGGGGAGATGATGCCCCAGGGGACGCCCTTCTCCGTCACCACCAGCTGCCCCGCTCCGGTGCGCCCCAGGATCTTGATGGCCTCGTAGATGGGCTCCTCCGAGTCAATGGTCAAAAAGCCCCGGTTCATGATCTCCCGCACCTCCAGACTGCTTCTCCCATCCGCCACTGCTCTGGCTAGGTCGGCCAGGCTGATCAGCCCCGGCGAGCTATCATCCACCAGTGCCTCGGAGACGCCGTTATGAACCATTATGCGCGCCGCCTCCTGCAGTGTGGAATTGGCGGGCATCCTCACCGCCCGGCGGGCGACGGCCTTTACCGCCGTCTTGGGCACGGAGATCATCTCATCGATATGAAAGATCAGACGGCTCATGGTGTCGTCTCTTCCGGTCACCTTGCCCCGGATGTAGACCTTGTTCACCGGCGTCGGGCCAACCTCAATGCTGTCTCCCACATTGAACTCCCGGATGTTGCCTATTACCCTCACCACTCCATCGCACTGCTGGGTGTTCATGACCTTATTGAAGACTATCTCGCTGGCGGTGGTGCCTTCCACCACCACTCCGTTCCGGGTCACGGGAACGGTAACCACATCCCCTGTGGCATCGATGTTCAGCGCCTCATAGGCTGTCCCGGTAGCCTTGTAGCCGCCTTTCGGCCCGGGTACACCCTCCACCAGATTGAGAGCCTTTAGGGACTGCATCTGGTTTCGGATGGTTCCCGGATTTCTGTCTATCAGCTCGGCGATCTCTTCGCCCTTCACCGCTCTTCCTTCTACACGATGAATGTTGATCAACGCCGTCAGTATGTCTCTTTGAACAGGTGTCAGGTCCATAATTCGATCGGATTGTTCACGATTAATGTCCTATATAGCTTTGTTGATCGAATCCAAGGCGGGAAAATTTATAATAATCCTGCCAGGATTTTAGACCGCTCAAAATAAGGCAATTCTGCTCAAAGCTGATGATAAAACCCCTTATTTTCTCATGGGACATGTTTTGCTTTTTTTGAAGGGAAAGGACCCCATGCGCCGCCAGATTTCTTTTAGGGGCTCTACAAAGATGCTGCCCCAGGACTCCGGATAGCAGGAGCAGGGATAGACCTCCCCGGCGGGGGTAATGTGCATCCAGGAGCTGGCGGCAAAGCAGCCGAAGAGCTTGTAGGCCTCAGGCACAGAGAATATCCTGGGCTCGGCTGCGCTTCTAACAAAGGCGGCAAGACGGTCATGATCCTCTGGGGTGAGGGCGATGTTCTGTCGCTCCGACCAGCGGCCGGTGGCCACCACCTCGAAGAAGGTCAACTCCTGGGCGCCGAGGCGGCGGGCCAGATCATGAAAAGCCTGCAGGTGATGCATGTTCTCCCGGCGCAAGACCACATAGAGGTCGACCAGTAGTCCAGCCTCAAAGGCATTTTCCGCCGCGGCCATGGCCTCGGAGAATACCCCCTTTCTACCGCGCATGAGATCATGCTCCTCTGCCAGGGGGCTGTCCAGGCTGACATTGACCGCATAAAGCCCCGCCTCAGCCAGCCGCTCCGCCAGGTTGGAGGTGAAGCCCGCCCCGGAGGTGAAGAGGGTGGATATGGCCCGCTCATCCACGGCTGCCACCAACTCCGGCAGCTCAGGATAGAGAGCGGGCTCGCCCCCATCGAAGATGACCAGAGTAGTTCCCATATCCAGGACCTGTCCGATGACATCCTTGACCGTCTCCGGAGTGAGCCGCAGTCTCTTTCCCGAGTCAGGCAGGGCGCAGTGAGAGCAGCGGTTGGGACACTCCTCGGTGATGGAAATCGTCACCTGATCCGGTGTGCGCATTCCCAAGAGGCCCCGCACCCGGCTCTCTGCAAGGCGGTCGAAGGCAGGGCTCGGCAGGGGAGGTATCCAGGTGGACAGGCACAGCCTCTCCGCCTCCACCCGGACCGGAATCTGGCCCTCGAACATCTGCAGAGCAGATCTGATCATGGGCAGGCGGCTCAGCGGGCCGCTGGATTCGATCTTGACCCGTCCCTTCTCCAGCCTGGCTTTGGCTTTGAGCAGAGGGCTATCATAAAGTGAGTAGCTCTTCCCGTCAGCCATCAATAGACATCCTCTGGCTCAAAGACCTTCTCCCCAACAATCTTACCCTCAATGGTGCGGTAGAAGCATGATCTGTAGCCGGTGTGACAGGCTCCTCCCTCCTGCTCGATCAAGAGCAGTATGGCGTCCTCGTCGCAATCGATTCTGATCTCCACCACCTTCTGAAAATGCCCGGAGGACTCGCCCTTTAGCCAGAGCTTCTTTCGGGAGCGGGACCAGTAATGAGCTGTGCCCGTCTCTCTGGTTTTGGCCAGGGCCTCATCGTTCATGTAAGCCAGCATGAGCACCTCGCCGGTTTTGGCATCCTGGGCTATGGCCGGGATCAACCTCTCTGTCATGAGGGAGGATAATAGTGATATATGCTATAAGGGCCTTGCTCCGAGAAAGATGAACTGCATCACCTGCAAGGGCCGGGGGCTGTGTGGCCGGCCGGTCTGCCCCATACTACGCCGGCTGGAGGAGACGGCAGCCCTGCCCAGGATCGGCCGGCGACTGGAAGGGATGTCTCCCCCGGAGGTATTCGTGGGCAGAGCCGGCTATCCCCTGCTCCGGGCCGGGCCCCTGCTGCCCGCTGGCGATAGACCCGATCGGGCTCTTCCCCATATGCATTTGGGAATGGACATAGGGGAGATCATCGCTGCCCGCACCTCTCTGGTCCGCTCCGAGAGCAAGATAGCAGTAAAGGAGGCGGCAGCGCCGGGGGCCCTGCTCTCATCCATGCAGCAGATCGCCCTCTCCGCCGCCCCCGTGGGAACGGAGGTCTCCTTCTCCCGCCCGCCCAGGGGCAGAATCTCCTTTGACGGTGTCCTCTCTCCCTCCGGGCCCTCCGGAGAGCTGGAGGGAATGGAGATCACCACCAATCCCGTGGTCCCCAGGAGGGTGGATCAGCTGGCGGAGGACCGGGATGCGGGAGCGGCCACTGCCGTGGCGGAGCTATATGCCTCGGGCATAGGAATAGATCACATCTCCCGGTTGCTATCCCTAGGCCTTCTGGGCAAAAAGAGGCGGCTGGTTCCCACCCGCTGGTCCATCACCGCCTCGGACGACATGGCGGGAAAGGATCTCAAGGAGCGGGTGCTGGAAGGGGCGCAGGTTAAAGACTATTACCTCCACTCCGGGGAGGATCTGGGAAACCGCTTCGAGATCCTGCTTCTGCCCCGACCCTTCCAGTTCGAGCTGGTGGAGATCTGGATGGCCAGATCAGTCTGGGCGGAGGAGGGCTTCATCGGAGGAGACAGGGAGGACGCGCGGCCTAAAAAAGCCTACAGCAGCCTGGCCGGCGGCTACTATGCCGCTCGCCTGGCTGCCCTAGAGCATCTGGCTTGCCGGGGCCGCCAGGCTGCGGTTCTGGCGGTGCGGGAGATATCGGAGGCCTACTGGGCTCCGTTGGGGGTTTGGGTTGTGCGGGAGGTGGCCAGAAAGGCGATGTCTGCGCCGCCTCAGCGCTTCTCCAGCCTGGGGGAGGCCCTGGCGGAGATGGAGAGGAGAATCAGGACGCCGCTGGCACAGTGGCGAAGGGAGGCCCAGATTCTGGCCGGGCCGGTGCAGAGGAGTTTGATGGAGTTTTAGGCAGAATGCAGCTAAACTCTTGATGAATTCGCGCCGGGAGGCTTAACTTAAGTCGATATCGTCTGCTAGCTCCTCAGAGAAAGAAATTTCTTGGCCTCCAATTGGCGGTATCGGATAATTCCGTTGCAGACGAGCGACAATCCATTCATCAATGACCTCAATGAGATCAGACCGGCATTCTTCCAGAGATCCCCCAATAGCGATTACCCCCTGAAGTCCTGGAACAATAGCCACATAGGAGCCATCTTCAAGGGAATCATAATCAGCTTGCACAAGGGCGGTTTCGATGTATTCGTTGTTCATGTTTATGATCTCTTAAACAGTTAATTCTTTTCCTGTATGTGGACCTATAAAGACATCATGCTGATTCTTGTTTGAATGTTCTCTTCATCTGGCATTACTCCTTCTCGTCTGAGTGCCTTTAACCACTTCTCATCCTCTTTGCTTAAATGCTCCTTGTATATTGGAGCAAGTGTTAGAAATATGCAGCACCCTCCATCCCATGATTTATCTGAAGACTGAGCCAAAAGATCTCGCTTTCCTTTTCCTTTGCTCGAATTGCATACTACGCAGCACGCAACTAAGTTATCCAAAGTATCGTATCCTCCTTCCTCTTCTGATACGATGTGATCTACGGTTGCACCATTGCTTTTTAGCGGCTCAATTTCCCAGTGAGCATCCCAATGTCTTTTGCCTGGTTTGTGCATATCCAGAACCTTGATCGCCTGAGCCAAGTACAATTGTGCACCGCAATATCGGCATATAAACTTGTCACGAACCAGAACATGAGCTTTCGTGTTTATGTTTGGCATTTCGGTTTACATCTCCTGCATTTGCTGATTTATTATTGTCGGAACCGGCATATGTGGATGCTCTGATTTGGTCCCGTTGAATTTGCAGAATCAGATGTGCCTTTGGAGTTCTTAAGCCGACAATCAATATTATTCAGAAATCAAACAGCGACCTCTGCTCCCTTTTCTCCTTCTTACCCGCCGCCCCTCCCGCCATCTTTACCTCCCCATACTTCCCTCCGCCCCCCGGCACGACCTTCACTTTTCCCTGGCGAAACATCTCTATGGCCTCCAGCACACTCGGGTCCGCGGAAAGCTCCGAGAGATCCGCCTCCATAAGCACCTCGATCTCCGTCCTTCCCTCTATCAGCCCGCTCCAGCATCTCTGAACCGCTGCGGCGGTAGCGCTCCTGTATCCCAGGGCCAGGGCTGCGATCTCCGCCAGGGGGATGATATGAAGGTACGGCGGTCGGTGGTCGGGATGAACAGGCCTCTCATAGTCGGCCAGCAGATTGACCCGGTCCCAGACCCCCAGCTTGATCCTGCCCCCGCAGGCCGGGCAGCGGCCCATCAGCTCATCCTTCTCCGTCTGGGAAAACTGCCGGTAGCAGCGGGTGCAGGCGGTTTGGTTGTACTTTCCCTCCGCCGGGAAGAAGCCCACATTCTGCTTGACCCTGCGCCCTCCCTCCCGCCTGATGGCCCTACAGATATCATTGTAGCTGAGCTCCGCCAGATCCATGCGATTGAACTCCCGAGCCAGCTTGTTGCAGCGGGGGGAATGGGCGTCTGAGTTGGATAGAAAGGTGCGGCTGGAGAGCTCGGCAATCCTGTCCGCATAATCAGTGTCAGCAGACAGGCCCAGCTCTATGAAATGAATGCTCTCCGCCTTCTCCTGGTAGCACTCGGCGAGCGAACTGAAGTAGGCATACATCCCCGTCCAGGGGGTGAAGGCATGAGAGGGCCCTACCATGCCCCCCGCCTCCAATGCCAGATCGGCGATCTCTGGAGCGCCCAGGTGCAGCTTGGGCCTGCCGTCTGAAGAGAGGCTGGTGCAGTGGGGGGCGAAGCTCTCCGCCAGCTCTTCCGCCTTGCTTGTCTCCGGCAGGAAGATGAGATGGTGCACCCGGCTATTGTCCTCCACCTCCACGCTTAGAGCGAAGCGGGTCTCTCCCAGGCAGTAGAGCCCATCCGATTCAGGAAGCTCTTTTATGCTCTCCAGCCACCGGGGATGAAGGCAGTCTCCCGTGGCCACGATCTTCACTCCCTTCCTGGCTGCCTCTCTGGCGATCTCGGGCAGGTTCATGTCTGCCGATACGGCCATGGAGTAGCGGGAATGGATGTGAAGATCGAGGTTGACCAGCATAGAGATCATGGCTATCTTTCCAGGGGATAAACCCTTTATGCTCCGCCGCCCTTCTAAAGGGGCGTGAAAGACAAGCTGAGAGCTCTGCTGGAGTGCTTTTCCCGTGGCGAGATGGACACCGAGGAGGCCCTGCGCCAGATAAAGAGCCATAGCTATCTCCCTGTGGGAGATGTTGCCAAGCTGGATATCTGCCGGGCTGACAGGGTGGGCATTCCCGAGGCCATCCTGGCTGAGGGCAAGGACAAAAAGGACCTTCTGGAGATCTCCCTGGCCCACCTCCGGGCGACGGGCAGCGTGATCATCACCCGTATCTCGCCGGAGCAGCTTGAGCTCCTTCGCTCGGCTAAGCTTCCCGAGGGCTGCACTCTGGAGCACAATCCCGTGGCCAGGACGGTGGTCATGCGGACGGATCCTGCCACGGAAAAGAAAGGCCTGGTGGGCATCCTCGCCGCCGGAACGGCGGACATGCCCGCCGCAGAGGAGGCGCGAGTGGTGGCGGAGGAGATGGGCTGCTCTGTCATTTACGAGTACGATGTGGGCGTGGCCGGAATTCACCGCCTCTTCCCCTGCCTGGAAAGGATGGCCGAGGCGGATGCATTGGTGGTGGCGGCAGGCCGGGAGGGCACTTTGCCCGCGGTGGTGGCCGGGCTGGTGGAGGCCCCGGTGATCGGCCTGCCGGTCTCCACCGGCTACGGCCTGGGCGGTGGCGGAGAGGCGGCTTTATATTCCATGCTCCAGTCCTGCTCCGTTCTCACTGTGGTCAACATCGATGCCGGTTTCGTGGCCGGGGCCTATGCGGCGAAGATCGCCAGGCGAAGGTCGGAATATGCCAATCGCAATATCGAAGAAAAGCGGTAAGCTTCTGCGCTGACAATCTATTTTCTCCTGGATAATTTCTCCATCGCATTACCTATTAATACAAGTACGTGCATGTACGTTTACTTATGTCAACCAAGACCATAACTATAACTGAAGAGGCATATAATCGGCTTAAGAGTCGAAAGAGCGAGAATCAGAGCTTTTCAGAGGTTATTATGCAGAATTTCCCCTCCAAACCAAAGCTTTCCCAGATCTTGGCAGAGATCGGTAAGGATGACGCTCTGGCAGACCGAATTGAGGCCGCGTCCAAAGAGATGCGCCAATCCAAAATGAGAGAAGTTGATCTGTGATGATGGTACTTGATACCACCGTCTTGATCGATGCCCTGCACGGCAAGCAGGCGGCGCTCGGAAAAATCATAGATTTGGAGGAAGCTGGAGAAACCATATGCACCACCCAAATCAATGCCCTAGAGTTATTTAAAGGCGCATACCTTCCCACGAAATCCGATGAGTACATACTAAAGATCAAGAAGCTGCTGGGAGCCTTTGTTGTCCTTGCCATAAACGAAGATGCCTATGAGTGGTTTGCGGCTCTCTCTGCCTGCCTCAGGGCTCGTGGAGAGTCGATAAACGATTTTGATGAGTTGATAGCAGCTATCACCATGACCAATGGAGCTGCAATAGTGTCTAATGATAGCCATTTTATGCGTATCCCTGGATTGGAAGTCATTTCATATTAGCTCACTGAATTGCGGATGAAGCAGTCCTATGCCGCATGCAGGCCAAGAGGGGGGTTGTTGGCATCAGCCGATATGCCCGCTGCCGAGGAGGCGCGGGTGGTGGCGAGGAGATGGGCTGCAACGTCATCTACGAGTACGATGCGGGCGTGGCCGGAATTCACCGCCTCGTCCCCTGCCTGGAGAGCCTGCCTGGAGAGGATGGCAGGGGCTGACGCCCTGGTGGTGGCGGCGGGCCGGGAGGGCACCTTACCTGCGGTGGTGGCCGGGCTGGTGGAGGCCCCGGTGATAGGCCTGCCGGTATCCACCGGCTATGGTCTTGGCGGCGGCGGAGAGGCGGCCTTATACTCCATGCTCCAGTCCTGCTCCGTTCTCACCGTGGTCAACATTGATGCCGGCTTTGTGGCCGGGGCGTATGCGGCGAAGATAGCCAGGCGGAAGGCAGAGAATCAAAAATAATGAGCTTGAGTTAGCCAATTTCGATTGCGTGGGAACTCTTCCAGATAACGCTCCATTGCATCTTAAAGGTTATCAGCCCTTTCTTCGATATCTGGCTAAGATCCTCCCGCCCAGGAGAATGCAGCTCATGTGGCCCGCCTGCCCAGGATATCCGATGCTTCATGTAGGGTCCCCCGAAGAGGGGATCGGGGCAAGCCAGCATGGCGTCTGAGTGCGCCCAGCTCTTCCCGCACGAGAGCCAGGCAGCGTGCCGTAACCCAGGAAGAAGAGGCTCAGGCAATAGCAGTTGGGAGGAGAGGCCCCTTTCGGCCCTCCCCGGAAGGGCCGGTCGAGGCCCTTCTCTTAACAGTCCCGTAGTCTCCGAAGGTATTTACACGCAAGCGCAATGCCAGAGAAAAGAGAGAGTAATTGACAGGATAAATGCCCCTGTCCTCGGCGCCCAAGTGCATCTTGAATGAGTTTCTGGAGAAAGGGGGATACAGCTCACAGGGAGACGCACTCAGCGATCTACTTTTGGATTATGAGAGGCTACAGGAGAGAGTAAAAGAGCTGGAAGCAGAACTAGCAGAAACAAAAAAAGAGTATTCACGAGTTAACACCTGTCCCGAACTCTAAACCTTCGGGATACATGCCTATAGCACTCGATGTCGTGTTATATCAATTTCATGACATGAACCCTCATTAACATTGGGTGCTAGTCTCTATGGCATTCAAATCGCTATATTTCTTGAGAGCAGCTCTACGAGAAAAAAATAGCTGTGGTTATAAATAGTTAAACATTACAATATATATTCAGGTTGCATAATCAGCCGAGGTGGGACATGGATATGAAGGATACAATAAAAATGGGAATAATTCTGGTTTTAGCCGCAATGATGGTGTTCTGTTTAAATGCAACCTTTTGCATGAATGGATATGCTGCTAATTACAACCAGGAAAAGCTAGCGCCTATCTTCAGGAGCGTTCAGGAAGATGCGTCTTTGTGGGCAGAGACCCAGGCCGTATCTCCACCAAACAAAATGAAAAAGATCATCTCAGCAAGCACATCACCCAATACAAGCTCTAATATGAGCATTCCTTGGTCCAGTAGAGCAACAACATCGCATTTCATCAGTAGAGCAACAACATTGCAGCCCATCGAAGAAGACATTTGTTGCTTGCCTTGTCATAGGATAGCGCCAGGAATGACACTGACTGCATTGGACTATACTTTAGCGGATGCTGCCAAACGGTATAATGATGGTAGTGAAAAATTTAAAATGAATGATTATACAATGGCAGCAACTAAGTATGCTGAAGCGATTGAGATTATTAAAAAGGCACTTGCTGCTATGTGGTACAACAGAGGGTGTGCCCTTTATTATGGCCAAAAGGATCAAGCACTTTTGTGCTTTGAAAAAGCCCTCGAAATTAACCCAAACTATAAAAACGCCACGCTTAATAGAGATCAAATATTACGAGAATTGAAGAGGGATGGTACATGATGGCCAATAAAACAAAACTTTTTTGGGGATTTATGGCTCTAGTATTAATTTCCACTTGCGATGGACAACTACCTGTATCTATAGAAGATGGAGGGGTATCTTCCATGGGTCCGGAGCAATATTACCTCAGCTGGGGTATACTTGCATTCGGATTATGCCTTGCGATATTACTAGGATCTATTGTTTACAAGAAGAATCCGTCTTGGGATCAAGAAGCCACCCGTGTATTTGCAGTTACAATAGTCATTATCGCTGGCCTCTTCCTGATGACCGCAGGATACACTGATCAACAAGTTGCGCCGATGTATGGCTTACTTGGAACAATGATCGGATATATATTTGGCAAATCTTCTGCGAAAGACAAAATCTAAAATCTCTCCCTTTAATAGAGGGCTAGACTGAATACTATACCGGCGGAAGCATTGAGTATATGCTCATCTATGGCTACCCTTGATGATCGGGTAGAACTCTCTGCCAGCTCATGCCCCTCGGACCACTAGACAGAGTTCAGGTTGCCAGTTACGATCTTTGTATAGAGGGTGTTCTCCTGAGTATCTAGCATTTCCGATAAACAGATGTCACCTATGATTGGTTTATTAGAGGCAATGGTAGGATATTTGTTTGGTAAGACACTGGCCAGAACCACAATCACAAATACCCGCACACCGCCCTAATCCTCGTCTTCTGCTCGCTTCCTTTGAACCAAATCGCCGATATCGGCGCCTGCCCCGTCTTGCAGTTCAGATAATATGTCCCTTTGGCCGCCAGGTCCAGCACATAGCCAGACAGGCAGACCGACCCCCTCATGGAAACCCCGGAGCTGATCCCAATCTTGGTCGTGGCCTCCTCATCCACCTCCAAGTTGGCAGTTGTGGATAGGGTGGCAAAAGCATCCAGCGCCCCTGCCGATCCTCTGGCGACCTCCAGATCCGCCGCATACTCCACCCTCCACCAACCGGCAGGAATCACCAGGGAGCTGCCCTTGTTGTGCCAGGTCCCGGCTACAGGAGAGGCCTGGGAGCTGTCCGCCGTCCCCAGGCTCTCCACCCTCCATTTGGCCTCATTCAGGGGAAAGACGAAGGGGAGCCTTGGCCGCCGAGAAGTAGGGCTCGATGATGGGCGAGTTGGCCAGGTCGTAGTCCATTCCCCCGTATAGAGTCAGAAACGTATTGGAAGCAGAGTAAACCACCGCGGTATTGATGAAGTGCTTGAACGCTCCCCCTGCCTGCTGCAACATCACCCTCTGCCCAGGCCAGTACTTCCAGGTGAGATCGCCTGGAACGTTACAGGCATCGGAGTATATCACAAAAATAAATTATCCTAAATCCCGCAGCTCTCCCCTTCCTCCCCCTCTTGCCCCTGCTTATGTTTCGCATCCTCCGGCCTGATCTTTCTCGTCTTGACCCAGTAGTCCTCAATGGCGGCATGCAGCGCATCCGCCCCCAGATTGGAGCAGTGCATCTTTTGAGGGGGCAAGCCGTCCAGCTCATCGGCCACATCCTTGCGGGTGATCTTCATGGCCTCCTCCAGGCTCTTTCCCTTGGCCATCTCTGTGACCATGCTGGAGACGGCTATGGCCGAGCCGCAGCCGAAGGTGCGGAATTTGATGTCCTCCACCTTATCCACATTAACCTTGATGAAAATCTCCATAAGATCTCCGCAGACGGGATTGCCCACTTTGCCGTAACCGTCCGGGGCATCTATCACTCCCACATTCCTGGGATTCATGAAATGGTCCATGACCTTCTTGGAGTAACCAACCTGTGCCATATGAATTCCATCCTCTTTCTTTTTCCAATAATCTTAAAGCGGTGAGAGAGCCCGCAGCCGCTCTACTGTCTTTTCCGTCGCACTGACTATGGCCGCCACCTGTTCCATGCTGTTCTGCCGCCCCAATGTCATGATCATGGAGCCGTGCGCCTCCTCAGGCTTGAGGCCGATGGCCAGAAGCACATGAGAGGGCTCCAGAGTCCTGGAGGAGCAGGCCGAGCCGGTGGAGACCTGGATGTTGAACATGGCATCCATGGTCAGAAGGATGCTCTCTCCCTCGATGCGGCTGAATCGGAAGCTGGCATGATGCGGCAGCCTCTGGCTGGGGTGACCGGTGAGGCGGGCCTCCTCGATCTTCAGTATCTCTTTTATGAGAGCGTCCCGGATGGTCAGCAAGCGCGTGCTCTCCCCGGCCATCTCCAGGCGGGCCAGCCTGGCCGCCTCCCCGAATCCGGCCAGAGCATAGATGTTCTCCGTGCCGGGCAAAAGGCCCCTCTCCTGGCCGCCCCCGAAGAGGACAGGCTGAATGCGCAGGCCAGGGCGGACATAAAGCGCCCCCGCTCCCTGCGGCCCGTAGATATCATTGCTGGAAAGAGTGAAGAGATCGATGCCGTCCTTCTGCACATCCACTGCAATCTTTCCCGCCGCAGCGGTGCCGTCCACATGTAGGAGCTGTCCCTTGTCATGAACTATATCGCTGGCCTCCCGGATGGGCTGGACTGTGCCTATCTCTCCGTTGGCATACATGATGCTGGTCAGCACAGTCTCCTTATCCGCCAGCCTCTCTAGAGAGGATAGGTCTATCCGGCCGGTGCTGTCAACCGGGATCAGATTAAGCTCAAATCCTCCCTTTTTCAGATCCTTATGGGGATTGAGCACAGAGATGTGCTCGATCTGGCTGGCCAGCAGCCTCTTGCCTTTTGCCGCATTTCGGAGAGCCGCTCCCCGAATGGCCAGGTTGTTGGCCTGGGTAGCGCCGCCGGTAAAGATGATGCTCTCTGGACTCTCCGCTCCTATCAGCTCTGCCACTTTAGCCCTGGCCTCTTCCAGGGCTGCTTTGGCCGCCAGTCCCCGGGAATGCAGAGCGGAGGGATTGCCGAAGTCGATAGAAGAATAGCGTTGGGCGAACTCCTCCACCCGGGGATCGACAGGACAGCAGGACTGATGGTCGAGATAAATTCCGCACATATTCCCCTACAGGCTTATGACTGAGTCCGCATCCAGAGCCAGGTCGTTTAATGTAGCCGCTCCGGCCACCTTGGCCTGAGGGATAAAGTCCCCTCGATCAAGGCCTAGGAGCTGGGTGCTCTGCTCGCAGATGTACATCTTTACTCCTGTCGCCAGGGCCTGGTCCATGACCTCCTTGAGGCTGGGAAAGCTGCCGATCTTGATCTTCTCTGCCTCGCCCTTCTTTAAGGCGGTTATCCCCTTGATCATGAAGAATATGGAGGCATCAACATCCATAGCCCTGGCGGTCATTCCCAGAATAAAAGGCGCATAGAGCCTCTCCGGCGTGTCCAGTCCACTGGTCTGAATATAAAGGATCTTGCTCATGAAATGATCACCCTCATTTACTTCTTCATTTACTTCTTTCTCTTTATCCAGATGGTTATGATATTTCCGGACCTTTCCATGCTCAAGACCTCATGACCAACTCTCTTGGCCCAGCGGGATATGTCCTCCTCGGCAGCCGGATCATCTGCCTCTACCTTCAGGATCTGCCCGACCTCAATATTTTCGATCTCTTCTTTGGTCTTGGCGATGGGTATAGGACAAAATAGGCCCACGCAATCCAGCTCAGCATCATAAGATATATTCTGGTCCATATCATAGCCTCCTGATTAACCAGATGGATTTTAGGATTTTTACCAAGTTATTCTAATTGCCAGGATTGTATCATGGGCTTTATTCCTATAAGTCTCTTTTTAATCAGCAACCTCATTCGCCTTTTCCGGTTCTGCAAAGCTTTTATATAGAGTACCATCATATAGTTATAATATTAAAATCTGCGGTTATCAGATTAGCGAAATCCGGGAAATATAAATTCATACAGGGGATATAAATGGACGATTTTTCCACGCTCATCGGAGGCATAGCCGGAGACGGCATAAATGAGGCGGGAATGACTATATCCCGCCTGCTATCAAGGCTGGGCTACAGCACTTACATGTACTACGATTATCCTTCTCTTATCCGGGGTGGGCATAACTTTTCTTTGATCCGGGCCTGCCGCCGCAATGTCGCTGCTCATACCGATGGCATAGATGTTCTGATCGCCCTGAATCAGGAGACGGTTGAAAAGCATAAGGACAGGCTTAAAACAAGCTCATTTCTCATTTACGATGCGGATAAGGTAAGCTTAAAAGGAACGGCGGTGAAGGGATGCGGCCTGGCCGTAACCTCTATCCTCAAGGAGGCTGGCGCTCCGGCGATCATGAAGAACAGCTGCATTCTGGGCGGATACTGCAAGGTGGTGGGCATCGCCTGGGAGGTCTTAGAGGAGGTCCTGAGAAAACATATGCAAAAGAAGCTGGATCTGAACCTCCTGGTGGCAAGAAACGGCTATCAGCAAGCGGATGAGTTCTGCCAGATCGATGATCCAGCGGCAGAAGGATCAGGCTCTGCTCCTGCTTCCCGCCAAGCACAGAGCCTTCTCACCGGCAACCAGGCTATAAGCCTGGGTCTGATTCAGGCCGGGCTAGGCGCTTATGTGGCTTACCCCATGACCCCATCCTCCAGCGTTCTGGACTTCATGGCCCGCTATGCCGGAGACTTCGGCCTCAAGGTGATCCACCCGGAGAGCGAGATCGCAGTCATGCTCATGGCTCTCGGATTTGCCTATGCCGGGGTCAGGGCGGCGGTAGGAACCTCCGGAGGCGGCTTCTGCCTCATGACCGAGGGCCTGAGCCTGGCGGGCATGGCTGAGCTGCCGGTGGTGGTGATCATGGCTCAGAGGGCTGGCCCTTCCACCGGCCTTCCCACCTACACCGCACAGGGGGATCTGCATTTCGTCCTCCACGCCGGCCAGGGGGAGTTTCCCCGGCTGGTGGTGGCACCGGGAGACGCCGAGGAGGCTTATATCTGGTCTGGCCGGGCACTTAATTTAGCCTGGAAATATCAGATTCCCTCTATCATTCTGAGCGACAAGACCCTGAGCGAGAGCCTCTATAGCTTCCATGGGGATCTTGCCGGGGAGGTAAAAGAGGAGAGCCCTATGCTCTGGGATGGAAATGGAATATACAGGCGCTATCTTCAGACGGAAGATGGCGTCTCCCCTATGTCCTTCTCCCCCCAGAAGGGGCAGGCGATAAAGACAGACAGCTACATGCATGACCAGCAGGGCATAACCAGCGAGGATGCCAGCCTCACCAGGGAGATGAGCGAGAAGCGCCGGAGAAAGGGCCAATCCCTGGCCAGGGAGATGGAAGAGTATGAGACGGTGAAGGTCTATGGCCAGATATCAAGCAAGACCGCTCTTCTCTTCTGGGGCTCCAATAAAGGGGTGTGTGTGGAGGCGGCGGAGAGGCTGGGCCTGCGGGCGGTCCAGGTGCTGGCCCTCTCGCCCTTCCCGGAAAAGAGGCTGATAGATGCCCTGCAGGGGGTGGAGAGGCTGCTGGCGGTGGAGTGCAACTCCACTGGACAGCTGGCCGATATGGCTCGATGCTGGGGCATTAAGGTTGATGACAGGATCTTAAAGTACGATGGAAGGCCGTTCTCCCGGGAAGACCTTCTCCATAGCCTGGGAGGTGCAGGCATATGAATCCCACGCAAATCAATCCCAAGGACCTGGCCAGCAGTGCTACAAACACCTGGTGCCCCGGCTGCGGCAACTTCTCCATCCTCGGCGCTATGAGAGCGGTTCTGGCTGAGCTGGATGGCGAGGGCTATCCCCTGGAAGATGTGGTTTTGGTATCGGGCATAGGCTGCCACGCCAAGATCGTTGACTACCTCAATGTGAACAGCTTCTATTCCCTGCACGGTCGGACCATACCCGCGGCCACAGCCATCAAGATTGCCAATCCCGATCTGAAGGTGATCTGCTTTTCCGGGGACGGAGACAGCCTGGCGGAGGGTCTGGAGCATCTGATCTTTGCCGCCAAGAGGAACATCGATATCACCTTGATATTGCATGACAACCGGGTTTACGGCCTGACCACCGGCCAGTACACCCCCACATCACCATCCGGCTTTCGGGGAAAGTCAACCCCAGCCGGGGCAGTCGAGCCGCCGCTCAATCCCCTGGAGCTGATGCTCTCCTCTGGGGCGACCTATATCGCCCGGGGCTACAGCCACGGCATTGAGCAGCTGCAGCGGCTGTTCAAAGAGGCCATACTCCATAAGGGCTTCTCCTTTGTGGATGTGCTCCAGGTCTGCGTATCCTATCACAATCTCTATGAGAGCTACAACCAATGGACCTATGCGGTGGAGGACAACGATAGGAGTAGCTTTGAGCAGGCCCAGAAGATCATCCGGTCCTGGAATTATAATCGCTCCGATCTGCCAATACCCCTGGGCTGCTTTTATCAGATTGATGCCCCTCGCTTGGATCAGTCCTTTTCATCATACCAGCCTGACCGGAAGGAAAGGGAGAGCAAGATCAAGGAGATCCTGGAAAATTTCATCTAGGAAGGCGGTTATGATAGCAGGTGGTGAGAGAAGATGGACAAATATGTCTGTACAGTCTGCGGCTATGTCTACGATCCGGAGAAGGGAGATCCGACCTCCGGAATCGCACCGGGAACCTCGTTTGAGAGCCTTCCTGAGGACTGGATCTGTCCTGAATGCGGCGTGGGAAAAGAGCAGTTTGAGAAGATGCAATAGTCGAGGATGATTGCAAACGGATAGCAGGGAAGGATTTTATCATGCTAAGCGATAAAATGAATGAGGCGTTGTGCCAGCAGGCCAATAGAGAGCTGTATTCCTCTTATCTTTATCTTTCCATGTCCTACTATTTTGAATCGATAAAGATGGAGGGATTCGCTCACTGGATGAGGCTGCAGGCCGGAGAGGAGCTGGTTCACACCATGAAGATGCTGGACTATATTGCCAGCAGCGGCGGCAGAGCCCGGATGCTGGCGGTGGAGGCTCCCCAGTTCGACTGGGGCTCGCCCTTGCAGGCCTTCCAGCATGTCTGGGAGCACGAGAGGATTGTCACCGGGCTCATCCATGCCCTGGTGGGGGTGGCGGAGGAGGAGAAGGACGGAGCAACAGGCCAGTTTCTGCAGTGGTATGTGAAGGAGCAGGTGGAAGAGGAGGAGTCCTCGGACGAGGTCCTGAACCTGGTCAAGGCGGCTGGTGAGGATAGGGCGGCTCTGGCAGAGGCGAACAGAAAACTGGGAGAAAGAAGGTTCAGGTTCCCCCGGGGATTTGAGATTTTTCCTTACTATGGCAGGGATTGATGGTAGAGAACTCGCGAATTTTGGTTTTGACAGGGGGAGAGAGATTTTCTTCGAATATTTTTTATATTATTTAACAAATGCGTCTACTGAAATGGATTGGTATCAAGAACGGGCTGTTTTATTCTAGCACAGATATATATTATTCTAAGATGACAAGGAAGAATATTTTCCAGATTATTCGAAAAAGATTTATAGATGTATAAGAAAAGAGGATTATAGTTTAGTTCGTCTTAAGCAAATAAGCCGACCAGCCAATTGGATACAGCAACTGGAAATTTGAGCGCAAAGAGGTTAAATATGAATAATAAAAGATCGACTATAATTATACCGATTTTGTTCGCTTATCTCATCAGCATTATAGCAGGTGCTATAGTTGCGATAGAAAATATGAATGTTTTCACTGTCGATAATGAAATACTTTCGAACGAGCCGGGCAAAACAGACCCTAGCAAGGTCATGCCAGGCAAAAATGATTATCGTAGCATTGTTTTAGAGCATAATTTGAAAAAAGTTGGTGCGAGGGACAAACTGAGACTTCGTGTTTATGATACTAGCAAGGGAGATGATAATAGCTATTTAACAGAACAAAATTATTCATTAGATGGCAATTACAGGCAAGAAATAAAACTAAATTTGGAGCATAAAAGAGTAAAGCCTTTTCTTGGGAAAACATATGTCGCAATATTTGATTTAACAAGAAATATTAAAACTGATAGATATCCTGGTGCAAAAATTGATGTATTTTATCATTTCCGGACAATTGATAAAACCAAAGATAATCCTGCTCAGATAATTCTTTATGATTTCCTGGCAGCATATCCTGTAACTGTTTATTTGACTGCACATCGTAAAGATGGATCTGGTATGGACCAGATTACAGGAGAGCTAACATATAAACGGCCGGGAGAATTAAGCACTTTTATATGGAATTCAACTGAGACAACATTTAATCCAAAAATCCATGATTGGATAATGCCCGAATATGATCGAATTTAAAATGAAGATCATTATTGTGTTATTGGTTTTATTTTTGGCAACCGTATTTGAAGTCTTGGCAGAAGAGTCAGAGAGTGCAGGATATTCGGCCCCTTCTGGCTTTGGAGAAGATGAACAAGAACCGCAAGATGTGACTGGGTATTCCCTTCCTGCTGGTTTTGGAGAGGGTGAACAAGAACAGCAAGAGAGCACTGGATATTCCGTACCTTCTGGCTTTGGAGAGGGTGAACAAGAACAGCAACAGAGCACTGGATATTCCGCACCTTCTGGCTTTGGAGAGGATGAACAAGAACAGGAAGAGAGCACTGGATATTCCGTACCTTCTGGCTTTGGAGATGAACAACCTGCCGGTTTTGGCTCTAAGAGCGTTGGTGATAAATTATCTCGCGCTGGAGAACCATCCATAACATATTTTGTTCCTTCTGGATATTCCCCTGCCACTGCCGGTCCGCTTACAATCAAGAAGACGGTTAAGCCGGTAGAATCGGGAAAAGGTCATGCAAACCGCTTAAAGGTGGAGGTTGAGATAACATCGGCCAGAAAGGACAGAAATGATGACGCCATCAATGATATCGATATTTATGAGCTCGTCGACGAATCCCTCAATCTCGTTCCACCAGATGATGATATTAATAATATAAAAAAAATAAATAATATAGAACAATTAGCGGATATCTTCTTATGTGGCAGTTATGAGAGCATATCAGAGATACCATTGATGAACTCTCTTAAGGCCAGCTCTCTGGATGAAATCGGCTTGATGAGATTGGCTCTTTTAAGTGATCAGCCCTTGAGCGCAGAAGATCCCAAATCATATCGGAAAGTATATGCCAATATGGAATCAAAAACCCAGGTTAATCTTTATAGCCCTTTGAATACATCAGATTATGTATTTTATCTGAATAATACTGATGGCATTGATTTTAATGATAGCTCTAATCTGAATGATATATCGGATTATTTTAAAGATAGTTTTGGCCTTGGCTGGATAAACTCCTCCAATATCGATATTTTCTATCCAGGAGAAAGCAAGATACAGATGAAAAATATCAAAATAGCCGACAATGATCTTTCCGATAATTGGATATTATTCATAATAGATGATCTTAATAAAACAGATGGCAGAGTAATCATGAATATATCTGATAAAATGATATATTACTTGAATTATGAAACTAATATAACTGATGATAGCCACTGGGACATATTTGATCAGAATGAAATCATGCGATTTAATCTAAAAAACATGGACAGCAAAGACCGCCTTTTCTACTGGTACTATGTGCGACCGAAAAAGAGCGGCCCTTTTATAACGGAGTCGATAATAAGGATACGGGATGAGGATTACAGAGGATGGCCGGATATCATATACCCTCTGAGCATAGAGGTGGGCAAACCAGATTACAGATTCGAGGTTGATCCAATTTTGGAAGGCTCAAAGGTCTTTGTTCATTCAGATTGGATTCCGGACTCTTGGGAAGGATTTAATGTCTCATATATAATTAGATATACGGGCGAATCCTCTAACACGTATCTGAAAAATTTGAAGATAGAGATAAATCCCGGGGAGGGTTATCTCGCTGAGGAGGATAAACACCTGGAAAAGATAAATTTTACCAGGGAAAAGAATAATATAATTACTTTAAACAGAAGGATTGGCTATAATAATACCGGAACTTTTCGCATCCCGGCACTCTGGATTGAAGGAACCCCCTACATCTTCAAGGAGACAGTGACAGTTGATGAACCCATATTAAGATATTGGGGTATTTTTAATTCATACTATACAATAATTGCTGCCTTATTACTGATCCTGGTAAATAAAGAGGTAAAAGGGATCTTTGGATGGGTCAGAAATCTCTTCTTGCTTGCTGCAAGAAAGCTGGGCCTTCGAAAAAGGGCGCCCCGATCTCAGGATGATAAAGTCGATTTAAAATTAAGTCCCGACGAGATTGAGCCAAAAATTGAGGGAAGAAAAACAAAAACGGACAGAGATGCAACTGAAAAAGAAGAAGCGGCAAAAAAAATGGCCAATCTTATCATCGAGGCCCTTGAGAGGGGCGGCAGGGATAGGACGTAATATTGATAGAATTATCAAGCTGTGCTATACGAGAAGGAGACGCTGCCCTTCATGGCAATGGGGGTTCCAAGTCATATCTTATCCTGCTTTCTCTTTTTTGTCCTCTCTCGCCTCCAGGCTTTTTCTGGCTTCTTCCGATAGCAAGCAACCGCAGGACTCTTCTCTAGCCAGTGAGCAGTTGCAGGGTTCGATATGGATGGATACCGCGGTTCCTGGATAGTGCTCCTTTATAGAGCAGGTTATCATATCGGTGATGCGATGAGATTCATCGACGGACATGGCAGCATCAACCCTGATATGAAAATCCACAAAACGATCTGCTCCAGCTTTTCTGGTGCGCAGTTTATGAAATCCGCGAATGGTGGGGGCAAAGGCTGCTATATGCCTTCTCAGGCCTTCGGTCTCATCCTCCGGCAGGCCTACATCTATCAGATCGCGGGCCGATTCTACTGTCAGATGATAAGCAGCCCTGATGATGAGCAGAGCCACGATTATTGCTGCGGCTGGATCAATCCAATAAAGATTGAGTTCAGGCACAACCAGCTTTCCAGCCATGATGACGGCAAGGCCGGCCAGAACCCCCAGTGAGGTATAGACATCGGCGCGCAGATGGCATGCATCGGCCTTAAGTGCCACCGAATCAGTCTCCTCCCCCACCTGATTAAGCCTTCTGGATACGAAGATATTTGCTGCTACAGATATTAGCATAACCAAAGCTCCCCAGCCGACTTGATCCAGTGGCTGAGGATCTCTCAGCTTCTCTGCAGCCTCGAAGAGGATCCAGCCTGCAGCTATGAATATCAGTGCTGCTTCAATGGTCCCGGATACATTCTCTACCTTGCCGTGGCCGAAGGGATGGCCTTTGTCAGGCGGATTTCCCGAGACTCTAACAGCAATAAAAGCAATGATGGCGGCAAGCAGATCCACGGATGAATGAACCGCCTCGGAGATAACCGATACCGATCCGATCCATGCGCCCACCAGCAGCTTCAGAATTATCAGCAGGGAATTTGAGGCTACGGATAAAAGAGCTGCATTGCGCTTGCGACGGTCATCTTGAGCTTTAATATCCTTCATGCATTCTCCGGCTTATTTCGGAAGCAGAGATACCGATTCAGCAAATCCTATTGCATTCCCCTGTTAAGATCGGCTTTGGCAGAGGGGTGCCTGTCTTATGCAGTCTATTTAAAACGGCCAGGCTCTCAACAACTGCTGCTTCACTCTTCTGCTCCAGTGCGGCGGTCAGGCCTCTTTCTCTTATTTTCTCCAAGACCGGCATCAGGTCTATTCCTCCCTGACCCAGAGCCAGATGCTCGTCGCCCTCTCCGGAGTTGTCGTGCAGATGGACGTGGGTCAGGGCAGGATGGCCTAAAAACTCCTGCAGAGTTCCGCAGGTATGAGCATGGCCTATATCCAGAACCAGGCCCAGGCCGTGCAGGTCCAGGTCTGGCTTCTTAAAGAAGAGCCATTCGCTCTTGGGCATGTTCTCCAAAACCAGGGATATGCCCAGCTCATCCTGCAGAGGCGCCAGCTCAGAGAGGGACTGGTACAGACAGGTCAGGGCATCGCCCCAGCAGAAGCTCCAAGGGGTGTAACCGGGGTGGATGATATATAGCTCCGCACCTATGGCGGCTCCGGCAATGATGGCCTGGCGGTGCAGGTTAACCGAGGCCTCACGAAATTCGTGGTAGATGCTGGCGATATTGATGTCGGCAATTGGACCGTGGATGCTGTATCTCAGAGAATAAGATGAGGCCGTATCCAGATTCTCAGGTCGAAAGAGGCTGTGTCTGCCCTCACAGAGGATTTCAGCTCGGGTGGAGAGCATTGAGATCCTATCCAGAGCTTGATCCAATGGCAGGTCCAGGTATGCCCAGGTGGAGATGCCCAGCTTCATATCCATCATCTGATCTCAGTGATCGCTGGTATATTAGAGCTATTCTGTTTTGCAAAGTTCCATTCACACTTTGCCCGTCGAAGGAGATCGGCAACATCTTTCATTATTTATCCTTTTGCAGCGCAGGCAAGATCCGGGCATGAGGGGATTCATCTTCTCCGGGCCTGCATGAAGACAAGGAGGGTGTGTGAGCAGGGGCATAACTCTTGACCTGACCCTGGCAGAGCTCTCGAAACTCTTGAGCCATAATAAGGATCATGCTACAAATGCCGATGATCTGGTGCAGATCAGGCCAACTTTAATAAAGGGGCATGGCAAGCAGATTACCGAGGTATACCATGTCCTTTCAGATTGAGAAGATTCATGCCCGTGAGATCCTTGATTCAAGGGGAAATCCGACTATTGAGGTTGATGTTTACACCTGCTGCGGTTTTGGGAGGGCGGCTGTGCCCTCCGGTGCGTCCACAGGCACCCATGAGGCTTTGGAGCTGCGCGACGGCGGCGACAGGTATGGGGGCAAGGGTGTTCTCAAGGCGGTCAAGAACGTCAATGAGATCATAGCTCCTGAGCTGTTGGGGATGGACGCCTCAGCCCAGAGGGAGATAGATCAGTTCATGATCGAGCTGGACGGGACGACAAATAAGTCCAATCTGGGTGCCAATGCCATATTGGGTGTCTCCATTGCCGTGGCCAAGGCGGCAGCCGTCTCGGCGGAGATGCCTCTCTACAAGTATCTGGGCGGTGTGAACACCTGCCGGCTGCCCATACCCTCCTTCAATGTGCTCAACGGCGGCCAGCATGCCGGAAATGATCTCTCCATTCAGGAGTTCATGATCCTGCCCGCCGGGGCAAAGAGCTTCTCCGAGGGGCTGCGCATGGCTGTTGAGACTTATCATGCTCTGGGCAAGATACTCAAGGGCAAGTATGGCGTGGGAGCCACCAATGTGGGCTACGAGGGCGGCTATGCACCGCCGCTGGTCAAGACCAGGGATGCTCTGGATGCCATAATGAGCGCACTGGATGTCAGCGGCTATGGCGAGGAGATCAAGATCGGCCTGGACTCGGCTGCATCCAGCTTCTATATGGAAGGGGGATACTCGGTGGACGGAAACCGGCTTACTCCAGGAGAGTTGATAGACTATTATGTGGATCTGGTCAAGACCTATCCCATCGCCTTCCTGGAGGATCCCTTCGAGGAGGAGGCTTATGATGACTTCGCCCGGCTGACGGAAAAACTGCCGGGCACCATAATCATCGGCGACGATCTATATGTGACCAATATCAAGCGCCTGGAGAAGGGGATACGCATGAAGGCAGGAAATGCTCTCCTGCTCAAGCTCAACCAGATCGGAAGCGTTTCCGAGGCCTTCGATGCTGCAAGGATGTCCTTCCGGGCCGGCTGGAAGGTCATGGCCTCGCACCGCTCTGCTGAGACCGAGGACTCGGCACTGGCGGATGTGGCTGTGGCATTGGGATGCCAGATGCTGAAGACAGGAGCGCCGGCCAGGTCGGAGAGGACGGCCAAGTACAACCAGCTTCTGAGGATCCAGGAGCAGCTTGATGATGCCGCAGACTATGCTGTAATTTAATTATCTAGATAATTGCTCTCCTCCGGGCTCTGAGGGGAGAGCAGATCCTCTTTTTTTGCCCCTTTTGTTCTTCTATTCGGATAGGCTTGAAATAGTATCAGCTATATCATAAATCAGAACGAATAATGCAAAGGTGGAGTATTAAATGGCGGTTTATAAGATAAGATGTGAGGTCATGAGCATTGCTGGGGACAAGGAGAAGTGCATAGGAGCGGCCAAGATGAAGAAGGGGGAGAAGTTCATCTTCGAGGCCAGGACCCCGGAGGGTATGTGTGTGCGGGCTTTCAATGCAATATTTCCCTCTGCCTTTGCCATGCGCTACTCGGACAAGATGCCTTGGGAGAAAGGGGAAGGCTATGCCGATGTAACCTGTCCGGATGGAGACATTGTGGTCCGGCTGACCAGGGCCAAGGATGATGAGGTGCATATTTAGTTATCATTTTTTTTTCCACATTTCTAAAATATATAGAATATATTGTGAATTTATTTAATATCCTTGACGGAATTTAATTAAATTGTGCAGCTTTGATCCGACTCGAATCACAGCTAAATGATTGTCAAAAAAAGCATCTTCAGCAAGCTGCAAGAATTGATGAGAATATAGTATAATCCTGTAAGCAGAGACAAATATTTCGTAAAGTATTTATCCTTTGAGATGTTATATATTGCGAGATGGTGATAGCTGATGGGTATTATGCCATCGGACCCAAAAAAGAGAAGCGAATTCATATTGATTTTAATAATGATTTTGGTATTAGCTCTAATGCTGTTCGTCAGCCCAGATTATGACCACGATTCAAATGATTCCGATGATTTTGGATGGGACTCACCCGAATCCAGAGATGACCGTACCAGTGATGATAGCGGCAGTGATGAGAGCGGGTCAAGCTATGGAGATTTCTACGGGTCCAGCGATGATGGTGAATCAAGCTATGGAGATTTCTATGGATCAGATAGCGATTCAAGTTATGGAGATTTCTTCGACTCTGGTTCTGATTCCGGAGATGATAGCTGGGATAGTGGCTGGGATGGTGGAGATGACTGGGACAGCGGCGGCTGGGATAGCGGCGACAGTGGCTGGGATGGAGGAGATGACTGGTGATGATTGATGACTGATCTGATCGATTTGAAGTGGGCAAAGATTGACGATGAATGGGTGATCTATAAAGAAGAGCTTGATGAGTGGATAAAAACTCAGGGTATACCGAGATGTCCTGTTTGCAAAAATACCAAAGCGGGAATGAAAAATATACGAATGGAAGGTAACATTAAGCGAGGAAACTGTGCCAGCTGTGGTGCTCGTTTAGCGATAATAATGGCAAGCGGAAAATTTGTTGTCTTGAAGAAATTCAAGTATGGAAGTATTAGCGATCCAAAGACTATGATACCCAGCAACGTAGAAGTATCTGCTGCAAATTTCACAAATGAGCAGCTTGAAAAGTGGGCCAAATTAGGATGGATCCGGAGGATTTGACGACTTAGGATGTTAGGATTCTGTGAGCCTGAGACCACAGCATAGTCCTAGCTTTTTGAATTTCCTGAAGTTTTTCGTGGCATCCATGTGATGTTATTAAAGCGATGGTCTTATTCTATATCTATGTCTGACAGGGGATAGGTGGGGCCCAACCTCACCCTGACCTTGCCGGGACACATACGCATGATCTATTCCTGGTCAGCCTAAGGGTGTGACGCCCAGGTGGTCCTGAGTCCGACAGCAATTCTGCTACTGCACGAATTTGCCGCCGAATGCGTATAAATGGTCCGGATCCTTAGCAGGATGAGCCTGCATCCAGCTCGGCCAATCATCGCGAAAAAACCATAAACATTGATATCATGCTGATAGAAAACATTATTTCGGGAAGGCCTCAGACCTGCAACCCGAATAAAAAGAACGGAGTACCATCTGTGAAGAGCATTGCATCAAACTGCCTGGAGCGGGTGAGAAGGGAGAGGCCGCTGGTCCATCACCTCACCAATTGGGTCACCATTTACGACTGCGCCAATATTGTAAAGGTCTTCGGGGGCTCTCCGGTCATGGCCCATGCCAGGGAAGAGGTAGCGGATATGGCCGGCATAGCCGATGCCCTGGTTCTCAACATCGGAACCCTAACTTCCGAATTTGTGGAGTCCATGATAATTGCCGGCAAGAGCGCCAATAACAAAGGCATCCCGGTGGTTCTGGATGTCTGCGGGGCAGGAGCCACGTCTTTCCGGGATAGGAAATGTTTTGAAATCCTGGATAGCATAGCTGTGGGCATAATCAAGGGCAACTCCTCCGAGATCGCCCGCATAGCTGGAGAGAGCGTCTCCACCAAGGGCGTTGACGCCTCGGCGGTGGAGAAGGACATGGGGAGAATAGCCCGGGCCCTGGCCGAGCAGAGGAGCTGCACTGTAGTGGTCACGGGAGAAGAGGATATCGTAGCCGATGGGAGAAGGATTTGGCTGGTCGGAAACGGCCATGCCATGATGGCCAATATCGTGGGCACGGGATGCATGGCTGCATCGGTCATAGGCACATTTGCTGCCGAGGAGAAGGATACACTGGCAGCCAGCGCTGCCGGGCTGGTCTGCTATGAGGTGGCAGCGGAGATAGCGGCAAAAGAGGCTAGGGGTCCGGGCAGCTTTAAGGAGAGGCTCTTTGATGCTGCCTTCCATCTGGATGGCGAGATGGTGAGGCGGATGGAGAAGGTGGAGAGGAAGAAAGGGTGAATGGATACTACTGCCCCAATATCCTCGAAAAGATCGATATCAAGTCCAGAGAGCTCGATGACAGAACGAAAAGGATATCTTGGCTGAGAACTCGTTATATCCTATGAGATTGATCTATTTGGTCTTCATTCTCAATCTTATGTTGACGACATCTGCACACTGCGAGCAAACTGCAGAGGATTGGAACAACAAAGGCAATTCATTAATCGCCCAAAGCCAGTACGATGAGGCCATTAAGGCTTATGATGAGGCCATAAGGCTTGATCCTGACTATGCCGCGGCCTGGAACAACAAAGGCATTGCTTTGAAAAAGGGAGGCAGGTACGAGGAGGCCGTCCTGGCTTATAATGAGGCCATAGGGCTCGATCCTGATTATGCTGCAGCCTGGAACAACAAGGGCATTGCTCTCAAAAGCCAGGGCAATTACTATGAGGCCATCAAGGCTTATGATCAGGCAATCCGGCTTGATGCGAACTCTACTGATGCCTGGTACAATAAAGGCAATGTCCTAATGAGCCTGAACAGATACGGCGAAGCCGTCCTGACATATGATCAGGCAATCAGCCTTGATGCGAACTCTTCTGATGCCTGGTACAATAAAGGCAATGCTCTAAAGAGCATAGGCAAATACGATGAAGCCATCCAAGCCTATGATGAGGTTATCAGACTCGATCCAAGCTATGCCGATGCATGGAAGAAGAAAGCGGCAGCTTTAAGCGCCATCGGCAGGTACGATGAATCCAATCAAGCCTTTAATGAGGCTCTCAATATTTCAAATAGAAAAGGGGATTCAATATCAAACGGCAGGAGGAGCGAGGAGTTGGATGGTTCATCAACTGGAATTTCCATCCGCTATAAAGGGCCTGACTCTGATAGAGGAGAAGAACCTGACTCAGGAGCGGTATAATTTAAATGCAGGCCAAGGAAAATTGAGATGAAAGGATACTACTTTATAACCGACAGCCTGCTCAGCCGGGCTGGAAACAGAAGCGATGTTCACGCCGCCGTATCCAGCGGCGTTGAGGTCGTCCAATACCGCAATAAGAATGCCGATACCCGAGAGATGTATCTGGAAGCCCTGGAGCTGGCCCGGATCTGCCAGGCTGGCGGAAGCCTGTTCCTGATAAACGACAGGCTGGATGTGGCTTTGGCGGTGGAGGCCGACGGAGTTCACTTAGGCCAGACGGATATGCCCTGCACCAGAGCCCGAAAGCTGCTGGGGCGGGAGAAGGTCATCGGAGTCACTGTGCACAACCTGGCCGAGGCGATGCAGGCGGAGGAAGAGGGGGCGGACTACCTGGGAGTATCCCCCATCTTCTCCACCTCCACAAAAAAGGATGCTGGCCGGCCAGCCGGAATCCGTCTCATCGAGGAGATAAGAGAGCAGGTGAGCCTGCCTCTGGTGGCCATAGGGGGCATAAATCACTCCAATGCCCCTGAGGTTATCCGGGCCGGGGCGGACTGCCTATGCGCCATATCCTGCGTGGTGGCAGAGGAGAACGTGAGCGGGCGCATCTGCCGGTTTCAGGAGCTTTTTGAGGGAAGATAGGCATAGGTCCCCAGATACCCGGGCGGCGAGACCGCTGCGAGGCTATCCTGCTGCAAGCCGCGAGGCATTCGAATAAAGTCAATATTGATGTTTTATCATAATACATAGGATCTGCTGCCATGAGCGATGAGGAGGACGTCCAGAACATTCGGGAAGAGGATGAGCATGGCAATATTCTGGTATATCCCGTCTGGTCCAAGAAGAATGCACCCAAAGACAGACAGGATAAGTGGGAGGTTCCGATTTACATTTGAGCCACACTAAACCTTGCTCAGAAAACGGGCTATCGGCCGCTTGGCCAGCTCGGAGATGATGAGATAGAGCAGAGCTAAAGAGAAGATCAGCATCATGTGGGCTGTGCTGGACCTGGTGAAGCCAAAGAGCTCCGAGGTCCAGGGGATCATGGGCAGGGCCAGAGTGATCACAAGAACCAGGGCGGAGATGAACACAACCACATGCGCCGGCCATCCGGCTTTTTCAATGGGCAGCATGGAGCGAATGGATGCCATCAGCAGCAGTTCAGTGATCACGCTGGCTATGAACCAGTTGGTCTGCAGCACATCAGGAGAGATGCGATAGAAGAGCCCGAAATAGATGAAATCAGAGACCGTGCTCACCAGGCCCAAAGTTGCAAAGACAATGTAGAGAGAGCGAAAGTGGTAGCGCTGTGGCTGGGCCACCTCCTGATCTGAGACCCGGTCAAAGACTATTGCCATCATGGGAAAGTCGGAGAGGAGATTGAGAAGCAGCAGTTGCTTGGGCAGCATTGGCAGGAAGCTTATGAAGAGCGAGCCGATGGCCACGGCATAGAAATTTCCGAAGTTGGAGACGAGGGTGGCCCTTGTCTGCGGCGGCATTTGACTTGTACTCCTGAAAGACATTCAGAGCCGTGCCCAAAAAGACAAAAACAATATGAAAGCCCCGTCAACGGTCTCTGCTCAGAGATCTCACTAATTAGGAAAAGCTAAAATGCCTTCGAGTTCAGTAGAAGATAAAGAGTTTTCCATTTCGATCCACCTGCCATAAAATGTCTCTAAGAAATCAATTTGAATCGGGTGCGAGGCCTTCATAATATGCAATTGAAAGGAGAGGTCGGCAATGTGCGAAATAAAAGATAATATCCACGGTACAAATGATCCTATTCCGGGTCAGGGCCGAAAGATGCCAGACTCTGGCCAAGACAAAGCTTCCTCCGGCAATAGCTGGAATGAGCCCACCCGTTATATTATGGGCGTCTTTTTGATATTGGCAGCTCTATTTGTGATCTACGTCGGCAGGTCAGCCATCCCTCTGGTAGCATCTGCCGCCCTGCTGGCTTTACTGGTCGATCCAGCCATACGACTGTTGGCGGGGCCTCTCAGGCTGAATAAGACTATAGCAATTATAATTACCTATCTCCTTGTTTTGGCTGGATTGGTTATAGTTCCCTTGCTCTTGATTCAGCCACTGGTGGATGCAATAAATTTCGCCATTCAAATCGATCCCAATCTGGTGGCACAGAAATTGAGCCAGGTCATCCAATCCATCTCCCTATCTCTGCAGGACCACAGGTGGATCGCATCCGCATTCAATCCTGCCCTCGATACCATCTTGAAGGCTCTGGATGCATCGACATCACAGAGCGCAGCTCCGAGCCCTGTCGTGCAGATGTCGGTTTCCGATCTGAGCAGCCGGGTGGGAAAGGCTTTGGGCACCGTAGCAGGATATCTGGGGCCCACATTTTCCGGCCTGGCTTCAGTGTTATTCACATTGCTGATGTCTCTGCAGATGACCCTCTCAGCCGGCGAGCTGAAGAGCTGGTTTGCCGATCTGATACCGCCTGGCCAGGGGCCGGAGCTCTCATTGCTCTTTAAAAATATCCATAAGACCTGGACAGGATTCCTGAGGGGCCAGATACACCTCATGCTCATTGTAGGCCTGATCACCTGGCTGGGCGGCTTCATCCTGGGCCTTCCCCAGGCGTTTTTCCTGGGAGTCATAGCCGGATTCATGGAGCTAATACCCAATGTCGGCCCGGTTCTGGCAGCCGTTCCGGCGGTTCTGGTGGCTCTCCTATTCGGCTCAATCCATATAGAGGTCAGCCATCTGGTCTTTGCGCTGATAATCATCGTATTTTACACCCTGGTCCAGATGGTGGAGAATCAATTTCTGGTGCCGAAGATTATGGGCGGAGCAGTCGATCTGCCTCCCCTGGTGGTCCTGGTGGGAGTCATAGCTGCTACCGGGGCTTTCGGCATATTGGGAGCGCTTCTGGCCACACCGGTGATAGCCACTGGAAAACTTATATTTCGCTATATTTATGGAAAGGTGATGGAGGACGCCCTGTCTCCACCGGCTGAGTAGGAGCAGGGCTTTTCGGCCAAGGCTGAGAATTCTTGGCGCTCTCAATCTGGCTTGCTCCAGGGATGGAAAGATGCTGCTGCCGAACTCATCGCAGACGGAATTCTTCAGCTACGGAGATATCCAAGCTTGCGATATGTGTAGTATAAAAGGAATGAAATACTTGGAGATCAAGAAGTAGGAGTCATTATGAGCGGGAAATCCAAGAAGAGGAAAGACCCAGAGGCAATTAGGAGAAGGCTGGAAAACAGCCTTCCCTGGTCTCTGTCTCGCTGGTTTTCAAGGGTCATCCTGGGCAAAGATCTCTCCAAAAAGAAGTAGGAACGCATATCAGCAGCAATGATGGCTGAGATAGAAAAGCGAGATCTGGATTTGAGCCGTCCGGTCAACTTGTAGCCTGCATGATACTGATTTCCGACAGAGCTTGATGCCAGCCGAAAGGATTAAGCTGATGGAGACCGATTTATAGCGGGGAATATTTCGGGGTATCGAAGATGGATAAAAAGAAGCTGCTGACATGGATGACCTTAGGCGCATCGGTTCTGGCTCTGGCCATCTTTCGAAAGATGATGAAAAATCCGGGCGACGAGTATGACCGCGGAAAGGAGCGTCCGTATCGTCCGGCGCCATAAACTTTTAGTAATTTAATCTCATTTTTGAGTACCGTTAAAGAGTCTCTAACATCATCATTTCTTAGTGCAGGAAGAATTATTGCGAAAATATAATGCAAATTCGAATAAATTATAAAGTTGTCTCTAAAATCTAATATTTCCTGTTACATATATTAATTAAAATATTGTGGGGCCTAGAACAGGCCTTTCATCTCCCTCAGCTCGATTCTGGCCGTGGAGTCGAGGGACAACGGCGTCAGAGAGATCTTTTTGTCCTGATAGATGGTTTGCACATCGGTGCCATCCTCGTCGCAGCAGATCAGCTCCCCGTCGATCCAGTAGTAGGGCCTGCCCCGAGGATCGAATCGCTCCTGGACTGCGGTCTTGAAGATCTTTCTTGCCAGCCTGGTGACCACTATCTCAGTCTCATCCGTGGCATCCGCCGGAATATTGAGATTGAGCACATCCACTCCCTCCGGCATCCCCCGATCCAGTACCCTGGCCGCCACCCGATGCAGGACCTTCTCTGCCACGGCAAAGCTGTGCTTGGCCCCATGGTGCATATCGAACTTGTCTCCCTGGTCCACGGCCTGGATGGATGCAGCTATGGATGCAATGCCGTAGCTTGCTGCCTCCAGCGCCGCACCTATAGTGCCACTGGTGGTGACAGTGTCTGTGCTGATGTTCTCGCCCACGTTTATGCCCGATACACAGAGGTCAGGCATCTGCTTCATGATGGCGAAGATGCCTATGATCACCGAATCCACAGGAGTTCCGGTAACGGCATAGGCCCGAAAGCCGTTAAGGTTGACATCGGCGTAGCGCAGAGGCTCAAAGACGGATATCGACCTGCCTACGCCGCTCTTCTGTCCCGAGGGAGCGGCAACCACCACATCTCCCAGATCCGCGACGCTTCTGGCCGCCGCCTGGAGCCCGGGAGCATAAACGCCATCGTCGTTGCTCACCAGTATACGATGCATGAACAATGTCCTCTATTGCTCTGATTATAAAACATCTGCCTTCCGAACCGCTCGCAAAAGGCGGGAAAAAGCATGCTCCATATCAGCGGAACAACTCCAGGAGCCGCTCTACGATCTGGTTGAAGCTTGATGCCGCGCTGGCCTGGCTCTGCACAAATGTCCTTCCGCGGTCCCCCAGGGCACAGACGGACGGATCCATGGGAATTGCACCCAGGAACCTCTCATCCATCTCCCGGGCCATCCTCTCGCCGCCTCCCGCGCCAAAGATGCTTATGCTCTCCCCGCAGTGGGGGCAGATCAGCCCGGACATGTTCTCCACAATGCCCAGTACGGGCAGCTTCATGGCCCTGACCATGTTAACTGCTTTGCGGCTGTCCAGGAGGGCCACCTCCTGGGGGGTGGTCACAATTATCGCCCCGGCCAGCTCTGGTATGAGCTGGACCACAGAGAGGGGCTCATCACTGGTGCCCGGTGGCAGGTCAACAAGCAGAAAGTCCAGGTCTCCCCAGTCCACATCCTGTATGAACTGCTGGATGGCAGCCATCTTCATAGGGCCACGCCAGACCAGGGGCGAGTCTCGGCTGGAAAGGACAAAGGCCATGGAAGCGGCCTTGATTCCCTCCGCCTCGGGGGGCCTTATACCATCCGGCCCCTGGGTCAGGCGGGCGTCCTCAATCCCCAATAGCTTGGCTATGTCCGGGCCGGTTATGTCGGCGTCAAGAACGCCAACTCTTAGCCCCTTCATCTGCAGAGCCCTGGCCAGATTGACTGTAACTGTGCTCTTTCCCACTCCCCCTTTGCCGCTGGCTATGATGATCTTGTGCTTGATCCTAGCCATGCGGTCGATTTTATGGTCGCATTCCCGCCCTGACCTTACATCCTTTTCATCTTTGCAGGAGCCCTTCCGGGCGCATGAATCGCAATTGCTGCTCTTAGCCGTCATGAATTTCATTCCGATGGATTGTAGCTGGCATCAGACTCATTTAAAGCGGTTTGCATAACAATGTTTATAGACCATATTATTCGTTAATTTGCATAAAAATACAAATGACCATCCTGGAGCTTTCTGGAGATCGATCCGTCCTTCTCCAGGATCTTGCAGTACTTGATCACATCATTTCCTGCCAGGTCCAGATTACGGCCGATCTCCTCCAGGGTCAATTCTCTCTCGGACAAGAGCTCAAGCATCCGATCCTGTACCAGCCCGGGCACTCTCCAGTCCCAGTCCGGTATCAACTCGGCTCTGGGGAATATCTCCAGCATCCTCTCCATCTCCTCCTGGCTCAGGGGCTCCACCGGCTCGGCGGGAGTTCGGACCACGGTGTTGAGCTGGATCCGATCCGGCTCGGTGGAATCTGCCGCTCTCGCGATCCTCTCCGCATCATGATCGTTGATGCCCCGCACCAGCAT
>JAGOLL010000126.1 GCA_017994055.1 Methanothrix sp.
TCTCCTCCAGCAAGCTGGTGGACCGGCCCTTCGACTGGGCTTACCAGCTCAAGGATCTGGGCTACAGCGGCTGGGAGATAGTCAACGAGGGACGGCAGAGGCTGACGGCGGAGAGCATGGTCCAGGCCAGGGAGATAGTAGAGACCACTGACCTGGTCATCACCATTCATCTGCCCTATTCCGATCTCAACCTGGCCTCGGTCAACCAGCCCATATGGGAGGAGACGGTGCGGCAGATGAAGAGCTGCCTGGACCTGGCCAGCGAGTTCTCTCGCCTGGCGGTGCTTCATCCCGGCCACTTCTCTCCCCTGGGAATGCAGATGCCCGATGCGGCCTGGTCCCAGAGCATCTTGGGAATCCAGCAGGTATGCGATCATGCTGCTGGCTTGGACATGAGGGTGGCGGTCGAGAATATGGTCAATATGCCGGCCATACTGGGTCGCAGGCCGGAGGAGGTCATGGGCATAATAGAGACTGTAAACCGGGAGAATGTGGGCTTTGTATTCGATGTGGGCCATGCCAACACCAATGGAAATGTAAAGGATTTTCTAAAATTCAGCCGGAGAATTATCCACTTTCATGTTCATGACAACCGCGGTGAGAGGGACGAGCACCTGCCGGTGGGAAATGGTACCGTCCCCTGGAAGAAGGTTGCCCAGGCCCTTCAGGGCTATGAAGGCCGCATAGTCACCGAGTCCCGCTCCCTGGAGGAGGGGCAGAGGTCGGTGGTGCGCCTCAAGAGGCTGATGGGGATCTAGGATTATGGCTTTTATCTTGGAGAGGCTTTCTGGCAGCATGCTGGAGGAGTTTGAGGGCAAGGACAGGGCCAGAGAGGAGGCCTTTCGCCTCTCCCGGGAGACGGTCCGCCTCAGCTCTTCCTCCATCCGCTCCGTGCACCGGGGCGAACTGGACGGGGCGCAAAGGCTGATGGAGGAGGCGGGGGCAGCTCTCGATAGGATTCGAGAGGCTCTGAAGGACCACCAGGACATCCGCTATGCCGGATTCGTGGATGCAGCGGAGCAGGAGTACGCCGAGGCCAGGAATGTTTATTCCATCATCGCCTGCGGCAGGATTCAGATGCCGGAGGAGGTGGGGGTGGAGGGGATCAACTATCTCTGCGGCCTGGGAGATCTCTGCGGCGAGCTGCGCCGCCATATTCTGGACCTCATCCGGGCCGGGAGGGCGGAGGATGGTGAGACTTTTCTGGGAATCATGGAGGAGATCCACAGCCTCCTCATGCTCTTTGATTATCCTGATGCGATCACCCGGGGTTTGCGGCGCAAGAGCGATCTGGCCAGGAGCATGCTGGAGAGGACCAGGGGAGATCTGACCAATGCCCTGGAGCTGGCCGAGGTGCAGAAGCTCCTGAAGCAAGCCCATGCCGGGAGAGAGATCGGCCCAAATAATTTTAACTATAAACAGTTTGATTAATAAAATAATAATTGGCTTAATAGACCATTGATTTCCGGAGCCAGAGAAGCATGAAGTTTGATCCCAGCTTGATTAAAGAGGCTGCCAAAGAGGATTTTGATAGAGCCTGGCAGCAGGGGAGGGATTATCTCGGTCGTCCCTCCATGAATGAAAGATATCCCAGGAACAGCTATTCATTCGGATCGGTCCATCCCATATTCGATACCATCCAGAAGCTGCGGGAGGCCTATGTCCGGTTGGGCTTCTCCGAAGCCATGAACCCGGTGATTGTGGATGCCGCTGACGTCTACCGCCAGTTCGGATCCGAGGCCCTGGCCGTCCTGGATCGCTGCTTTTACCTGGCCGGGCTTCCCCGGCCGGACATAGGAATGTCTGAAGATAGGGTCTCCCAGGTCAGTGCCCTGCTGGGCCGCCAGCTATCCGAGGAGGAGGTGCAGGCCCTGCGCCAGATCCTGCACGGCTACAAGAAAGGAAAGGTGGAGGGAGACGATCTGGTGGGGGAGATTGCGGCAGCATTAGGCGCTCACGATGCCCTCATCTCCACCGTGCTGGAGAAGGTCTTTCCCGAGTTCCGGGAGCTGAAGGCCGAGGCCACGTCCCGGACCCTGAGGAGCCATATGACCTCAGGCTGGTTTATCTCCCTCTCTCATCTCCACCACCGCAGACGCCTGCCGGTCAAGCTATTCTCCGTGGACCGATGCTTCCGCCGGGAGCAGGCGGAGGATGCGGCCAGGCTGATGAGCTACTACTCCGCCAGCTGTGTGATCATGGACGAAGAGGTGAGCGTAGAGGACGGCAAGGCGGTGGCGGATGGCCTGCTCAGCCAGTTCGGATTCGAGAAGTTTCAGTTCCGGCCGGACGAAAAGAGGAGCAAGTACTACACCCCGGGAACCCAGATTGAGGTCTTTGCCTATCATCCCGGCCTGGTGGGCTCGGCCACCAAGTACAGCAGCGGCTGGGTGGAGGTGGCCACCTTCGGCATCTACTCGCCGACGGCTCTTTCTCAGTATGACATACCCTATCCGGTGATGAACCTGGGCCTGGGTGTGGAGAGGCTGGCCATGATTCTGCATAACTCCCAGGATCTGCGGGCTTTATCCTATCCCCAGTTCCAGAC
>JAGOLL010000009.1 GCA_017994055.1 Methanothrix sp.
CGGGAATAGGCGCCGGCCGATCGGCGGTGATGGAGGTCTTCGAGGAAAAGTACAGAGAAGACCTGGAGATGGACGAGGCCGTTCTTTTAGGCCTGGAGGCGCTCTACAAGGCAGCCGAGGGCAAGGTGGAGGCGGCCACAACCGAGATCGGAATCATCAAGCTCGGCGACAGAAAGTTCTACAAGCTGTCTGAGGGCGAGGTTGCCGCTTATGTAGAGCGGATGAAAAACAATGTAGCTGCCGATAAAAGTGAGGGAGACAAAGGAGAGGCTTAGGGATGGTCAGACTGGATGACGCCGTCCCCGCCCGGCTCAAGACCCATGGGACCACATTCGAGGTTTTGGTGGACCCGGACGGAGCCCTGGCCCTGAAGCGGGGCGAGAGCGTCAACCTGGAGGAGATCCTCGCGGTGGAGGATGTCTTCGAGAATGCCTCTCGAGGCGACCGGAGCCCGGAAGAGGATCTTCAAAAGGCCTTCGGCACCACCCAGGTTCTGACAATCGCCGAGGCCATAATCAAGAAGGGCGAGATAAGCCTCACCGCCGAGCAGCGCAAGCAGTTCATTGAGAACAAGCGCAGGCAGGTCATTGAGATCATAGCCAGAAATGCCATCAACCCCCAGACCAAGACTCCTCATCCGCCGGGAAGGATAGATCAGGCCATGACCGAGGCCAGGGTCAACATCGACCCCACCAAATCCACAGATGAGCTGGTCAAGATAGCCATGAAGGCCATCCGGCCACTCATACCCATCCGGTTCGAGGAGGTGGAGGTGGCGGTGAAGATACCACCGGAATATGCTCCCAAAGCCTACGGCGAAGTCGCCGCCTTTGGCAAGCTCAATCGGGAAGCGTGGCAGAACAATGGCGCCTGGATCGGAGTGGTCCAGATACCGGCAGGCATGCAGACGGAATTCTACGCCCTGATCAACCGTCTGACCAAAGGAGAAGCGGAGACGAAGCTTCTCAAGCATTGAATGCGGGAGTCGAAAACGAAATGGATCGCAAGGTGGTAGTGCCGGGTGATCTTCTCTCTGAGGATGCCAAGAGGTCGGGCGAGGGGACGTATATCCGCGATGGGAGCGTTTATTCCTTGCTGTATGGCCTTGCGAACTTTAGGGATAAGATAAATGTCATACCTCTGGCGGGCAAGTATGTGCCCGGACCGGGGGATAACGTCATCGGAGTGGTGAAGGATATCACCTTCTCCAACTGGATCGTGGACATAAACTCGCCCTATGACGGGCTGCTGCACATCTCCGAGTTTCCCAAGAGGATTGAATCGGAGGAGATGAGCAAGTATTTGCATATCGGCAGCTCCATCATGGCCCGGATTAAGGATGTGGACCCCACCATGAAGGTGGAACTCACTTTAAACGACCGCAAGCTGGGGTTGATAAGGGCCGGCAGGGTGGTGGAGATAAGCCATACCCGGGTTCCGAGGCTCATCGGCAAGGGCGGATCCATGATCGGCATGCTGAAGAAAGAGTTGAACTGCAGCATCTTCGTGGGCCAGAACGGAAGGATCTGGATTAACGGAGGGGCAGAGGATACGGATCTGGCCTTGAAGACCATCAGCCTGATCGAGAAGGAGGCCCATACCAGCGGCCTCACGGACCGGGTAGTGGCATACCTCAAGAAGGAGAAAGGGGCCAGAAGTTGATCGCTATGGATGAGACTGATATATCATTTTTCAAGGACGGACTGCGCCTGGATGGCCGGAAGGCGGATGAGCTACGTCCGGTGAAGATCGAGGTGGGAGTCCTGGCCAGAGCAGACGGCTCATGCTACATCGAGATGGGAGGAAACAAGGTCATAGCCGCGGTTTACGGGCCCAGGGAGGTGCATCCCAGGCACCTGCAGGAGGTCACCCGGGCCATTGTGAGATACAGATACAACATGGCCTCGTTTTCAGTCGAGGAGAGAAAGCGGCCCGGGCCGGACAGGAGATCCTATGAGCTGTCCAAGGTAAGCCGGGAGGCTCTGGAGCCTGTGATTATCACCAGCTTCTTTCCCCGATCGGTCATAGACGTATTTGTGGAGGTGCTCCAGGCGGATGCCGGAACCAGGACCGCAGGGATCAATGCGGCGGCAGTGGCTTTGGCCGATGCCGGAATTCCCATGAAGAGCATGATCTCCTCCTGTGCGGCGGGAAAGGTGGCCGACACCATAGTCCTAGATCCCATGAAGGAGGAGGACAACTTCGGCCAGGCCGATCTGCCCATAGCCATGACCCCCAGCGGGGAGATCACCCTGATGCAGATGGACGGCGGGCTGACCCCGGAGGAGTTCCACCAGGCGGTGGAGCTGGCCATGAAGGGAGCCCGGGACATATACGAGCTGCAGAGAGCAGCATTGGTCAAGAAGTACAATCAAATGACTGAGCCGGGACAGGCGGAGGTGCATGCCTGTGACTAATGTCATCTCCGAGATCAAGAAGGACTTCATCTACAATTTGCTGCTCAAGGGAGAGAGGATCGACGGTCGATCGTTCCACCAGTACCGGGAGATATCCATAGAGATGGATGTGATCCGGAAGGCGGAGGGAAGCGCGCTGGTAAAGCTCGGCTCCAGCCAGGTTCTGGTGGGGGTCAAGATGCAGCCGGGGGAGCCCTTTCAGGATACGCCCAATCGGGGCGTGATCATCACCAATGCCGAACTGGTGCCCCTGGCCTCTCCATCATTCGAGCCCGGCCCGCCCAGCGAGGTGGGAATAGAGCTGGCCCGTTTGGTGGATCGTGGCGTGCGCGAGTCCAAGGCCATTGACCTGGAGGCCCTCTGCATTGAGCCGGGCAAGAAGGTGTGGATAGTATTCATTGATGTTCATATACTGGATGACTGCGGAAACATACTCGATGCCGCATCTCTGGGAGCCATTGCCGCCCTGCTCTCAACCAAGGTGCCCGCCAGCCGCTTCGGCCTGGGGGAGGACTACATCCTTCCCGTGAGAGACATCCCCATAGCCACCACCGCCATTGAGTTCAATGATGTTCTCATGTTCGATCCGGGAGTGGATGAGGAGGCCATAGCCAACACCAGGCTGACCATCATCACCACGGCGGAGGGCAACATCTGCGGCACTCAGAAGAGCGGCACGGGAATGCTCCGGCCGGAGCAGGTCTACCGCATCATTGATATAGCATGTGAGAACGCGAGAGAGATCCGGGAAAAGTTTCTGGAAGCATAAACGGAAGTTATAGAAATGGCTAAGCAGACTACCAAAGGAAGGAAGAGCAGATCGGCAGCCAGGTTCGGCCCCAGGTACGGCCGCAAATCAAGAAAGCTCGTAGCTGATCTGGAAGAGAAGAGCCGGGCATCTTATGATTGCCCTCAATGCGGAAGAAACAGGGTCACCAGAACCAGCACGGCTATATGGAGCTGCAGCAAATGCGGCTATACATTTGCCGGCGGCTCGTTCATGCCCGAGACCTCCTTGGGCCGCTCAGTGCTGCGGTCTTTAAGGAAGACTCTTGAGGCGGCCTAAGAGATGGCTTATAAGTGCACCAGATGCAAGAAGACTGTGGAGATTGATTACGAGTACAGCGGCATACGCTGTCCCTATTGCGGGCACCGCATCTTGATGAAGGAGCGGCCCACCACAGTCAAGAAGATGAAAGCCATCTGATGTTCATCACCACATCGAGAGACCCATCCGCCAAGGCCAGGCGCTTTGCCCGAACTCTGGCCTCCTTTCTCTCTATCGATTATATCAATAGAGGAAAGCAGAGGCCGAACCGGGTGGATGCCATGCTGGTGGTATTAGAGGATCACGGCAATCCTGCCGCCCTGGCCAAGCGCAGCTCTGAGGGCGAGGAGAAGCTCAGCTTTCGGCTCTCCGGCGAGATCGGGGCGCATCGGCTGCAGGCGGCGGCAGCAGAAGCAGTGGTTGTGGGCGAAAAAGAGATTGCCCTTCTCATTGCCTGCTTCCTGGAGCTGGAATGGATGCCAGAGGCAGGCAGGGCCCAGGGGCGTCGGATCCTGGTGGAGCCGGGGAGAATCGAGTTCCTGGATGGAGATAATGCCTGGATCAGGCTGAAGACATGAAGTGCTGTGCAGAGCTGGAATTTAAGAGCAGCCGGGCGGCGGAGATCTATGAATCTCTCCGGCCTGAGCTGGATGACGACCTGCACCGCTCCAGTGTGACCCTGCAGAAAAGAGATGGCCTTATTCAACTGAAGATCAAGGGGGACGACACAGTCTCCCTCCGGGCAGCCTTAAATACCTGGATAAGGTTGGTTAAGATTGCATTTGAGATGGTGAGTTTATGAGTGGCGAATTGCCTCCGCAGATACAGAATCAATTGGCTCAGCTGCAGCAACTTCAGCAGCAGGCCCAGGCGGTTATGACCCAGAAGGGCCAGATCGAGGGGCTGATCCGGGAGACCGAGGCGGCGCTGAAGGAGCTGGAGAAGAGCCCTGACGACGCAATTATTTATAAGAGCGTGGGGGAGCTTCTCTTCAAGTCGGAGAAGCCCAAGCTGCTGGAAGAGCTGAAGGAGAGAAAGGATATGATGGATATCCGGCTCAAGACCATGGCCAAGCAGGAAGAGAGGATCCAGGGCCGCTTCAATCAGCTTCAAGAGCAGCTTAAGATATCATTAGGCCAAATGCCGCCCAAGGGCGGCTAAATTATTTGCGGGCCCGTGGCTTAGCCAGGATATAGCACCGGGCTTCTAACCCGGGGGTCGCGGGTTCGAATCCCGCCGGGCCCGCCTTATAGTTTTTCATTTTAGGGAGGTTTTATGTGCGAGCTTAAGGTCTTTCTCTTGAAAGGAGAAGTGCGGGAGAAGGTTATGGACGGCGTTGTCAGGATCACGGTCCAGGATGGCAGTGTGCTATTAGAGGGCATCTTCGGGGAGTCGAAGAAGGCGGTGGGCAGGCTTGCCAGGGTGGATATAATTGCTCAGACGGCGGAGATTGTTTCATAATTCATCCAAAAATGCTGAAAACGGACACTTTAACTGACATTTTATTGCGGTTATCGACTACGGATGCCCTGATACCCGATTTTTAACTTTTTTCTGCTTCGATGATCTGCATGACACGGAGCGACTTTGCAGGGGCGGTCTTTATCTTCACCAGCGTCAAGGGAAGCGTGGTGGCATTTGGGCTCCTGACCCTGTCCGGGAATAATGTCCCGGCCTACCATCTGCACTTTAAAACCAATGACAGAAAGGCGGACGGGCATATCCTGGAGATCCAGGTTGAAAGTGCCACGGCTCAGTTGGATGCCACAGCCGGATTTGCCATAGAGCCTCTCAGAAGTGGCAACTTTCTCTGAGATCGACCTTACCAGAGATCTGCAGGCGGATCTGAAGCCGACCGAAAAGTGAGATGTTTGTTGGAGAGATAAGATCTAAATCATTTATGCGGGGTACGGGATTCGAACCCGCGAACTCCTGCGAGACGGGATCTTAAGTCCCGCGCCTTTGGCCAGCTTGGCAAACCCCGCTTTTAACTTTACGCCAAAGCCCTTCCCTCCGGCAAAATCCAGAAGAGGACCGAGCATTGAGCATGTATGGTTCTGAGATAAGTACTTTCCCGAAGCCATAAGACCTGATAGATAGACCGCAATAGCGGATCAAAAATGAAATGCTGCCAAGCCTTTTCATCCGGCTAAAGACGGCATCTATATTTTATCCTAAATGTGCCATCCATATCTTCACTATCAAGGGCAGCCTGAGGAAAAATAAAAGATCTGGGGGGCAGAAGCTTGCTTGCCCCATGTTCTCTATACTCTAGTTATCTCTTGACCGCTTATTCAGGAGGAAATACCTGCCCGCCGGTGGCAGTAGCCATGGCAGGGGCTTCTCCTTTTGCGATGCTCAGGCTGGAGAGCAGGCCCTCAGTAACATCCGAGGGATAGGTGGAGGTGATGGTGACGCTGGTGGTGCCGGCAGAGACCGGCCCGAAGTCCTCGCTATCCATCCAGTACATGGCCTTATAAATATTGCTTGGCGCCTCGGCGGCGGCCTGGAATGGCTCGGCTGTGATCAGGAAGCCATCCTTTCCATCAATGGTCATGTCTTGCACATCTGTAGAGTTGAAACCCTGGAGCATCAAGCTCATTGTATTCAGAGTCTTATGCATATTCAGAGTTGCATCTGTCTGTTCGGCATACTCGGCAACGGCTATGCTGGCGCCGGTGGAATTGTCTATGAAGAGTGCTATGCTATAGACCGTGCCAATCTCGCTCTCCATGGGCTCTGCAACCTGAACCTGGTAATCGGCATCCAGATCAAAGGATACCATATAAGGTCCAAACTGCTGGCTGTCAGGCGCTGCCATTGCTACTGCAGACATCATCAGCATCAAAGCTGCCGCATATAATAACTTCACTTACTTTTCACCCCAAGCCCATTGGCTTGTTCATCCTAGAAAAGTCTTCCTTTAATATGCATCTCGTATATCTCCTCCATAAAACCTCCACAAGTCAGCAAGCTGAAATATTAGGTCGTATGATGTCGGTCTTATGCCGAGTCACGGCAGCGAGCCTGGAATCTATACCTTGATCCTATATCTGCCCAGTACGGAGCAGATTGCAGTCGGCGCACTGGGCTGGATTCATTTTCCAGAGGGCTTCTACTCCTACACCGGCTCGGCCCGGGGTCCGGGCGGTCTCAGGCGCCTGGACCGACATGCAGCGGTTATGGCTGGAAAAAGCCGTATCAGAAGGTGGCATATCGACTATCTGCTGCCCCGCTGCGAATTGAGGCAGGAGGCCATCGCCAAAACCGATCTTGATCTGGAGTGCTGCATCGCCAGGGGAATTGGCGAGAGGCTTGAATCCGTGCCAAACTTCGGGTGCAGCGATTGCCGCTGCCCCAGCCATCTGCACTACTCGGAGAGCGAAGAGGAGATGAAGCAGGCAGTGCTCCTGGCCCATGCCAATGCCTATGCTCTTCTCTAGGAAAAGCCTTGAGTCTATAAAATGGTCTATAGAGCCCACCCGTCCCATTTCATTCATGGGCAGGGCAGGGTCAGGACGGATGTATTTCCTGCCACCAGCTCAGAACGAATCTGGGCATAGCCCATGTACTTGCCGTTCATAATATAGGTCGGCGAGGTTCTGGCATTCTTCTGGACCCTCTGGCCGATCCTAGCCGTTCCCTGTATTTCAGAGCTGATCTCATAGACGGAGAAGCTGTCATTCTGGTAGATCTTGGTGTCCTTGATCAGATCTTTATCTATATTATAGCTCTCAGAGAAGACCGAGCCCACCTCATAGTTCTTGGCGCAGAGGGCGTTCTTGAGATCGCTCTGGGTCATGGGCGGGATATAAGGCCGGTAATCATAATTGCCGGAGATGGTGAGCGATATCCCCTCTACCATGCGTTTGTCGGGACCGCAATCCTCAAGGCCATTATAAACCACTGAGTCTATGGTCCGGGTGGCCATTCCTGAGCCACTGGTGCCGAGAACCACCTTCTGCCCGGCAAATCCGGCATGGGTCTGCAGTATTCTGGACTCCTCCAGATAGCCGTTGACGAATATCCAGGAATGCTCGCTGACGTTCTGGATGATCTCATTATCCGGTACTTGAGATATAGGACCGAAATAATGGGGTGTTGGGTCTGGAGGGGATATAAAAGCGGTTGTGCTGGCCATTGCTAATAATATGATAATAAGTCCCAAAGCCACGCTTCTTATTAGCCTTCTCATTCCCGCACCACGATCGGAATATTAGTCTCATCTCAGGGCATCGAATATAAACCTGATCCCGTCTACATCGATTATTTATTGTTGAAGAGCCGAAATAAGGCTGTGATTGGAATGTGGTTTATAAAATCGACTCTGGTTCTGATCCTGGCAATTCTATTCTCTCCTCAGGCTCTAGCCCTGCAGACATTCTCCGGTGATACTATCTCCATAGATGCTCATGTTGCCGATGATATAATCGCAGCCGGCGATATGGTCAGCATCAATGCCCCGACCGATTCTGTCATCGCTGCCGGCGGCACGGTGACCATCAACGCCCCGGTCAAGGGCGATGTCCTGGCCCTGGGCGGCCAGGTCTATGTCAACTCCGATGTGGGTGGAAAGGTGGTGGCAGCTGGTGGAACGTTGCGCCTGGGAGGAGATGTCGGAACCAATCTGGTGGCGGCAGGGCAGAGTGTTAAGCTGCTGCCAGGAAGGAAGGTGGGCCGCGATGCCTATATCGCCGGAGAAATGGTATCCAATGCCGCCAATGTCAATGGCACACTCTCCGTCAGCGCCAATAGATTCAACAATACGGGCACGTCCGGCGAGGTGAAGTTCCACAAGGTGGAGGATCAGGGCAGGAGCGGAGATGATTTCAAGGGCGGATACAGCATCTTCAGCCTGGTCTACCTCTTGGGCTACTTCGTACTGGGCCTGATACTGGTCCGGTACCTTCCCGGCATCTTTCGGGAGGTGGATGCGGAGGCAAGACACTCCACTCTATTCAAGATCCTCATCGGATTCGTGATGATCGTGGCCGCATTTATGGCTCTCATTCTGGTGGCGGCGAGCATCATAGGGCTTCCCGTAGCTCTGATATCGGGCCTGCTCTTTTTCGCCGCCCTTCTGCTCAGCGGCAGCTTCATCTCCTTCAGCCTGGGAAGCTGGATCAACCAGAAAGCCAGGCTGAAGAGGGGGGATCTAGCCAGCTTTGCCCTAGGCTTTGTAATCCTGAATCTCCTATTCTATCTGCCCCTGATTGGCTGGCTGATCAAGGTGATATCCATGAGCCTGGGCTTTGCCTCCATAGTCTATGCCTCCCGCCGCCTGGCCGCCGTCTGCCGCTGAGGCTGCCCGGCCCATTCGGCACTTTTTTCCCCAATATCCCAGAGGCGGAATAGCTGCGACCTGGACCGCCGCCGGGGCGCATTTACTCCTCTGGGCCCGGGCCTGTTCTCTCTGATGTTCCTGTTTTGCATCCGTCGGCAGGCTTCCTGTCCATTGCCCCTATCCGCCAACGGATGTTCTTGATCAATCCCAGCAGGGTCCGAGCCTCCCGCTCTGTAAGCTCCGCCCTTCCCAGGATGCGCCGCAGCATGAGCAGGGTATAGTCAACCTTATGCAGGGGATAGCTGACCTCATGGAGCAGAGCCCCGGTTCTCTCCGCCAGCAGGTCCAGGCTCTCCCGCCGGGCCATCTCCACCCTGCCGCAGCCCAGGCTCTCCCGTCGGGCCAGCTCATAAAACAGAACCGCTGCAGAATGGGAGAGGTTCATCACCGGGTACTCCTCTGAGGTGGGAATGGAGATCAGCATGTCGCAGAGGGCCAGCTCCTCGGAGCAGAGGCCGCAGTCCTCCCGGCCCAAGAGCAGGGCCACGGTTCCTTCCATTCCCTGCAGCTTGTCTGCCAGCTCTTCCGGGGTCAGGCAGGGCACCCGCAGATGCAGGCGTAGATGGTGCTGGGCCGTCTCCAGCCTCTTTCCGGTGCTGCCCACCACCAGATTGGCTCCCGCAATGGCCTCGCTAAGGCTGGTATAGCTGCGAGACATCTGCAGCACATCCCGGGCATGAGAGGACATAGCCAGGCCGAAGTCCTCTATGGGGCAGGGATTGACCATTACCAGATCATGAAAGCCGAAGTTCTTCATGGCCCGGGCCACTGAGCCCACATTTCCCTCGTATAAGGGCTGGACCAGAACCACCCTCAAATGCATCGGATTAATTCCTTGGGGCCACTATTTCAGCTTTGCCTAGGCATCTGCCGGGCCATTATCAAGAGATTAATGCGCCGGTCCGGCTTCCTCTTTGAGAATATCGCTCTCGGAGTCGGCCTTTTCGTCCTTCATCTTGACTAAAAGCCATCCTCGCTTGGTTTGGATGAGGGAAAAGCCTCCCGAGAGCCTCTCTCCCTCCAGCCAGAATGCGGCATGGCCCTCTTGTAGGGCCTGGGCCAGGGAGATCTCCTTTCCATCTTTGCGGGATATGTTCACATATCTGCCGCGATCCCATATCTCCACTGTTCCCGCACCGTACTCTCCTTCCGGTATACTGCCTTGAAATGAGGCATACTCCAGAGGATGGTCCTCTGTCTGTATCGCCAGGCGCTTGTCCCTGGGATTCATGGAAGGGCCTTTGGGAACGGCAAACGACTTGAGGACCCCATCCACCTCCAGGCGCAGGTCATAGTGCAGTCGGCGAGAGCTGTGCTTCTGGACCACAAAATTCTGGCCTGGAGAGCCGACAGCTTTTTCCGGCGGAGGGGGCTCGGTTGTGATATTAAAATTTCTCTTATCCCGATAGGCTTTCAGAGAGTCTGAATGAAAAGGTAGCGATCCTTTCCCGATCCCGGCCATAAGGACACCTGCGATATGGATTGCATCAAACAGAGATTTTCGGTTTTGATCGTCTATGCATACCGAAAAATTATTGGTTGGCGGCTTCAACGCCTCCTTTGATTTTGGTTGCTGCTGTAGGTCCAATAGGTGTAGTAGGTATGCCCCGTGGGCGGATAGGTATAGGTTATGGGGCTGTCCCAGTAGGGATATCTGGGCGGTTCGGGATTGGGCCTGGGATTGGGATTGACCCAGTAGTTGCCGCCTCCATAGACATAAATGTAGGCGTAGTTGCTCCATCCGCCGCAATGGTACTGGAGGATGTGCCAGCCGGGAGTATCGGCGTAGAACCATCTCTTGTACCAGCCGGGGAAGGAGATATATCCTGCATACTGGGTATCCAGAGTGCCGCTGGGATACCACTCATAAAACCAGATGTTTCCGGCCCTGGAATTGGACATCCATAATGGCAGGTGGGTGTAGAGGTTGCAGCTGGCCACAGTGCGGGGAGCGTAGGAGACATAGAGCTTGTTAGGGGCAATGCCACCGGAGGGTACGATCATCTTATTGTAGGCCGGATAGGTTGCAGTTGACTTGGCTGCTGCGGGAGCTGAAGAATAGGCTGCCTCCTGAGTTGATCGCATCACTACCTGAGTATTTTCCTGGGCAGAAGGAGCCTGCAGGCCTGAAGATGCATCTGAAGGGATGGTGATCCCCAATGATTCCGGGCTCTTCGGAGATGGGGGGACGGGGGCTCCGCCTGATGTGGTGGTGGAGAAGTCTACAGGGGATCTCTGGCCGCCGATGAAGGTATCAGGGTCGATGTAAGTATTATCTGGATAAGCGGGATTCAAGTAATCAGTACCGGGATATGTGGTCCACTGTCCTGATGCTACTGCGCATATCAGCATCATCAAGCCGGCTAGCAATATAGGCCATTTCATCTTTGAGCACCTCATGCTATTATTGTTACTATGAATGTATATATCTAACCATGAAGCTGAGCCCATTGAAAAGAAGATGGCTGAGAACTCGTTTGGCAGTGAACTCACTTTCGCGCCCCATGCCTCCTCCTTTTATTGGCATCTGCAGGCTATGGATATTGTGATCAAGGGCAAGGAAGCCTATCTAAAGAAGCTGACGGCCAGCATGTATATCCCCTCCCACGAGATGGGGATGGAGATCGATGGAAGCTCTCCGCCATCTGTATTTGTGGGAAGCTGGAACTATCCCCAGGTCTTTGCCGGGCCAATGATCGCACCGCTTCATGGGGATACCATGATAATGGACCAGCCAGAGTCCTGGCTGCCGGAAAAAAAGACTCAGGAGGAGATAATAAGATACCGTCTCAATCTGGTGAGAGGCAAGCAGAAAGTCAAGGTCACCAATCTGAATGACAGATTCATAGGAAAGCTGCGGGATATAGCCCTCTCCTCCCGCTCTCTGGAGAGCCAGGCAGAGTTTCAGCAGGCTCCCAGGGGGGTCACATTCAGCCCGGATCATGCCCCTTTCGGCCCCAGCGCATCCCTACAGCGGCTGGATATAGAAGATTCCCGTTGGGAGCAGCATCTGGAGAAGGCCTATTATGATGACGATCTCCGGGCGGCTGAGGCTGTGGCCCGTCTTCATGAGAGGGGTCTGCCCTTCTCCAGCATTGAGAAGGCATTCTCCCTGGGATGTCTCGGAACTGGCAAGCGGCGACGCCTGGTCCCCACCCGCTGGGCTATCACGGCCTGCGACAGCGCCCTGGCCCGCCGGCTGCTGCAAAATGTGAGAGCATACGAGCCCATCGACTGCTGCCAGGTGAGGGAGTTTTCCAGCCTCAACAACTACTATGCCGTCCTGCTCCTGCCCACCGCCTGGCAGTATGAATGGATGGAGGCTTTTTTGCATATACTGGGCCGCGAGGAGCTGATCTTCTCCGACTACGAGAACAATGGAGGCAAGAAGGGCTATTCCCGGGTGGGAGGATGCTACTACTCCTGCAAGATGGCGGTGCTCGATGCTCTCGCCAGGGAGAAAAAGCAGGCAGGGGCCATAGTCCTCCGGGAAGCCTATCCCGGATATGTCCCTCTGGGGGTCTTCAACGTCCGGGAGAATGTGAGAAATGCCATGCGCCAGCCGGGGCAGGAGTTCGAGAGCATGAAGACGGCGCTGCAGTATATCTCCGCCAGGCTTGAGCTGCCGATCAAGAGGTTCATTGAACAGAGCGACCTTCTCCAGGAGCAGATGCGAAGCAGGCAGACGACATTGAGCTGCTTTTCTTGATCTCTGTCTGCCGCTCCGGGGCATCCTGAAGGGCTAGGATGAGGCAGCCGCAATGATCTCCAGTATCAGCTGCCACCAGCTTTTTTCTTCCACCTCGTTCTGCCTCCGGATATCTGAGCCTGCCTCTAGAGTGTAATTAAATTGATCCAACTGCCCTGTGCTGTATTCTTCCTCGATAGACTGCTCCTCCCAGTACCAGCTCTCGGGATCGAATTCATTGTTCCTGAAGTCCTTCTTGGCCGCATGGCCGGAGTCTATAAGCATGCGATTATAGTTTCTGCCGTCTTCCAGATAGCAGACCGCCATCCACCGGCCGTAGTCGTCTTGTCCGTTCTTGTCATCGATGTCCAGCGAGACGAGATTGTCCATCAGATTGGAGCGGGTATACTCACCGGCAATCCTGCCTGCTTCACATGCCCTCTCCCCATACATCTCCGGGGAGTCAAGGTCTGCCAGCCTGACCCGGATGACCTCATCGGAGATGCGGTCATCATGGCTGGAGAGCCTCACATCAAAGGTATCCCCGTCAGTAACATGGATCACCCGGCCTGCCGCTTCGTCCGGAGCGGCGCTGGCCGATGCAATCAGAAGCAATATATGGATCATAAAGAAGGCTTTTATGAATCTCATGAACTCATTCATCCCTTTGCATGCCCTGTTCATGCCCCTGCAATGTAAAAATGCTTTGCTGCAAGGAGAATGGATGCAAAGCCGTTGCTCCAGCTGATTTACTGCCGCAGAGGCAAAAAAAAACAAACTTTAATTTTGATTTATTTATATTATCTTTGCTTGGTTAAACTTAATAACTATAACCTCCGATATGCCTAAAAAAATGCTCATAAGTGATGTCCAATGCATTTCCCAAGGATGATCGATTATTGGGGATTGGTTTTTCTTGCCCTCTTACTGATATTGACCTTCTCCACCCAAGCGGCTTATCCTCCCCAGGCAGACCTGAGCGTCTCAAAAGAGGCCTCTATAGAGGGAAATGTCGCCTTGGAGGTCCATCCCGGTGAGGCATTCGACTATGTGATAACTGTTTCCAATAAAGACCCTTTGAGACCTGCGGTCATGGTTGTGGTCACAGATAAGCTGCCCTATGAGGTTGCCTTACGGTCCATAAATGTGAGCTCCAGTCTGGGATCAAATACAGTAGAAATGTCCGGAGACCTGATCTATGTCCGCTTGGACGAGATCCCGGCGAACCGCACTGGCAGGATCGTCATCTCCGTGACTGCCCCCGAGCAGGCGCCCACAACCCTCTACAATATAGCCAACATCAGATACGCCAACGATCCCAACCAGAGCAACAACCGGGCCACAGTCAGCACCTATGTTCCTCTGCTGGGATACGACCGTCTGGGTGCATGAGAGAGGGATATGGAGCAGTTAGGCAAGGGTGGCATGGTCCCGGAGCCGGCTCTGCCCACCCAAAGCTTTATTCTATCCTCCTGCTCTTCTTGCCAGCATGAATCTCGGTCGGCTCTTCAAGTCCAAACCTACTCCTCGCATCGCTGCAAGCCCGCCATTCAACTATCTGGAGTTGCGGACCAAGCCCTACTACATCGTAGCCTCGGTGGAGGTGGGCAACACCACCACCAAATGCGTTCTCACTGCCACGGACATGAACACCGGCAAGACCTATATCGTGAACAAGACGGTGAAGATGACCCGGGATGTGCGGCTGCCGAGGCCCGGCGAGGAGATCTTCGCCCACACTATCAACGGCACGCCTTTGACCGAGCAGTCCATTGCCGAGCTGGTCAAGAGCACTCTGATCGAGAGCCACGAAAGAGCTAGGCTGGACATCAAGAGCGATCTGCATTTTGTGGTCCGATCCACGGGAGTGGTGGCGGAACTGGACTCCCCGGACCAGGTGGGAGCCTTCATCCAGGCCCTGGCCAAGGGCTGCCTGGATGCCGGAGTTCCTCCCAGGCTGATGACCCCGGCCATGTCCATCCACAACATCCTGGACAAATTCAAGCGACTGACCATGATCGAGAAGGTCATATTCATGGGAGCGGTGGCCTCCTGCTTCCCGCCGCAAGGATCTACGGGGGTAGAGGTGGTGGCCAATGAGATGGAAGGAGAGCTGGCCACGGCGGGCATCAAGGAGGGCAGCCGCTGGACTGATGTGGACTTTCGAAATCCGTGCCTCTCCATGGACTTCGGCACCACCCTGGATGGCAGGGTGACCAGTGACGAACTACCCTATGCCCATACCATAGGCAACCTCCTGGGCCTAGCCGGAGCCATACCTGATGCTGTGGTCCAGGGAACTGGTCTCGTGGACAAGTTGACCGGCGCCGCCCTGGACATATTCGACGGCAAAACCAAACCGGATTACGGCAAAGAGGCCCAGCAGTTTGCCCGGCAGATAGACGATCTGGTCAAGATCGAGCGGGTTCCACTCTCCCGCACCAAGTATGGTCTGGTCCCGGTCAGCCCCGTGGCAGCAGCCGGAAACAATGTGGTTCTCATAGGCTGCGATGTGGGGGTGAACGGCAGCGACCTCTCCAAGCTCACCCGCATCGGCTCCGACCTCTACCAGTCCAAGAACCTGAGAATCTTATTCGGAGCCCTGGATCTGGCCATGGCCGGTGTGGCTCGCCGGCTGGTGCAGGTGGGTGTAGAAGAGGGAGTAGTGACCGGCAAGACGGCTATAGGAGTCACCGGCCGGGCAGGAATAAGTGGCGGCAAGCCAGCTCTGATCATAGAGGAGATAGAAAAGCTCAAGCTGTATGATGAGCCGGAGAAGAATGTGGTCTTCGTGGACGACGGCCTGGCCAGGGGAGCGGCGGTGATGGCCCGCTGCATGAACTCCATGGGCACTCCCAAAAATCCCCTGGGCGGCCTGCGGGGCAGCAGATGCATCCTCAAGGAGAGGATGCAGTATGAGGCGGCCAAGGGAGCAGCGCCCGTACCTCAATTGGAGCGGCCGGACCAGGATACCCATGCCTATTTCCAGGAGGGCCACGAGAGAGCATAAGATGCCCTCGAAAAAAAATGCTCCTCCAGAAGATGAGGGTGATGGCTCTCCTATATCGGTACAGTCCATAGAGCGGCGGGAGGAGTTGCTCTGGATCAGCCATGAGCCGGCGAGCCGGGATGCCTTTCCCCCCTGTATCAAGGCCATACTCTCGGGAAAGCGGGACGGCCCGGGCAGGCATCGCACTGCAGCCATATTGGCCTCATTCCTTGGTCAGGTGGGATACGGCAGGGATGAGGCATGGCGGATCTGGCAGGGAACGGAAGATGTTGAGGAGAGGATCTTCGGGGATTGGTTTTGCCGCATGCACTGCCCCAAGTGCAGGGCTTTACAGCGAAAAGGCAAGGGCTATCCGGATCTGGGAGTTGCCGATCTGGGGCTGTGCCATCCGGATCAGCTCTGTGCCAGCTTCGAGGGTCCGGTGGAGTATGCCTGCCGGATGATATCGGAGGAGGATCGCAGCAGAGGCTTTCTTGCTCCCATCAAGATCAGATATCGCATCAGGATCTTTGACTGGTCCTCGGGAAAAGAGGGCGTAATTGAGCTCTCAGAGGCTGAAAAAGAGGCGCTGGAGACCCTCCTGAGGGAAAAGGCGGCCTGCCGGGGGAAGATTCTGGTCTATAAAAAGGTCCGGATCAAGGGAAGGCTGCGACCCTGCTTTTTTTTGCGCATTCAGGATGAGCCAAGGAAGCAGATTCTCTCCGATCTGATCTGATAAAGGGATCTGCTCTCTCCTGCCTCTCAGCCGACTACCTCAATCTCCAGGGCATTCCTGAACCGCGCCTCCTCCTCGGGAGAGGACGCCAGGATGTCCACTCTGTATGATCCCGGCGGGACATCGGCCACCCAGTTGCTGAAGTATCGATTTGCGGATGACCTGATCAAAATCAGCCTCTCCGCCTCGGCCCCCGCTGAATCCTTGATCAAAGCCTGGACCGAGAGCTGCGTCTCTCCCAGGCTCAGCCTCTCCGATTGATTGACGGCAAAGACAGCGGTGATAAGGGTCGTGCCCCCCGATTTTACCGTGGCTATAGTGGCATTTATGCTTTGCAGAGAGATTATCCTGGAATAATTTCCCGCCTCATCTGCTTCCACCACAGTTTCCCGGGCTGCCATCTCCTTCTGGGCGGGCAGTGCAGCCTGATTTACAGGTTGATTTGCAGCCTGATTGATGCCGAAGGCGGCAGGCTCTTCTCCCGTGGGATCCCAATTCATGAACTCATCGGCGCTGCGGCTCCAGTCTGCTTCACCGCCGCATGATGAGCAGGCGGCAAAGGCATTGCTGGCCATGATAAAGAGTGCGGCCAGGATTGCCGATATACAGAGCACTGTCGATCCTCTCATCTGACCTCATCCTCGCATAAGTCCATTTTCATATACTGCCAGCTAATCTCCTCTCAGGCCTGATGCTATCCTGAGCAGAGCGGGCAATCTTTCCGGCCGCTCAGCCGACTACCTCGATCTGCATGGCATCCTTGAAGCTTGCTGCTCCATCCAGGGAGAATGCGGCTATATCTATTCTGTAGATTCCCGTCGGAACGTCGGCCGTCCAGTTGGCGGAATACAGGCCGGCTGATTGCCGAATCAATGGCAGCTTGTCCACCTCGCTCCCGGCGGAGTTTTTAATCATTGCATTGGCAGAGAGCTGCATCTCCCCCTGATTTGTCCGCTCAGAGCTGTTGATATCGAATGCTACCGTGATCTTGGTCGCGGCCGAGGAGTTGATGACTGCCGGGGTGGCATTGATGCTGTGCAAGGCTATGCTTGCCGAACCAGGATCTGAAGCACTTTCTTCCGTAGCCGGGGCTCCTTCTGTTCTTTTCTCGAATTGAGATGACTCGGCCCTGGCCACCTTTGGCCCGAATGCAACCGGTTCATCGCTCATGGTTCTGCCCTCTAAAAAAGCGCTGGCCGTCTCACTCCAGTCCGCTTCCTTAGCGCAGGATGAGCAGGCAGCATGAGCGCTGCCGGCCAGAACAAGAATAGAGGCCAGAATGGCCATTATAGAGAGCATGCTCAAGTATTTCATAAGATATCCTCTTTATCCTTCGTTCAGCTAATATCAATGAGTTTTCTCCTCTGCGGATTCGTATCCTATTTATATCATCCTGGCGGCCAATATATCTGGATCGGGCTGCGGTGCAGCCGGGAGAGGAGAATGGCAGGCATAAAGAGACCATTCCGGATCATAGCTTTGGCGGATCTTCACGATTGCTGGGCCATGCTGGGCCGGTTGCGGGGAATTGATGCCGATCTGATAGCCTTTTGCGGAGACCTGCATAATGGCGGCAGTCGGGAGACCGCCCGTCCGACAGCGCTTGCTCTGAGGGAAATTGGCCCCCCGGTCCTTATAGTACCCGGAAATATGGACCATAAAAATTTTGTCCCCGATCTCTGGAAAGAGACGGGCTTTAAGATGCTGCATGGCTCTTCCCTGATGTGGGGGGAGATCGGTTTTATTGGTCTCGGAGGTATGGTCGCCAGAGACCCTCGCCGCCTGGGCCATCCTGCCCGCTACTATCATGGCGACGAAGAGGTCTATCCCATTCTGGCCCGATGCCACCAGGAGATCGCCGGGGCTAGAGTCAAGATCATTCTCTCCCATCAGCCGCCCAGAGGGGCTCAGGACACCCTTTATAACGGCGAGAGCTCGGGGTCCACTGGCCTGCGCCGCTTCCTGGAGGATTTCGAGCCCCATCTCCTCTTATGCGGCCACATACACGAGGCCCGGGGGGAGAGCCTCGTGGGCGAATGCCGGGTGGTCAATGTGGGAGAGCTGCGGCAAGGATTCGCAGTTATGGTGGAGATTGGAAATGGGATCTCAGTGCACTGGATCTGAGAAATGGAGAGGATATGAGCTCTGAGGTAGAAGCCGCTTTCCAGGCCATGAGAGATCTATGCCGCCTCATTCCTACGGGCGGCCTGAAAGACCGGGAGAGGGTGGAGAGGGATATGGAAGAGATGATCTCCCGGGACTATGAGCCCTACTTTTCGGGTAATGCCGCTTTGCACCTTTTGGCGGCCTGCCAGAGATGCGGCAGATGCTGCCGGGAGGAGAAGAGAGTTGCCGTCACCATAGAGGACTGCCGCAGGATAGCCCGGCACCTGGGCCTCTCTCAAAAGACATTTATTATCAAGTACACCCAGCCCCATGCCTTTAAGGGAGCGGCAGTAGGCTCGGCCAGGTTGCTCTGCAAGGCGGAGGGAGAGCCCTGTCCTTTCTACGATCCTTTTTTGCCCGGCTGCCGGATTCATCCCGCCAAGCCCCAGGTCTGCCGGGCCGCCTTCTACCTCTCCAAGATGAACCTGCTTTTCTGTAGGGAAGAGAGGGAGATCAAAGCCATACCGGACTGCCCCGCCGATGCTCTTCTGCGAGAGAGGCTGGCTCAATTTCAAAGCAAAATAAAGGACGAGCCTGGGGAGCGGGAGAGGCTGGATGCCCTCTTCACCTCACCCGGGCCGGAGGTGGAGCTCTTTTTGCTGCTACTGCGCCTCAAGGGCCTGGAGATCTATTTCGGAGGAGACAGGGCAGAGCGTCTGGCCCGCCGGCTGGGCCTGCCAAGGCTGGTGCAGGAGGATGAGCTGAGGGAAGGGGCTCTATTATATGCGACAGCTCTCAGATACGGCTGCCTCTCTACAGGCGCAAAGAAAAAAGTGACTGAGGATTGATAGAGGCTCAGAGGCCCATCTGGGCCTTGAACCACTGCCACATCTCCCTGGCCGCCCGGTCCAGGGCGCTCTCTGCCGACTCCTCGATCCTGGGAAGCAGCTCTTCTCTTATGTCCTGGCTTACATCCTCCAGGGCTCCACTGGAAAAGCGGGATGGACCATCATCCCACCAGTATTGGGGATCGAACTCATTCTCGGTGGAGTTATCCAGCCGGGCGTGTCCGCTGTCCACCAGCAGGCGGTTGAAGTTGGGCCATGCCAGGGGCTGGCCGTAGGCTCCGGACAGGCTGACCACGCAGACCAGGCTGCCTTCGGCATCCCTGCCGGCGGGAGAGAGGTCATCAAGGTCATCAATATCCAGGTAGACTCTCCTGCCCTGTAAAACGGCATAGGTGAAGTCCCGAGCGGCAGGTCCATCTGCCGTCTTCATTTCCGGACAGTCTACATCGGCCAGCCGCACCCTCTCCGTCCTTTGCTCGACCCTGGGATCGGCCTTCTCTATCTCAAGATCGAATGTAGCTCCGTCCAGGATATTGGTGACCGTGCCATAAACCTCGTCCGGCGCAGCCAGGCAGATAGAGGAGAAGACGATGAAGGCCATTGATGCAAGCGATATTGCCGAAATGGTCGGCAATCTTTTACTAGAGCCGAGCATCATCCCTTCCATCCTCCGACTTCTTTTGTATCTGTCTCATCCTGCCATCTTCCGCCTTCCAGCTCTTAAGGCCGATCCACCATGATCTTGAGAGTCATGGACCGGTTTTCAGTGCCGTTTATCGCTGCAATCCAGTACTCGGTGGTCTCATTGAGCTTTACCCGGACCGAGCCATTGAGATCAACTTCCCCTACATCCGGGCCGATCAGCACCCTCTCCGCCCCGATTACGCTCCAGGTGATGTTGGAGGCTCCCCCAGGGCTGACCACCACCGGATCGGCATGAAAGGACTCTATGACCGGATACTGGTGGCCGAAGAAATTCAAGGCTAAGAGGCCTCCGCCCAGAAATGCCGCCAGCAGGAGGATCCAAATCGCTATTCCCGCCGGGGTCTTCCAGAATGACTTCTGCATCTCCCAGTAGTTCTTCCTTTCAGCCATCAGAAAAGGGTTCTTGGGATTTCAGGTAGATATAATCTGCTGTTTTCCACTCTTATTCAAGTCAAGATCATCCGGTTACTCTGATAAGGCATTATAAGTAGAATTATAAGGGATATAGTCGCCAAGATAATTCATGCAGATATCAAATAGGTGGGATTGGCACTATGAAAATGATTAAAGTTATTTGTGTAACATCCATTTTAGTTGCTGCTATATTCTCTGGATGCATGGAGAAGCAAGCGGCAAAAGACCCTATCCAGGAGACAAATCCCGACGGTGAGAACATCTCCGGGGGAGCAGCTTCCGACTTGAAGGTCGCCGATGAAAGCCTCTTTCTGAAGGATTTTGACCTTGTGAACGATCCTTACAAAAAGACACTCTTCGCTACAGGGCAGGGACAGAGGAATGATTCAGTCAAATATTATATGAATTTGACCGACTCGTTAGCTCTATTCCAGGAGAAGTATAAAGATCATCTTCCTCCTGAAATCAATTCCGATAAACAGTTTTCAGAGGACATTATGAATGTCTCTTCAATTGTCTCCGGAGTAAAGGATGATGTTTACACCGGCAATCTCACCCAGGCTCATTTGAAGCTTGAAGCTGTAAGGCCGATCTTTCAGAATATTTTGATCCGAAATAATCTAATGTCCCTGAGCGTAGCCCTGGTTGATTTCCATGATATTATGGAGGTGGTGCTGGATGCTGCCAATGACAGGGATGCGGCAGGCGTATTAGACGCTTATCCCAAGGCAGACGAAAAATTGAGCGCCGTGGAAGCTATTAGCGATGAGTCTGGAATAAAGGCTATAAGAGCGAACCTGGATGGATTAGCGAATTTGGCTGAAAAGAATAAAACGGAAGAGCTTCCTGCCAAGGCATCAGATCTGAAGACGAGCTACGTTAAGGTCTACCTGGCAACCAGCATCTTTGGCAATTAAATCCGGAACTCTATTGGGAAAAGGCGTTTTGCTCTAAAATCTAAAAAGAATAATAGGGGGGACTCTCAGCCAAATCACCTCGAAGTCACCCCTTTCATCTATCTTACTCCAGGATCTCAACCAATCCTGAATCCAGGTGGTAGCGTGCGCCCAAGATCATCAGCTCTTCCCTCTCTACCTTTTCCGAGAGGATCGGCTGGCTGTTCTCCAAGGCCTCGACGATGTTATGGACGTTGTTGTCTATGGAGCTGTTGAGCAGATCGCCTTCCTGGCCCATCTCTCTGGCCTGGTTCACAGATGGCGAAATGAAATCCATCAAAGAGCCCAGATGGCCTTCTACCTCTCCTCCTTTCACCGCTGCTGTGACCGCGCCGCAGCTATCATGGCCCAGCACCATCACCAGAGGCACTCCCAGATGATCCACGGCGTATTCGATGCTGGCCAGGGAGGCATTATCGACAACCTCTCCCGCCGTGCGGATGACAAAGACATCTCCCAGCCCCTGATCGAAGATCAGCTCGGGTGGAATCCGGGAGTCAGAGCATCCCAGGATCACCGCAAAGGGATGCTGGCCGGAGACAAGCTCAGCCCGCCGCTCCAGGGATTGGTTGGGATGGCTGGCATTGCCGCTGGCATAGCGAAGGTTGCCGTCTATGAGCTTTTGCAGGGCCAGTTCAGGGGTGATGCTGCTTTCCTCTTCCGAGGCGGATGCCATTATGATCGCCAATGATGCTATCAGAGCTATTGTCAAAAGAGCTTTTCCTATTATGATAAATTCCTCCTGGTTCCGGCCAGAGAGATTTTGAAATAAAAATCTTTTCCTTAGAGAAATACAAATTGATTATTATTAATCCTATCAATTGCCTGAAGGGAAGCGCTGAGCCGACCTGAGAGGAAGGCCGCATTTCAGCGGTCACCAATAGTTCCTTTAAAGGACGACCATAGATATCTTTACTTACGATTAAATCCCCTCCCTTTGCCAGAAGGTGATCATATGTTTCCGGGACTAGGAGGTCTGGGCGGAAGGGGCGGCATGAGCCCCAAGAAGATGAAGGGCATGCTCAAGAACATGGGCATAAATATCGAAGAGCTGGAGAATGTCGTCGAGGTGGTCGTGCGCCTGCCCGATCGGGAGATCGTCATATCCAATGCCTCAGTGGCCATAATGGATGCCCAGGGCCAGAGGAGCTATCAGATATCGGGAGATGAGTCCGAGCGGCCTCTCTCCGTCGAGGCGGCCCGGGCGGCAGAGCCGGCGCTGGAGATCCCTGAATCGGATGTGGAGCTGGTCTCAGCTCAGACCGGGGCCAGCCAGGACCAGGCGAAAGCAGCTCTCCTGGAGGCAGGAGGCGACCTGGCCGCGGCCATAATGAAGCTGTCTGCAAAATAGATGCTGTAGAGGGCGGCCTAATTTTTTTGCGAGCATGCCGGCAATCATTCGCGATCCGGTTCATGGGGCCATATGCCTGGATGAGCTGGAGAAAGAGCTTTTCCTCTCCCGCCCCCTGCAGAGGCTGAAGGGCATCAGGCAGTTGGGACTGGTGGATTCCGTCTATCCCGGAGCAGCACACAGCCGGCTGGAGCACTCTTTAGGCTGCATGCACATGGCCGGCCGCATGGCCGAGCACCTCGGCCTTCCTGCCGAAGATGTTAGAAAGGTGCGCCTTGCCGGGCTGCTTCACGACCTGGGCCACTCCGCCCTCTCCCATGCCGTGGAGGGGGTGCTGAGCCGAAATCCGGACATGCAGCCGGTCATGGACGGCAGGCCGGTCTTCCGGCATGAGCAGTTCACCCGTCGCATCATCATGGAGCATCCATTCGGTGAGGAGGTTCTGCGGCTTGCTGAAAAGCTCTATGGCCAGCCCGATGAGCTGTTCTCTGATATCGCCGAGATCGCCTCGGGTATGAGGCCGCCCCTGGGCCAGATCATTATGGGAGATCTCGATGCCGATCGGATAGATTTTCTTCTCCGCGACTCCCACCATGCCGGGGTCTCTCTGGGCCTGGTGGATACGGACCAGATCCTGCAGGCCTTGACGGTCAAAGAAGGGCGGATTGTGCTGGCTGGGCAGGGCGACTATGCCGAAGAGATGTCCCAGACCGCAGCCGAGTCCATGCTCATTGCCCGGGCTCATCACTATAATGCTCTCGTCTACAACCCCCGGGTCCAGTCCCTGCGGGCCATGCTCCTCTCGGCATTGGAGAGGGCGCTGCAGGGATTGCCGGTAAATGAGGCCCGGAGCAGCATCATCCTGTTCTTCCGGGAGTACACCGATCCGGATCTTCTGGATTTCATACGCAGGAATGGCGATGAAGTCTCGCTGAGCCTTCTTGGCGGCATAATCTTTGGCCGGGCCCTGCCCCTTGTGGCCAGATTTGACCACCGATCCCTGCCACCTGATATCAGGATGGCTCTCTCCACCATCTCCCGCCACGGGCGGATGAGAAAGCTCTTCGAGGATTCATTGAGCAGGAAATATGGGGCCTTGGTGGATGTTACTGTGGGCAGCGGTGTGCCCCGCTCCATGAGAACGGAGGCGGGAGCATTTCTCTATGATGATTCCGCCCTGGCAGCAGGATTGGTCAGGTCCCTCACCCGCCAGATAGCCATATCCTTCTTCTCGAAAGATGCCCCCCAGATATCCCTGCCGGAGATAAGAGACCAGGCGGAGAGGCTCCTCTCCTTTATCCGCTCCGAGAGCAGCCTTCCCATAGACGGGCTGTTGCTGCTATTCTTTGCCCTGCACTGCATGCTCTCAGAGAGCTTCGGGGAGAAGGTCCTGGTGCCACGCATCAGAAACATAACCTGGCTGTACCGAACCGTGGCCAGAATAAAAGAGCAGGGGCCTTCAGAGCTGTCCGGACTCTTCGACTACAGCTTCCATGTCCACTACGGCTTTCCCTACAGCGAGAGGCTTTTCGAGGACATCCAGATCCTGGTGGCCAGCGGCATGGTCTATCAGGATATGAGACACTACCAGCGTGATGGAAGGTGGCTGCTGCGATACGAATACATGCTCACTTCAGAGGGAATAAGATATGCTGAGACTATCAGCAATTCATACCAGAGAGAGCGGGACGCCCTGGCCAGTCATCTGAGGCTGGAGAAGCATTCCATCCCCTATGATGTGGTGAGCCTCAATCTGCGGAGCTATTCTGGAAAGATGGCCTGAGAACGACAGCCTGGTTTTCAGGAATTCACGATGGAGATAAAAAAAATTAATGGCAGACAGCATTAAAGCCTGCCTGGTAATCGGCAGTTCTAATTCATCTGGTGCTTCTTGAAGGGGCTCTGCTCATAGGTCTGGACGGCGCTGGTGGGGGTCCAGGTATCGCTGAGGAAATCGTAAATGGCCTCTCCGGTCCAGGCCAGCTCTCCACCCTTCTTGGCTCCTGTGGCAGTGTATACGGGAGGCTCTGCGGCCGGTGGGGTATAATTTTCATCCAGGAAGTCGAGAATGGCATAAGTGGAGTTATTCAGGGTGGTGTTGTTTCTAGTCATATTTCTCTGCACCGCCAAGGCCTGATCGGCCAGGGGGGCCTCAAACTTGCTGGGGGTCCAGCTGTCATTGAGGAAGGCGGCCTGAGTGGCAGTGGTCAAGATTGAACTCTCGGCTGGTTCAGCCGTAGCCTTGACTTTGTCTTTCAAAACCGGTGCCGCAGGTTCGGCTACAATGGCGGGCAGCAGCCCGCTTAGAGCCACCAGAGCAATTAGAGCAAGTATAATATGTCTCATGGGGCCTTCATTACTTTCCAGGTATCCATAAAGCTTTCCGTCGGCCCAGGGTATAGTCAATGGATCTGTTTTTTGTCCCGCCGGGCTTTCAACTCTGCAGCCGTGGCCCCGGGATGCTCGGCCAGGTATGCCGCCACCTGGGGCAGGTGCACCAGAGTGCAGTTGATGCAGCTCCAGAACCGCTTCCTTTTTTTGGTTCTCACATAGCCACCCAGCTCCTCGTCTTTGCAGGGGTAGAGAGGACAGAAGCAATGGGTACAGTCCTGCTCCGGGAGGTGATGGCAGGGATAGTAGGGGCAATTGTCTCTTCCCGTGGCCTGAGCTGGCTGGTCTGCCGTATCCCGAAGCAGGCATGGATCATCGGTGACCAGGCCGTCCGCCCCCAGGCGCAGCATCCAACCTCCTTCCTCTCGGCTGTTGACCGTCCAGGGATAGACCGCCAGGCCCTGCTGATGGGCCTCTTTAAAGAGCCTGGCATTGACCCTGCGGGGAAAGATGGCAGAGGCTCCTGCCTCCAGAGCCAGCCGGACGGGATTGATGGGCAGAGCGGAGATGATGATGCCGGTTTTAAGAGTGGATATCTCCGAGAGTTCGCAGAGGCTGGTGTGATAAAAGGAGGTCACCATGCAGTCCTCTCCAGAGATGCACTCTGCAATCAGACCCTCCAGCCCCTCCTCTTTCATCTCTATGACCAGTCCCAGCTCCATCTCTCCGGCCAGGTGTACCGCCTCTTGGAGGGTGGGAACCGCCGAGTTCTGGTCCATGCTGCCGTCGCGATTGCGGAGATGCAGGCCCTTTAGCTCCTCCAGGCTGGTCTCTCCCACCAGCCCGCAGCCGCTGGTGGTCCGGTCCAGCCTCTCATCATGCATCAAAACCAGCTCGCCATCGCGAGAGAGCCTTACATCCAGCTCCACCCAGTCTGCCCGGCACAAGGCAGCCTGCCTTATCCCCTGTAGGCTGTTCTCCGGAGCAAGGGCGGCAGCCGTCCTATGAGCTATGACCAGAGCCATCGAATTTGATATGTGGCGAAAATATATCCTTTTTTTGCTACTATAGCCTGGCAAAGGATTATACTCCCATAGGGCGATGGTTCGGCCAATGCTGGCCAATTTGGATAAATTCTGCAGGCTGAAGAGGGATATAGCTGAGATCAACATAGATCCCTTGCAGCGGGGGGGGATTCTGACGCCAGAGGCTCGCGCTGCCCTGGTGGAATGGGGGGACGGATATTCAGTATGCGACTTTTGTGCCGGAATGCTGGACCATATCACCAACCCTCCGGTGGAGGAGTTCGTGCACTCAATCCTGCCGGAGTTCCTGGGCACGGATGAGGTGCGCATCACCCACGGTGCAAGAGAGGGCAAATTTGCCGCCATGCATGCCCTATGCGAGAAGGGAGATACTGTGGTGGTGGACGGAAATGCCCATTACACCACTATACTGGCCGCAGAGAGAGCCGGCCTGAAGATAGAGTATGCCACGCCCAGCAAGCCGCCTCAATATGCCCTGTCGGCAGATGCCTATCAGGAGGCCATAGAGCGGGCCTATGAGCAGAAGGGGAATGTGAGCCTGGCTGTGCTCACCTATCCCGATGGAAATTACGGTAACCTTCCCCCGGCCCGGAGGATAGCCGAGGTCTGTCACGACTACAGCGTGCCCCTGCTGCTCAATGGGGCCTATTCCGTTGGCCGCATGCCGGTAAATGCCCGGGAGCTGGGGGCGGATATCATTGTGGGCAGCGGCCATAAGTCCATGGCCGCCTCTGGTCCGGTAGGGGTGCTGGGCGCCTCGGAAGAGTATGCCCGGCCCATATTCCGCCTCTCACCAACCAAGAAGAACAAGGAGGTGGAACTCCTGGGATGCACCGTGCGGGGCGCTCCGCTCCTCACTCTGATGGCCTCTTTTCCTGCCGTGGTGGAGAGAGTGGCCTCTTGGCCGGTGGAGGTGGACAAAGCCCGCTGGTTCTCGGAGGAGATGGAGAGGATGGGCATGCACCTGCAGGGCGACCGGCCCCACAACCATGATCTGATGTTCTTTTTGGCCGAGAACCTCTATCATATCTCTCAGAAGGCCAAGAAGGGGCGCTACTTCCTGTATCGGGACCTCAAGGATAGGGGGGTATCGGGAATCAAGCCCGGTCTGACCCGCCAGTTCAAGCTGTCCACCTTCGGACTCTCTCGGGAGGAGATGGAGAGGGTGCTGCAGGCATTCGGCCAGATCATAGATTCCTACAGATAGCATTCTAGGCTATCGGATCGTGCCGGATACATCCTGAGCTTGGCCCTCCGAATATATCTTTCCCGGGCCGGATATGATGCGGCCCGCAGGGGGAGGCGCGGTCTCAAGGATCATAGCCATCTGCGATTTCGCTGCAATTACAGGCACAGCTGCTTCTCCAGCCTAACCCTCTGCAGCAGTTGTTCCGTCCTCTCCATCTCCTCATCGTCTCCCTTTACCGCCAGCCAGACCGCCCCCTCTGCGCCGCCTATTCCTCCTGCGGCAATCATCTCCGCCTCGGCCCCGGTCATGAGCCTGATTGCCTCGATCTCTGTGAAGACCTCTCCTGGAAGTGGGAGCAGCCTGGGGCCGCTATTTCCAGGGAGATTGAGCCGGGAAGCGAGGTCACTAAGATCGCCAACAATTCTCTTTTCCAGGCCCACCGGAAGAATGAGCCTGACCCGGCGGCCCACTGCTGCCTGCAGGGCGGCCATTGCCGTCCCTCCCTGAGGATGGCCTATGAGCACCGCCGCTTGCCTATGTTCCAGGTCAAGAGCATTGGCTCCCTTGAGAATGATGTCTCCCTCCTTTAAATCCGGGGCCACATCAAATATGCTCGTTCCCCTTTGCCAGCCCCCTCTTTCTATCACCACATCGCCCGGAAATCCGGTCTCATCGGGCAGCCTTCCCTCGGCAGTGGTCTCTCCCGGCGGAAGGACCACCCCCCTGAAGAACCTCTTTCGAGAAAAACCATCTGACTGGCCCAGGCTCTTGAGGATCTCCTCGGCCACATAGCCATTGGTGGTCCCAGCCACCACGACCAGGGTTTTAGAGTGGAGGGCTTTTTGTATGGCAGGGTGAACGGTCAGGGCATGGGCTATTAGCCTCTTGCCTGCGGCTGGGGTGACAAGGAACTGCTTCATCTATTTATGATGATTTTTTGAAGAGATAAAACCAATGGTGATGTGGGGGAAGCATTTCTGGATCAGCAGGCCCCTCGCCGAGATATAAAAATAACCGCGTCTGGCAGGCATTGCGGCCGGACAGAATGCCGATGCTTAAGTGAAGTTGAGATAGCTACATCCAAAATCCAGGCCGCTCCTTTCGATTGTCGGAATGTATGAAGTGACCGGGCTTCCTGTACTGGATGAGCTTAGATTCCAGGTGTATATCGAGATCTATCTCATCATGATCAGACTGCATATGGATACGAACGCTGAAGGACTCTCTGAGAGATATACACCCCGAGAAAGCATGATTCGCTTTCTTCGGGCATTGATATTGTCCTCGCCATATTGGCCCTTTGCGTCTTATTCATTCCATTTGTACAGATAAATCCAGTGACCGCATCTCGGATTTTCTTCCTTGCTGATTGCCCAATCAGTCTCATCGGGACATTGAGCGGATAGGCCATCATCTGCCTTCTTTATAGCCAGGCCAGCCATTATCCCCTTGAGGAAGGCAGATCGATGGTCTTGATTGATGTTGCCGATGATATAATTAATATATCGTCCCATTGTTATTCCCGGAATCGATTTATAGACATCCAACTCATCCGAAATCCGATATAGTTCCTCCTCAGAGAAGCCAAAGCTGGCCAGGAGCGATCTTATTTTGATATCCTTGTGCATGCATATGGATAACGCTCTAAAAGGATATAATCCTTAACATTTGAAGATGATATTATCTGGACGTGATACCCGGCCAAAGGCTGGGATAAAGCTGAGATCTCTTCTGCTCATGGCCCAGTCTGAAGCCTCCCCTGGCCAGAATCTCCTCCGCACTTCCGGCCGGTGATCAGGGGAAATAGCCAATAATCAATCAAATACGGTATATTCCTCAGAATTACTCTCTCGCTGGCTCTTAGCAGCATTTTTCTTGGCATCGATCAACCTCTGCAGCCCATCTACGTCCAGTGCAGCCAGCTCCCAAACCCTGGACTTATAAGCAAGGGGATAGATTCTGAGGCTCCTGCTTCCCCGCCGCACCGACTCGGACTTGATATCCAGCTTTGAGAGCGCCTTTCCCAGGCTCCTGCTACCCATCCCGGCTGCCTTCGATGCCTGATCCGGTGTAGGCTCGCGATTGCCGTCGAACTCCGATTGGATATAGTCCAGGGCTCTCTTCAGCGCCTCCATATCCAGGGCGACCGTTTTAGCCTTTCTCGCTATTGCTTTCCTTTTGGCAACTCTCTTCGGGCTGGATAAAGCGGGTTCATTGGGCTCAGTGTCAGCAGTTATTGCGGCTGCCAGGCAGGGCTCCCATTCGCTCAAGGAGAATACCATGGAACGACCGCGTTTCTCCATAACGATCTTGTTTTCCCGACCCAGCCAGCCCAAAGCCCCAAAGACCTCTTCGCGGCTCAGAGATGTAGTTTTAACAAGATCGACAATATTTTTCGGTCCATTCTGGCTCAGCGTCCTCCAGACAATCCCCGCATTTGCGCCAAAAATTGATTCTACCGTCCTTTCATTCATGGATAGTCAATATGTTTTTCCGCATATTAAGATACCGCATAAGCATAAGAGGTATGCAATCCTTTAAAAGAAAGGGCCTTTCAAGCCTTATAGCAAGTAAAAGAGGCTCTTTTTATCCCCTATGCTTCGGGCTTTGAGAGGGGCATAAATCAGACAATCCATTCTATCCATAGATCTCCCTGATCAATCCCAGAGCGGCTCTTTGCACCAGATCCACTGCACTCCCCGGGATATAGGAGCGGGGGGTCTGAGAGCGGGCCAGGCAGATGAAGGCGGGACGGCCTACACTCTGCAACAGCGGCCTCACCGCATCTATCCTCTTCCTGAGCAGCAGCTCTACCGGACCCCTGTCGCCATTGCTATAGAGGCCATCCAGGTCTATGCCCAGGGCCACGGGATTCATGCAGTCCTCCATATCCCTCTGAAAGTCATGCAGGTTTATGTGCCGGGGCAGGGGAGCGGTCTTGGGGCTGGCCTCGTCTCCTGCCAGGTCGATTTCCTCTCCATCCCAGAAGATCCATCTGCTCCCTCCCGGGCGGCTTTTCACTCTGGTCTTGGGCGGGCCTTCCGTCTCCGATCCTCTGGCCCTGCCATAGGCCTCCAGACGCTCCCGGCCGGGATGGTAGCCTCTCCCGGCCCTCCAGGGCGGGCAGGGCGGGGCAGCAGTGGAACATGTCGTGGTGGGCGTCTATGCGCAGGGCTATCAGGCTGCATTTGCGGCGGAGGAATTCCATAAACCAGTAGGGCATGATCTCATTGTGGGGATCGACGATGATGGTTTTGATCCCATTGATATCAAGCTCCACATGAGGGAAACGATCGGCAAAGGAAGACATCGAGCTACCCCTGGGATCTCAGAGTAAAGATAACTATTATTCATGCATATTGTTCTGCAAAGCTAGATAAATTTATCGCGCCGTTGGCTGCTTTGTGAGATGGAGGAATGAATCGTGGGCTATGATATCCCCTTGAAGCTAGCCTGGGATGAGCTGGACCGTCTGGGCCTGGAGACTTGCTCCATTCCCTTTTTGGGAGAGGATTATCTGATTCGAAAAGGCGAGAGGGCAGTGCGGGAGCCCTCGGACCAGCCGGCCGGGGAGATGGAAGCGGTGCTGATTCTGCACTACCTCATGGGCATGGCCGGGCGCGCCTTCTCTCCCACGGGAAGCTGGATCTCCTTCAAGGAGGCGCCCGCCGGGGTGACCTTCTGGCCCGCTCTGGAGAAGAGCACCATCAGGCCGCTGGCGGAAGCCCTGCAGAAGGAAGGCCGGGAGTTGATGGAACTCCTGCAGAAGCGGCGGGGATGGAGAAGGATAGAGGGCGGGGATATGGCTCTGGAGGTGGAGGCCCTTCCCGGCATCATGGTCCGGGTGATATTCTGGGAGGGAGACAGGGAGCTGCCGCCGGAGGTTGTTATGCTCTTCGACCGGGCGCTGACGCAGGTATACTGCACCGAGGATGTGGCGGTGCTGCTGATGGCAGTGGCGCAGAGGATAATGGAGGCAGGGCGAGGGTAGATATTTATCTGAAAAGTGGTCTTATCAAAAACATGCGATAGGTCGTGATCGATCCGGGAGAAGACGGCTATTTCGTGGCCGAGGTGCCCAGTCTTCCCGGTTGCATAAGCCAAGGGAAGAGCAGGGAGCATGCTGTTGCCCTTCGGTTAAATATGAAAGCATCAATCGTTTGAGCAGGAACAGGTGATCCCTTTAGGCTCAAAAAGCCCTTCTCCATTGATGCCCCAATCTGCGCCTCAATCTGCACTTCTGCTCAGCCATTGCACAGCGGCTATTTCGCCCCCATATCCATCTCCCATATGCCAAATACATTGCCTTCTGTGTCCTGGCAGATCACAAAATAGCCCATGCCCGGAACAGCAGTCTTGGGCATAAGAACCTTGCCCCCAAGCCCCTCCACCTTGACCGCATACTCATCCACCGAAGGCACACCAAAGTAGTCTGTGATCTGCTGTCCCGGATGCACCCGCTTCATCATCCCTCCACCCGGGCCGTAGGTGTCTATCATCATGTAGTCCATGCCAGAAAAGCTCTCGATCTTCCATCCAAAGAGATTGGTGTAGAATTCTCGCGCCCGGTCGAGGTCATCGGCCGGTATCTCAAAATGAACTATGCTCGGCATTTCTCTTCCTCCTATATCTTTATCCAACAGATATTTCGCCTTACACCTCTAAATAGTCTCTCCAGCCGTACCTATCCAAGAACATAGATGTAACCTCAGGCTTTTATAAATGGAATTCAGGCAGGAGAAGGGAATGCGCTGCAGCAACTGGTGCTACTGGGCGGAGGGCTTGTGCTCCAGATCTATCTTGGAAAAAGTCTTTGAACAGGTTCTGGATCGGATGCAGATCGTGTGGCAGCAGGCAGTTTATGAAAATTGCCCCCTGGTGTGATCGAGGATGTGTTTCTGCATGGTACTTCGGATAGTTGACTGTTCCACACTCAAGATGAGGTGTCCCCCTCTATTGAAACTGACCAGATGGGCATGGGGAATGGTAGAGGCAGCAAACTCGGCATTGTGGTACAGCTGCAGTGAATCATCTTTAGCATGGAATACTAATGTCGGGGCGCGGATAGCGGCAATCCTCTCATTCGGCATCGCAGCCTTGTTGTCGAAAGCTGCTCCACCCGATCGCAGCGAAACCGGATTCATATAGTCGATAATCCTGTCAATCAATTCCTTTTGGCCGGGACTGAGACTGGAAACGACAGCATCGTCAGCGCCCATCAGCTCTATGAGCTGCTTTTTGAACAGCTTGGTTGCGGCCCAGTAAATGGAGTCGTACTTGAAGATCGTCACCCACATATCGCCTTTCTGGTTCGCCTGAACCTGATCCTTTGAAGACGAAGAGGCAACGCCACAGGAGATAAGGGTCAGCGATGATACTCGTTCAGGATACAATGCTGCAAAGAGGAGAGCGGAAGGTCCGCCGTGAGATAATGCGACGACAGCAACCTTTTTGATTCTCAGATGGTCGAGCAGGTAAGCATAGGCATGGGCCTGGTCGTCGAATGTGGCATTTTCATGAAAAGTCGATTGAAGGTATCCAAAACGTGAAGGGGCAATCCAGTGGAATTGGCTGCCAAGCCCGGCCTGCACAAGGAGCTCTCCTTGATCATAGCCACCCCCACTGCCATGAACTACCAGGACATCGGGACCAGATCCGCCTTCTGTGAATTCGATATCCCCGTAGGGAGAAGATATGATTGTGCTCTTTCCACTGACCCTCTCATAGGCCCGATTGATATCCCAGAGATATGCTGCAGAAACTAAAACTAGGGCCAAGATCAAAACCACCGCAGTGTAGCGAAGAGACCCTCTTAACATCTTGCTCTCCTTTCGAGTGTAAACTATTTGGCTGTTTCCTTGCCTCCTCGGTTCTTCTCGTAAGGCGGCAGATAGTTGAATGCACCGGGGCCTCTATTTTGATGCTGCACCAGATGCTTTCGATCCTGTCAGTTTCCATAGGTCCTGGATGGAATCGACTTGAGGATCTCCAACTGGAGTTCTGTTGGTTTTAATGGCCAGCGCTTTGTGCTTTCCGGCAACTCTGCCCTGCCAAACCAGAGCAAGTTCTCCAGACTCTTATCCTATCAACCGCAGAATAGCATTCGCTGCGCCGTCTTTGAGTGCCATGATGGCTATCAGATTGCGAGGCTTCTCTATCTATGCTCTGTTTGGGCTAATGAAGTAGATACTCCGCCATCCTGTCTGGCTCTTTGGCTGGGCTTTCGGTTGGTTTAGCCGGAGATTTGACCGAGCGGATCATTCCATTCTTTTTTGGCTGATTGGCCTTGCGATGCTTTGACCTTGGTTTTGGTGCATGTTCAATATTTATTTCATCGTCCATTATCAAACCGCCTTCTTCACCTCTAAGAGAGAAGACCATTGCCCGTCCTTTCTGGGCCATCACCAGCTTGTTCTCCCGACCAAGCCAGCCCAATGCACCAAAGACCTCTTCGCGACTTAAGGATGTAGTCTTCACAAGATTGCGAATATTGCTCGGTCCATTCTGATTGAGAGCCCTCCAAACGACACCAGCGTTAGTGCCGAATAATGATTCTATGGTTGATGTATTCATAATCCAAAGGTTACGATTCTCCTATATGAACATTAAGTGGAAGTGGATTATTTTATCAGATCATTTCACCTTCCAGGGCAATATAGAACTTATGTCAGCCCTACATGAAAAATACGATCTTATTCTCCGCTATTCCAATGGTCTTCTTGCAGGGGAGAGCAAAAACCCCTCAGTGCAATCAGAGCAAACAAGGATGGTCAAGAGGAGATTAGCAGGATGAATAAGTCATTGATATCGATTGCCCTCATCATGGCATTGATGGGGAGTGCAGCCGCTTTGGGTGGAAAGCCTGGGGTAGAACTTCAACCGGGAGAGGCAGCCGCAGAGATGCTATTTAACAATGGAATTGGTGAGCCCTGGATAGGAGGCAATCCATCCTATACAAGTGAATCCTATTCACTGTATTCGCAATATTTCTCGATAAGCGCCGATTCCTCCTTCAGCCAAGGATCGACTGACAAGAAGGCTGCCAAAAAGGCTCCGAAAAAACATATCGAGACCCAAAAGAAGCACAGCCCGACAGGAGCAAAGCCTAGTGCAGTGTACTTAACCCATAAGATGGAGGCTGTGCCCTATGCTAAATATAAGACCTATTCCACTTATGCCGGCGGAAATGAACTCTGGATTCTAGGAACATCAAGCTGGACCCGGTATGCTCGGGTCCCACAAGGTGCGAGTCTATCGCTATTGGCTACTTCTTCCGCAGGAGGCAATGGATACCTCTATGAGATTGATCCTGATGGGACCCTGTCCCAGAACCGCCTTAACTTCTTCCCAGGAGACAATCAGATAGGATTCTATGCCGACTCAATTGGGCAGCACATATTGCTCTTCATTACAAACGGCCAGGCGAGCAACGCAATAGTTGTCGAGGTTGAAAGCTACCATCCGCCGTATCAGCCGCCTGTGATTTATCCATCCACCAGGCCACCGACAACATCGCCATTCTCAACATACGGAGATACGCCTGTCACCATAGTATCACAAGGCATGAGGGGATACCAGGTATTCCTGGACGGCGATCTCATCGGCACTGAAGGGAAGGGCGGAGATCGGTCAGATGGAAGGTTCAGCTTCAGGCTAGCCGGGAACCAGAACCATGAGATAAGAGTCTACGATGGCCAGTTTAACTACCCCAAGACGATGTACTTCCAGAGAGGCGTCCAGAAGATAATCAATGTCGAGCCCGGAACGGCGGTCTATATTTAGATCGCCTCTTTCATTTTAAATCCCCTTTTCATTTTAGATCGTCTCATTCATATTCTGGGTGATATAGGATTGATTTGAAAGCAGCATCAAAATGGCTTTCTCTATCCATACGACCTGTGACATGAGAATACTTTCGCGCCGCATGGCCGAGCTATAATAGCTACTATTACACTCATACAGTCCGGAGACAGCCCTTACCCTTCGAGCTACTCCCTTTCGCGGCTGGCTCCCTTATCCCTTCTTTCTGGGAGGGAGAAAACTGATATCATGGGGCGCAGTGAATGCGGCTCAGCAATCCTGAGGTAACAAAGATACGAGAGGCCGCAAATCCCAGGGGCCTCTCATCGCTCTGCCCGACCCTAGCCGATCAGATCCCATAAATCAATCAAGAACCATATTTCTCATCCGCTCTATTCCGACTCCCGAACCAGCTCATCCAAGCGCCCCTTTCAGCTTCCCGTAAGTGGCCGCAAGCCCCTCCGATATCACCCTGGTATCGGATATTACCGGCATGAAGTTGGTGTCCCCATTCCAGCGAGGGACGACGTGCAGATGCAGATGATCGGCTATGCCGGCTCCTCCCACCAGGCCCATGTTGATCCCCAGGTTGAAGCCGTCCGGGCGCATGACCCTCCTGAGCAGCTCCACACACATGGCGGCAAGCTGCATCATCTCCTGCTGCTCTTCCGCCTGCCAGCCGGAGAGGCTGGAGGTGTGCCGGTAGGGGATCACCATCATATGGCCGTTGTTATAGGGATATGCATTCAGCATAACGAAGTTGTGCCTGCCCCGAAAGAGGATGAAGTTCTCCTCATCCTTATCCTGGGCCGGCTTGTCGCAGAATATGCATCCCTCCGGTTTCTGGCTCAGGATATAATCGATCCTCCAGGGCGCCCATAGATTCTCCATCTCTTATCCCTCCACCCTTCTCACATCTCTCTGCCAGACTATTCGTCTTCCCTCGATCCTGGGACTATCCTCTATAAACATCTTTATGGCCCGGGGATAAGCTCTGTACTCCGCCCTCTGTATCCTGGCCTTGAGGCTCTCGTTGCTGTCGCCCTGCCGCACCGGGACAGGCCTCTGGTAGACTATGGGGCCGTGGTCCACATCCTCGTCCACCAAATGCACCGTGGTCCCGGTCCACCGGACTCCCCACTCCAGAGCCTGGGAGAAGGCATCCAGGCCCCGGAAGGAGGGAAGAAGGGCGGGATGGATGTTCAGTATCCGATCTTTAAAATGACGCACGAACTCGGGAGAGAGGATCCTCATGTATCCGGTGAGTATGACCAGATCCACCCCCGCCCCATCCAGCCGCTCCATAAGCCGGCGGTCGTACTCCTGGCGGGAGAGGCCGAAAGGATCGATGAACTCATGAGGGACTGAGAACTCTGCAGCGATCCGCAGCGCCCCTGCCTCGGGCTGGTCCGCCAGCACCACTGCCACCCGTGCCGGCAGCCATCCCTCCTGCTCCGCCTGGAGGATGTAGCGCAGGTTCTCTCCCCGCCCCGAGGATATGACCCCCAGATTAGCCCTCTCATTCGTCAAATTCCAACCTCAGCCATAGCCCACCATTTCTTCAAAGGTATCTCCCCCTCGCCTTTATCTCCTTAACCCTCTGGAGCACCGCCTCGGCCTGGGGATTGGTCTTAATATAACCGGCTGCAAACGCCCCAATGAGCTCCTCGGGCCGGTCATGGCTGCTCTCCAGAGTCTGGAAGTAGACATGGACATCCACTCCCTGCGCCTCCACGGTCTTCTCATAATAAGATAGACCGAAGTCAATGAGGCAGATCCTGCCCCGGGAGAGGATCATATTGGAGGTGGTAAGATCCCCATGGATGATGCCCCCACGGTGCAGCTTTCCCACCGTCTCCCCCACCATCCGGGATAGCTCTGGACTGATGACATCCTTCAGCTTCTCCCCCTCGATCCTCTCCATCTTCAGCTCAAAACGGGATACATCCCTGATAATGGGAGTCAGGACCCCCTGCCTTCTGGCCTCCGAGGTGATCCTGGCCTCACGCAGCGTCCTCTCCGTCCGTATCCTGCTGTCCAGATCCGGATGGCGGTAGCTCTTGGCCGGCCGGCTCTTTTGAACCGTATCCCCCTCCAGGGTGATGATTGCTTCCGCTCCTCTGCCTATCTCCATAAATCCTCTCTATTCTTCCAGGCCTCCAGAAGGCCTATGCATCCGGTGATCATCATATCCCCTCCGGGAGAGGAAGCCACTGCTCCTGGTATCGCCCCGCAGGAGAGAAAGCTCTGCCGGCGTGGGCCGGTGACCAGGATCCTCTCCACCTTGCCGGGTATGCTCTCCACATATGCTCCGTGGCCGCCATCCTGGAAGACATCGCCGCTTTTAATGGTTCCCTGACATAACTCCCCGACCAGGCGACGCAGCTTTTCCGGGGAGAGCTCCGAGGTATGATGCTCGAAGATGCCTGTGATCCGACCGGCGGAAAGCACCGCAGCAACTGTGTGGCCGTTTCCGAAATTAATGACCAGAGCCGGCCGGTCATCTTCCAGAGACAGCGCTGCGCCAAAGAGCGCTGCCGGACCGGTGTCCATGAGCAGAGGCCGGAATCCTGCCGCTTTGAGCAGGTCATGCACTGCCAGCATCCGGGTCATATTCCTGGGAGGCTCTCGGTAGGCGAAATCCTCCAGCCGGCCCCCGGATCGGATGGCCTCAGCCAGACACTCAAAGCGGTATAGGCGGTTGGACCGGTGGGGGGAGAAGCCATGATCCTGCACCGCCACAGCAACATCATGGGGCAAATCGACATCAAACAGGCCAAAAGCACTCTTGAGGGCATCTATATCGATATCCCCGGTCACCACCTTCATAGCGTGAGAGGGTGGCTCATCGCAGATGACGATCCCTAAGGCCGCCGCCTTCTCCAGATCATCATTGATCGTCGCTGCTGCAGAGGGAGTGGCAAATACCCCCAGCCCCGCCGCCAGATGCCATCTCACCGCTGCTGTGGAGGAGCCGCCGCCCATGGTCGGGCCGCATAAAAATACATCTCTGCCCATCAACCTGGCCCGGTTGACCCTGTTTCCCACCAGCACGGTCTGGCTGGGGAGGACCATCTTGGTCGAGCCCTCCAGGGGAACCTCGGGATCGTAGAGCAGTATGTCCTGGGTGCCTGCCCCCACATCGATAGCTAAAAGCGACATGGACTCTATGTATCCCGCATTCACGGGAAAAATTTTATCCTCCGCCTTCCCATCGATCTGGCATGATCATAGATGTGGTGGTCGCGAGCACATCCCGCTATAAACGCTTTGGATCTGTGAGAAACCCGGAGGAGGCAGAGGATCTCTCCGGCCAGCTGATCCTGGAGAGGATAAATGGGGCCGGACATATCGCCCGCTATGCACTTTTGCCAGACGGCCTTGGCCTGAGGCAGGCAGCGGAGAAGAGCGAGGCTGATGCACTTATCATCTGCGGCGGAACTGGGCTGACCAAGTCCGACCTGACCCTGGAGGCAGTCGAACCCCTATTTGAGAAGAGCCTTCCTGGATTCGGAGAGATCTTTCGATATAGAAGCCTGGAAGAGGTGGGATACCGGGCCATGCTGACAAGGGCGGCAGCAGGGATTTACCATGGCCTGCCCATATTCTGCCTCCCCGGCTCACCAGGAGCGGCACGACTGGGCATGGATCTCATCCTGCCAGAATTGGGGCATATCATTGGACATATAAGGGAATAATAAGAAAAAATAATATTAATCATATTAAATACAGTTCGTGCGCAGTAGCCTTTTATATGATTAGCACTCTGGTAAGGATATAGAGCTATCAGGGGGAAGATTGGCCAATGGAGACGGAGATCCCAGTGCGAGATATCATGACCCGACCGGTTATCACAGCAGGTGCCGACTTGGACATATTAAGCGCTGCCAAGAAGATGGGCTCGGCCAATGTGGGAAGCCTGATCATTACTGCCGACGGCATTACCACAGGCATTTTAACCGAAAGAGACCTGGTCAAGAAGGTTTTGGCAGAGGGAAAAGACCCCCGCACCATCAAGGTGGCCGAGATCATGAGTTCCCCGGTTGTCTCCATTGAACCGGAGGCCAGCCTAAGAGAAGCAGCGGCCCTGATGCTTCGCTCCGGAGTGAAACGGCTGCCGGTTATAGCCGATGGAAGGCTGGTTGGCATAATCACCGATACCGATCTGGCCTCGGGCTCATCCGTGGGCATGAACGATATTTTAAGCGACCTATTGGAGATGCACCGGGAGAGCGTTCACTTTGAAACGCCCCAGGGACTGACGAGGGGCATATGCGAGGTTTGCGGCATGCTATCCGATTCCCTGGAGAACGTTGACGGGCAACTGCTCTGCTGGAGCTGCAGGGACGGAAATAGATAGAACATAATCGCTGGACAGCGGAGGAATCGCATTTGTTAGTCGAAGACATTATGTCCAGAGATCCTCTATACGTCGAGGATTCCACATACCTCACCAAAGCGCGTCAGATTATAAGGGACAACCATGTGCGCGGGTTGCCGGTACTGAGCAGCAAGGGCACAGTTCTGGGGATTGTCACCAACCAGGATATGCTGAGAGTGACCTCGACCAGGTCAAATGTGACCGTGTCCGGTTATGTGGTCTCGGTTCCCAGTGTGACTGGAAAGACGCCCCTTCTTGATGCCGCCAGGCTTATGCTCAGGGAAAAAAAGGGCCTGCTTCCGGTCATCGAGTCAGAGGAAAAACCGGTGCTGAAGGGCGTGGTAAGCCTTCTGGATGTGTTTATGAACATCGATCTGGAGAGCGTGCCAAAAAAGCAGGTATCAGAGATTATGACCGGCAAGGTTGTAACTACCCGCCCCGATGATCCCATAACCAAGATCTGGGATCTCATGATTGACAGGGACTTTACCGGCCTTCCCGTGGTCAAGGACGACAGGACGGTGGGGATGATCACCAGATTCGATATGCTGAAGGGCACAGCCAGGATAGGCAAAGAAAGTGAGAGAAGGCCTTCGGACTCGATGCAGATGCCAGTTGAAAAATTTATGAGCACGCCACTGTACAGCGTAAAGCCAGAAGATAGCGTGTGCTCCGTGATAGAGTTGATGCTCAAGCATGGCGTGGGCAGGATGTCCGTAGTGGACGACGGCGGAATGCTCGTGGGAATTGTGGATAGAAACGATCTGATCAAATGCTACCTCGGTGAGTGAAGATGAGCAAAGGACCAATGACGGGAAAGGATGTAACCAGAATACCGCAAAAAAGCGATCGCATGCCTGTGGCCCCTGGATCGGGGGAGAGAGCGCCCCTTCAATTTGACTCCCGAAATGCCAAGAGGGCCAGCAATGTGGTGGGAGTGGCATCGCCGGATGTGGTAACAGTTCCGCCAACCACCACCATCATGGGGGCCATAAAGACAATGATATTCTATGGCTTCTCCCGGCTGCCCATAGCCGACCCGGGCACAAAGAGGCTGATCGGATTTGTCACATCGGTAGATGTAGTCGATTTCCTGGGAGGGGGGCTTCGGCACAATCTCCTGGCCGAGAAGTATGGCGGAAACATCTACACCGCCATCAATGCCGATATCAGAGACATCATGAGCAGCAATCTCACCTATACCGACGACAGGGCTTCTTTAAATGACGTCCTGAAGTTGATGTATGAGAGAAATGTGGGAGGCTTGCCCATATTGGACGATGATCTCCGGATCAAGGCCATAATCACGGAAGAGGATTTCGTTCACTTCTGCCGCGGCCTGGATACGGGGCTGGAGGTGGAGTCTTTCATGAGCCCCAATGTGGTGACCGCTCCCGCCCAGACCACCATTGAGAAGATGACCAGGATGATCATCCAGAAGGGATTTAGGCGCATGCCTGTGGTCCAGGACGGAGTGCTGATGGGCATGGTCACCGCATCGGACATCATGAAGTATCTGGGCGGAGGAGAGGCCTTCCAGAAGGTTATCACCGGCGATATCACCGAGGTCATGAAGCAGCCTATAAAAAGCCTTATAAAGAGAAGCCTGCTGTCCACAGAGAGGAAGGCCGACCTGGGCCAGGCGGCCAGGAAGATGATGGACAATGACGTCGGATCTCTGCCGGTTATGGACCGGGGGTCTCTGGCCGGCATTTTGACCGAGAGAGACTACGTTAGGGCTTTGGCCGAGAACAGAGGTATTCTACCATGATCATAAAGAAAGTCAAAGACTACATGAGCGCTCCCATATATGTCATCGAGCGAAATGAGCCCATTCAGAGAGCCAGGAATCTAATGTTCAAGTACGGCATCGGCAGGCTGCCTGTGATGGAGGACGGACGGCTGGTGGGCATTGTAACCAAATACGATATCACTAACAGGCTCAACCAGGCTGCACCGGAGTGGCGACGCAGGCCCATAGACAAGGTTCCCATTCAGGTGGTGATGACTGAGAAGCCCATCACCATATTCCCCGATGCCACCATGCCCCAGGCAGCAGAGCTTCTCATTGAAAACGACATATCCGGGCTTCCCGTGGAGCGGGAAGGCCAGATCGCAGGAATGATCACCTCCCGGGATATGATGAGATACTTCTCAGAGCAGGACATCAAGGCCACCGTGGGAGACCTTATGACCAGGAATATCCTGGGAGTTCACCGCCACCATACCATAGGCCATGTTCTGGAAGAGATGAATGTGCAGGGGCAGAGCCGGGCCCTGGTATACGAGGACAGCAACATGCCGGTGGGAATCGTCACCCGCTCCGGGCTGACATTCTCCGAGATCATGGGGCCGAAGGATGAGATGGAGACCAAGAACATCAAGATGACCAGAAAGGACAGTACCGCCGGCAGAAAGCAGTATCGCTATGTCAAGGAGGTGCCCTTTGTGGCCGAGGACATCATGACGGCACCCATCTTTTCCATCGGAGTGGAGGAGAAGGCGGTGGCAGCCAGCCGCATGCTGGTGGACAAGAACATCATCGGCATGCCGGTGCTGGACAGAGATGAGGTAGTGGGCTATTTCTCTGCCGATGAGATCATCACTGAGATTGGGAGGTGGAAGTAATGCAGGTTAAAGAGATCATGAGCGAGCCGGTGAAAATAGACAAATCGGAGCGGCTGGGCCATGCCCTGGATCAGATGGAGAAGAACGATCTGCGAAGGCTTCTGGTCACCAATAAGGATAAGCTGGGAGGGGTGATCACCACCAGGCAGATCGCCCGGGTTCTGGGCGCCCGAAAGTCCCTGGGAATGCCCGCCTCATCTCTGCATGTTGCCTCCGCCACCATGGACTCGCTGATCAAGGTGCTTCCCGATATGCAGGTTGATGATGCCCTGGCTCTGATGCAGAAGACAGGCGTCCTGGTGGTCATGGATGGAGAGAAGGTCATGGGATGGGTCCGGCCCAGGGAGGTTCTGACGGCGGTCAAGGTGAGCGGCACAGCCGGCGATGCCATGAGGGTTCCCCTCACCGTCAATCCCAACGATCGACTGGTCCATGCCCGGCGCATGATGCTGGACCGGGATGTAGGACGTCTTCCGGTGGTGGAGGGCGGCCGTCTGGTAGGAATCATATCCGAGAGGGATATAGCCAGGTCACTGCGGGCCTTCCGGGACCTCAATGACACCGCCAGCAAGCAATATGCCAGAATCTACAACATACTGGTCTCCGATGTCATGACCCATGATGTTCAGTATGTTTATGTGGACACCCCCCTGGATGAGGTCAAGAGGATCATCCTGGAGGAGGACCGGGGCGGACTGCCAGTCTTGAACCACAGGGAAGAGGTGGTGGGCATGATCACCCGCCGGTCCATACTGGATTATCTGGCGAGGACCAGATGAATCTGGCCCGAGTGGCACAGATACTGGGAATGACAGAGAGCAGGCTGCAAGGCCTGCAAGAGACCATAATTCGAGAGTCTGCCTGGCCCGAGCCCCGATTGATCCGCTTTGAGAAGGAGGCATCGGGGGTCGAGGCAGGCACAGTTGTTTTTGAAAACGGCGACATTGTCTTCGGCTATCCCAAGATTCGCAGGCCACTGTTTTTGGCCCCGGCTATAGAGCGCCACTTCTCCGGGGCGGTGGCAGTGGAAGAGAAGATGAACGGCCACAATGTGCGGATCTTGTCTGTAAGCGGCGAGACCGTGGCCTTGACCAGAGGCGGATTCATATGCCCCTACTCTACCGAGGTGGCCCGGCGGCTGATTGAGGAAGAGATCTTCGAGAAGAATCCCAACCTGGTTTTATGCGGGGAGATGGTGGGGCCGGAAAATCCCTATGTGGCCAAGGAGATCTATCCCACCGACAGCATCGACTTTTATCTCTTTGATGTGGCGGAGAAGAACCGCAAGGGTACTGCGGGTGTGCATAAGACTCACGAGCTGGCGGAGCGGTTTGGACTCAAGGCCACTGCGTTTCTGGGTCAGTTTCAGAAGGATGTGGCAGCGGAGAAGATCCGGCAGATAGTGCTCCGCCTGGGCCGGCAGGGCCGTGAGGGAGTGGTGCTCAAGGACCCGGAAAACCTGGTCTCTCCAATAAAGTACACCAGCTCGGCCACAAACTGCAGCGACATTGCCATAGGCTTTCGATACTATAACGATTATGCCACGGACTTCTTTCTCTCCCGGGTGGTGCGGGAGGGCTTTCAGTCCGTGGAGTGGAATGAGTCGGAGGAGGAGAGGGGAGATAGGGCGCAGCGGATAGGGGAGAGCATTCTTTTGCCCATGATTGAGACCATAGAAAAGAAGCGCGCCGGAGAGAATATAGTACAGAGGGTGGTAATTCATGTCAAAAGCCTTCAGACGGCCAGGGACTTCGAGTACCACCTGCGCCGGAGCGGAATTCGGGCCATATTCGATCCCCCCATGCCGGACGATGAGGGCTATCAGATAGGAATCACCAAGCTGATCATGAGCACAAATGATAAGACCCAGGCGCTCTTAGACGGTGAGATGTGGTAGAAGGCCGAGGATTATGAGTGAGATTGCAGACATAGAGATGCAGGGGCATCTCATCGACTCCCAGATGATGACCCGGGTCCTGGACAAGATCATGGACATGGGCGGGGAGTTCGAGATCAAGAACTTTCAGATAGGCCAGAAGAAGAACGACACCAGCTATGTCCAGATAACCATCACCGGCGAGGATGCATCCCATCTGGACCGGATACTCCTGGAGCTGCATGCCCTGGGAGCCCGGCTGGTGGAGATGGAGGATGCCAAGACAGCCATCGCCCCAGGGGATATGGTTGTCCCCAGAGGATTTTATTCCACCACCAATCATCCCACCTACGTCCGCTACCAGGGGACATGGGTTGAGGTGGAGCACAATCACATGGACTGCCTGATTGTGCTGGAAGACGGCCGGGCCCGCTGCACCCCCATCGGCCATATCAAGAAGGGAGACAGGGTGGTCATCGGCACCGCTGGAGTGAAAGTCGTCCCCCCGGAGCGGCCCAGGGAGAAGACATTCTTCGGATTCATGTCCAATGAGGTCAGCTCGGAGCGGCCCAGCGGGGAGCTGGTGCGCCAGCTTGCGTCAGAGATCGTGAGGACCAAGACCGCAGGGGGCAAGATCGCCGTGGTCTGCGGCCCGGCGCTGGTTCACACCGGGGCAGCCCCTGCCCTGGCCCGGCTGATCCGTGAGGGCTATGTGGACGTCCTCTTAGCCGGAAATGCTGTGGCGGTGCATGACATCGAGCGGCAGCTCTTTGGAACCAGCCTGGGGATGAACTGCCAGGGCAATGCTATCTCCGGCGGCCACAGAAATCACCTTTACGCCATAAGCGAGATCATGGCCAGCGGCTCGATCAAGAATGCCATAGCGGAGGGCAAGCTCAAGGGGGGTATCATGTATGAGGCCACAGAGAAGGGCATCGACTACATCCTGGCCGGCTCCATTCGCGATGACGGCCCCCTGCCCGAGGTGATCACCGATACCGTCCGGGCCAAGGACGCCATGGACAGGGCTTTAAAGGGCGTGGACATGGCCATAATGCTGGGGACAATGCTGCACTCCATAGCTGTGGGCAATCTGCTGCCCTCCTATGTCAAGACCATCTGCGTGGACATCAACCCTTCAACGGTGACCAAGCTCATGGACCGGGGATCGGCCCAGGCCATCGGCCTGGTAACGGACATAGGCATCTTCCTGCCCCGGCTGGCAGAGGAGATAGAGAAGATTGAGAAGGGCGGAGAAGAGAAGCAGATCCCCTGCTAGGTTATCGGAAAACTTAAATTGGCAGGGGATGCTTCACCTCTCCTGCATCAGCGGGCCGCCGTGGCTTAGCCCGGTTAAAGCGGCTGATTCGTAATCAGCAGTTCATGGGTTCGAATCCCATCGGCGGCTTTCTATTTTGATCAAGAGTTGTGATCAGATTAGTTCGCCAACTAAGTAGTAATGATATCTCGGTCTAAGTCCGTTGACTGTTGACCTTTTCCAACTCCGAGATTTATTAAGCGGTCCTTCAGGTGCATTGAGACTCGACCAAATCATTAAATATAAATATACAAAGAGATAAAACATAATCTCATGAGCTTCATGCGAGGGAAGAATTATGTGTTTCAGTATAAAACCAAATTAATATCTTCTTTATCTTATCTTGAATACTTGGATGTCTCACTTTATTTTTTAATAATAGATGGCCTGCCCAGGAGTTCGAGAGTATGAAGACAGCCCTGCAGTATGTCTCTGCCCGGCTTGAGCTGCCCATCAAGAGGTTCATTGTACAGAGCGACCTTCTCCAGGAGCAGCTTCGGAGCCGCCAGACCACATTGAGCAGCTTTTCCTGAGTTACGTCTGCCGCTCCGGGGCATTCCCTCAAGGGCTATGACGAGGCTGCGGCAATAGTCTCCAGAATCAATTGCCACCAGCACTTATTCTCGGCTTCCTTCTGCTGCACGATATCTGAACCGGCCTGGGGACTCTGATCCTCCTGATCGGACTGCACCGGGCTGTATTCTTCCTCAATAGGCTGCTCCTCCCAGTACCAGCTCTCGGGATCGAACTCATTGTTCCTGAAATCCTTCTTGGCCGCATGGCCGGAATCGATGAGCATGCGGTTGAAGTTCCTGCCGTCCTCCAGATAGCACACCGCCATCCACCGGCCATAGTCGTCCTGGCCGTTCTTGTCATCGATGTCCAGAGAAACAATATTGCCCATCAGATTGGAGCGGGTATATTCACCGGCAATCCTGCCTGCTTCACATGCCCTCTCCCCGTACATCTCAGGGGCGTCAAGGTCTGCCAGCCTGACCCGGATGACCTCATCGGAGATGCGGTCATCGTGGCTGGAGAGCCTCACATCAAAGGTATCGCCATCGGTAACATAGATTACCCGACCTGCCGCCTCGTCCGGAGCGGCGTTGGCTGAAGAAATCAGCAGCAATAGGGGTACTATAAAGAAGACCTTAATCGATTTCATGAACTAATTCATCCCTTTCTACGCCCTTTCATGCCCTTACAGTGTAATAATACTTCGCTATAGTGATTTACAGAAAAGATATGCCTGCCATAGGTCCGGCATCTAGCCATGAGGTCTTGTGGTACAGGGATTTACCGGGCGGAAGATGACAGTGTATAATTCATATTCATCATCTCCAGATCATCGGAGAAGCTGCCAACGATCTCTCTCGCGGAACTGACATAATGGAGTCATGACATCCCCGGATAAGTCGCATTTTTCTCAAGACGTATCTCTTTTAAATTCGCTTCTTAAAATTATATGAAATCTTTTTAGTATCATAAATAAATTTAATATGAAAATAGATACTAGATAATAAATTAAAAATGCGAGCAAATAGGGCATTGTCTGGGCATCGAGTAGCGCGAAATCGTAAGCCTCATTTGTATTATTGCTCGATATATTTATATTATTTGAAATGACATTATGATTTGTTAAAACATCAGATGTAGTCGCAAGTGAGAAAACTAACAATAATATTATAGTAACTACAGATATCAAAATTCCAAAGGAGATATTAGATGACAATTCTTTGAGGAGAGTGGCTCTTAGCGGTCGTTTATTTGAATTTGGCTTTCCAATAATGTCATAAACTAATAATAGCAAATTAAATAGTAAACCGGCAAAAACCGATAAAGACATTACAAGGACATTAACTAATTGGTCACTTAAAATCACTTTAAAATATATAATAATAGAAGATACAAAAATTGGTAATATAAAAAATATGAACAAATCAAGTATACTATATCTACCATTATCGTAGTCCTTAAGTGTCGAAATATGATCTTTAATAATGTTGATAACGCTTAGTTTATTGCTCATCGGGATTCCATCCCATAGCATCAGATAGATCCTTTAATAGATAGCGGGCATTCTTATCTATGCTCTCAAAAACTGGATGTCCGTTTTCCATGCGAACCTCTTCGGTTATATCATAAAAAGCTCTTATCTTATATAAATTAGACAAATCAATAGTCCTAGTTCGCTTATTCACCTCTAACTCAAGCTTGATATTATTATTATTCAAAATTATACTCCTTGAGCTCAATTAATCTCTGCAACTCGCGGTCACCTTTTAGGAACTCTTTTAGTCGCCCCTTTAATGGAAGATATTTGCCAAATCCTCTCTCAGCATGAGCTATGAGTTCCATATATCCTTCTTGTTCTTCGTGATCACTCCGATCATATGCATCCTCAATATTCTTGCCCATTCCAAATCGAATAAATCTTATTTTCTTTAATCCGCCACGATTTAAATAATAATCTATAAGTTTTTGTGTAACCAGAGGATTCATTTCTACACGAAATTGGGGAAACATCCGGGTAAAATATTTATTAAAGCTATTTAAGAAGATGCTTCTTACTCCTTTTTGGCCGAATCTCTCGAGAATGACTATGCCTTCATCACGACCTTTAGGTAAGGACATGAGGAAATAGAAAGGCAATATTTCGGCTTCGCTGACAATCCTCTTATGAGAGAGCGATTTTTCCGGCACATTTATTAACTCACTTTCAAATCCGTATTCACCTGTTTTAATTATCCCGCATAAGGTACGATTTTCATTTCTATCATCTACTGTAAGATTATCTATCTTAATTAATTTCTTAATTTCACTATTATGATCATATTCGGATGAAATCTTGTTTAGGTATTTTAACAATTCCTGAAAAACATCCGGGGTTTTGGTTTTTGAGTTTTCATCTTCATCGCTATCAAGCACAATATTTCGTTTCTTATTAGATACCCTAAATGAATAACCGGAAAGATATATGTTAGTCATAATCGCATCACACCATAATATCAAAACTATTATTAAATTTAGCAATACAATTGGAGTTACCTGAAATCGCAATTATTCTTTTCATTGTTGCACCATCTGATAGATCGGAATCCAATGTATTTAAACTTTTATTACTAGATATTTTATAAAGTAATCATACAAAATAAAAACATTTACAGCCCCCGAAACGCGAGCCCCTCAGGCCCGCGCTTCTGGAACTGCTCCTCCCTCCTTTTTTTGGTAGTTGGTTTTTAGGTTATAATCGTGAAATCCCGAGGCCATAAGAGCACGGCATCGCATCCGGCGGGCCTCATCAGCCGCGCCGTCCGAGACCATGCTAAGACCTCCCATGATATAAAGCTTACTTCTTGGCCAGCCAGGTCATCATCGCCCTCAGCTCCGCACCCACCTGCTCTATGGGGTGCTCGGCTTCAATCTTCTCCAGGGATTTCTTGACCGGCAGGCCGGCCTGGCTCTCCAAAATCCATTCCCGAGCGAACTCACCGGACTGGATCTCCGCCAGAATGTCCTGCATCTCTGCCCGGCTCTCCTCATTGATTATCCTGTGGCCGCGGGTCATGCCTCCGTACTCGGCGGTATTGGAAACATTGTTCCACATGCGCATGAATCCGCCCTCGTAGATCAGATCCACAATCAGCTTAAGCTCATGGCAGGCCTCAAAGTAGGCGATCTCCGGCTGATAGCCGGCATCGACCAGCGTCTCGAAGGAGGCCTTGATCATCTCTGTTACCCCGCCGCATAGATCCACCTGCTCTCCGAAGAGGTCTGTCTCTGTCTCCTCGGTGAATGTGGTCTCTATGACACCGGCCCGGGTGCCGCCGATGCCCTTGGCATAGGCCAGAGCGCGCTTTAAAGCTGAGCCGGAGGCATCCTGCTCCACAGCCACCAGGCAGGGAACTCCCTTGCCTTCCTCATAGGTGCGGCGCACCAGGTCGCCCGGACCCTTGGGGGCGACCATGACCACGTCCACATTCTCCGGGGGCACTATCTGGAAGTAGCGGATATTGAAGCCGTGGGAGAATCCCAAGATATTTCCTTCCTCCAGGTTAGGGGCTATCTGCTCCCGGTAGATCTTGCCCTGGTACTCGTCGGGCAGGAGTATCTGAATGTAATCCGCCGCCTTGGCCGCATCGGAGACGGACATGACCCGGACTCCATCCTCCTCTGCCCTCTTCCAGGCCCGCGAGCCGGGCAGGTCTGCCGCTATGACATCCAACCCGGAGTCCTTGAGGTTCTCCCCCTGGGCGTGCCCCTGATTTCCCCAGCCCACTATGGCTATGGTCTTATCCTTTAAAACTCTCAGATCTGCATCTTTTTCATGGTATATCTTAGCCAAATCTCATTCCTCCATGTTCTCTGTTTCTTGAGTTATAATCATGATTACAGTCAAAATAATGGATCATAGACCGATCCTTGCCCGGCAAGGAGGATCGGCCCTGAAATCCCATTAATTCCGCCGCCTCAGGCCTTGATCGACCTCGCCCCCCGGATCATGGATATCTTGCCGGTGCGAACCAGCTCCTTTACCCCGAACTGGCGCAGCATCCCGGTGATGGCATCGATCTTCTCCTCATCCCCCGTGACCTCAATGATCATGGAGCGGTGGGATACATCGATGATCTTGGCCCGGAAGATGT
>JAGOLL010000076.1 GCA_017994055.1 Methanothrix sp.
ATTGAGCTGGGCAAGAAGATCTCCATAGCCCACGGGGCGGTTATTCACGGTCCCATGAAGATCGGGGACGAGAGCTTTGTGGGATTCAACTCCGTAGTTCATGCCTCCACTCTGGGCAAGAAATGCTTTGTGGGCCATGCGGCGGCGGTCATAGGGGCAAAACTGGCGGATGGGAAATTCGTGCCCCATGGAGCGGTGGTGGACAGCCAGGAGAAGGCCGACTCGCTGGGAGATGTACCGGACGCCCTCAAGCACTTCAATGATGAGGTGGTGGAGGTCAATCGCCAGTTTGCTTCCAGCTACGGCGTCCGGAAAAAATCCTGCGTGGGAAATTGATCAATCGGACAAGGAATATATACACCCCTGGCTATTGAACCCCCAATTTTAAGGTGATTGATAAATGGCCAAGATAAAAGCAGGCGTCTTAGGTGCCACCGGTGCCGTTGGACAGCGCTTCATCGAAGGACTGAAAAGCCATCCCTGGTTTGAGCTGACCAGCCTGGCCGCTTCAGAGAGAAGTGCGGGCAAAAAGTACAGACAGGCCGCCAAGTGGCGCCTGGAGAGTGAGCTTCCCGACGACATCGCGGATATGACTGTGGTCAATGTGGACCCGCGGGAGGTAGATGCGGATATAGTCTTCTCTGCCCTTCCCTCCGAGGACGCCAAGACTGTGGAGCCGGCCTTTGCCGCCGCAGGCATGGCTGTAGCCAGCAATACAGCTTCCTACCGCATGGTGGAGGATGTGCCCCTGCTCATTCCGGAGTGCAATGCCGACCACCTGGATGTAATCAAAATTCAGCGGGAGAAGCGAGGTTGGGAAGGCTATCTCACCACCAATCCCAACTGCACCACTATCATGTTCACATTGCCTCTCAAGCCCCTGATGAAGTTCGGGATCAAAAGCGTCCATGTGGCATCCATGCAGGCGGTATCCGGAGCGGGATACGAGGGCGTTCCCTCCATGGCCATACTGGGCAATGTCATCCCCTACATCGGGGGGGAGGAGGAGAAGGTGGAGACGGAGCCCCAGAAGATCCTGGGACTCTTTGACGGCCAGAGAATCGTCAATGCTGATTTCTCCGTCAGCGCCAGCTGCCATCGCGTTCCGGTCATGGACGGGCATACCGAGGCGGTATGGGTGAGCATGGAGGACAATCCCACTCCCGAGGAGGTTAAAAAGGCAATGCTGGAGTTTGATGCCGGCCTCTCTGATCTGCCCACCTCGCCCAAGAAGGCCATCATGGTCAAGGATGAGCCGGACCGGCCCCAGCCCAGGCTGGACCGGATGAGGGGCAATGGCATGTCCGTCTCCGTGGGCCGGATCCGATCGGGAATCAGGTTCATATGCATGGGCCACAACACCGTGCGCGGCGCAGCCGGAGCCAGCATACTCAATGCGGAACTCCTGGTGAAAAAAGGCCTGCTCTGATGCTCATAGTTGCCTGGGAGACGACCGCTGCCTGCAATCTGGAATGCACCTACTGCAGAGCAGAGGCATCCCAAGAGCCCGATCCCGATGAGCTCTCCTCAGAGGAGGCTCTTTCTTTTTTGGAGAGCATCGCCCCACTCAAGCCCATGCTCATTTTGAGCGGCGGAGAGCCGCTGCTGCGGCCGGATATCTTTATTCTGGCCCGAAAAGCGGCATCCTTGGGAATGAGGGTCTCTTTAGCCAGCAATGGAACTCTGATCACTCCCCAAGTCGCTGATGAGATCATTCTCTCCGGCATATCCCGGGTCAGCATCAGCTTGGATGCAGCCAATCCCAAAGAGCACGATGAGATGAGGGGTCAGGGCAGCTTTGAGAGAGCCCTGCAGGGAATAGCCTGCCTGCAGGGCAGGATCGATTTCCAGATCAATCATACCATAACCGGAAGAAGGAAAAGCAATATTCCCGCCATGTTCCATCTGGCGGAGGAGATGGGCGCCCGGGCATTGCACTTCTTTTTCCTGGTGGCCACCGGTCGGGGCAGAGAAGAGGAGCAGCTTTCCGGAGAAGAGCAGGAGAAGGTCCTGCAGGAGATCGACCTTGCCCGGGCCAAAAGCTCTCTGGAGGTCCAGGTCACCTGCGCCCCCCAGTATGCCCGGCTTTCCAAGCAGAGAAAGTGGCGTGGCGGGGGATGCCTGGCAGGCCGGAGCTTCGTCTTCGTCTCCCGAAAGGGAGATGTCTATCCCTGCGGCTATCTCCCCATCAAGGCGGGCAGCATCCGGGAGCGGGATTTCATGGAGATATGGGATAGCTCCCCAGAGCTTCTGGCTTTGCGAGAGAGGTCCCTGAAAGGAAAATGCGGGCGCTGCAGATATATGGAGATCTGTGGTGGATGCCGGGCCCGATCTTATGCTCTGAGCGGCGATTTTCTGGGACCGGATCCATCCTGCCTTCTGGAGGCGGAGAGCCGTGGATGAGGTGGATTTGAAGCTGCTGGCTCTAGTTCAGGATGGCTTTCCCATCTCCTCCAGACCGTTTCGGGAGCTGGGCGAGGCATTGGGGCTAGAGGAGGATGAGGTCATATCCCGCCTGGATGAATTGCAGAAAGAGGGACTGGTGAGGAGGATAGGCCCCATCCTGGACCTGCGCCGCATGGGAAGAAGCGGCATTCTCGCCGCCCTGGCTGTGCCGCTTGATGAGGCGGACGGCGCAGCCGATATAGTGAATCCTTATCCTGAGGTATCCCATAACTATCTCCGTCCCAATGACAGCGGCTACAACCTCTGGTTCACTGTGTCCGGGACAGAGGAGCGCATCCAGGATATCCTGCAGGAGATCCAGTCCAAGACGGGCCGAAAGATGCTGGTCCTGCCCACCCTCAGGATATTTAAGATCGGAGTGAAATTCGACATAGTTTGATATTGTATTGGAGTGTGTGTATATTATGGCTAAACTGGTTCTGATGGACTTTTATGCTGACTGGTGCGGGCCCTGCCGGCTGCAAGGCCCCATCTTCGAGGAGATGGAAAAGGACAAGGAATTGAGCTTGAAGGCTGAGTTTCGAAAGGTCAATGTGGACAAGGAGGGCGACCTGGCTGCTGAGAAGGGCATCATGGTTGTGCCCACGGTCATCCTGGAAAAGGATGGCGTGGAGGTGCAGAGGTGGATGGGGGTCACAGCTAAAGAAGAGCTGACAAGGGCCATCAATAAAGCCTTGGATTAAGAAAAGACCGATCTGCATAGGGAGGAGGGCATCATATTGAGGCTGGGAGGGGAGAGTTGTCTTGAGGCCGTGCGTCGGATCAACAGCAGAGGAGGCTATGCGCCCCATCTGTCAATATCCTTCGACTCCCACATATTCTCCATCGACACCAGTCGCGCCCCCAAGGCGGCGCTTCAGCCCGATGCCTATCTCATAACCCATGCTCACAGCGATCATTATGGCAAGTCGGCCATGCTCTCCTCCCGGGCGGTGGCATCCGTGGAGACGGCAAGGGCTCTGGAGATCCGCTACGATCGGGAGTACCAGGGCCGGACGTTCCAGGTAGGCCAGAGCATACTGGTCGATGAGGTCCTGGTGGACACCCATCCCACCGGCCACACCATCGGATCCAGTGCATTCTCCTGGCAGACTGATTCGGGAGAGAGGGTGCTGGTGACCGGGGATGTCAAGGATTACCGGCACCTTCCCAAGAGCGATTTTCTGGTCATGGAGGCCAATTACGGCGACCCCTATGATCCTTCCTGCATCTTCGAGGACGACATAGCTGCATTCTCCGAGGCCCTGGACGAAGGAGCCAGCTTTGGGGCCTATGCCTTTGGAAAGGCACAGAGGGCGGTGGCCTTGATGAGGGCCATGGGATACAAGGATGAGATAGGCATGGATGACAAGAGCCTAGAGCTTACAAGCGAGCTCTTGGGCCAGGCAGCCGGGCCCCTGGCGGCTCTGAATGGCGCCGCCATAAATGTGGTCACTCCCTGGAACCTCAATCTGGTGCGAAGCAGGGCCAAGTATTTTCTTACCGGCAGGAGGGATACCAATTATCCCACCATTCAGCTCAGTGACCATCTGGACTTCCGGGGCCTGATGAGGATGATAGAGCACGTCTCCCCGGAGAGGGTGCTGGTCTATCACCCTCAGGGAGCGAGGGCGGGCCTTTTAGCCCATCATCTGCAGGAGTGCGGTCTGGATACCACCTCCCTGGACTGCATCGATCGATTTCTGAGATGAATCATGGGATGTAATCTATTGGATATCTTTAGATGCTGAAATTCTATTAGAGGCAAGGTGAAAAATTGAATTTGAGTTGGTGGCTAAATCTTATTGGATTCAGCTTAAATATTGCTTCGTCTTTATTCTTGATTTATCACGCAAAAGGCGAAACTACTTTTCAGGATATAACAGATTTAAATAAGCACACAAGAAGGGCTGTAGGTCTTATAATTCTAGGATCTTCCTCTCAAATGACAGCGTTTATTTTAGGTCAATATTGAACGTGTGTTTTAAGAAATGGTAAGCGGGAGGATAGAGGGGAAAAATCATGGTGGTCGAATAAGGTTCCTATCCATATTTTCGATTGGAGAGAACCGCTTGGGGGCGATATTTCCATGGTGGACATTTTTGGCAAGAAGAAGTTAGAGGAGCGCATAGAGGAGCTGGAGGCAGAGCGTACCAGGCTGGAAGGGGAGAAGGAGGAGCTGCTGCGAACCCTGGAGAAGCGAGAGGAGAGGATCAGGAAGCTCTCTGCTGCCATCCAGGAAGCCAATTTGGCTCTCAAGGCAGCAGAGCAGAGAGCATCTGCCCGAGCCTCTCCGGCTTCTTCGGAAGCGGCCAGGGGGGAGAGCCCGGAGGAGCAGAAGCCCAGAGCCGGTAGGCTCGGTCTGCGGGATATGGATTCTCTTTTGGAGAGGCTGCAAGCAGTCCGCTCTCCACAGGAAGACCTGCTGACGGCCTGCTATCCCGGAGCCTCTCCCGAGGGCGGCCATCTTCCCGAGCGCCTGGCAAAGGCAGCCGTGGCCATTAATTCCCAGCGGGGAGGAATAATCCTGCACTGCCCGCAACTCTTCTCTTTGCTGCTGATCCCCCCCTTTCCCATAAAGGAGAGCCATTCTCATGAGGGAGCTGACTTCTCCCTTGATCCCATCCGGGAGATGATGGAGGAGCCCGTTCTGGTTGTATCCGCCCACGCCGGGGACACCTTCCTGGGCGTCTGCCTGAGCCGGGATAAATTTGAGGCGGAGGAACTGGTGCAAAGCTCGGTGATGGGCAAGCACAGCAAAGGCGGCTGGAGCCAGAAGAGGTTCGAGAGGCTGCGGGAGGAGGATGTCAAGGCCCATGTGGATTTGGTCACAGAGAAGCTGGAGGCAATGCTGGGCAGGTATAGGCCACTGCTCCATTATGCTGTTCTATCCGGAGAAGAGTCTCTGGTGCGCCAGATTGCATCCTCCATCGATCTTCCCCTGGTGGAGAGGAAGCTCTCCCGCATTGACTCAAAAGAGACCATTTTGCTTTTAGATCAGGTTTACGGCTTTGTCTGCTACCGGATGGATATTTAGAAGCCGGACAACGACAGTGAATTCATGAGCGCGCTTTCTGAGGATAAAAAAAAGCCGAATGATCCGGAAGAACTCTCCCGCTCCTGGGACTGGCATGTGCGCCGAAAGGTGGCCTGGAGCAGCGAGGCCTCTGAGAAGATCCTGGAGCAGCTTTCCAGGGATAGAAGCCAATGGGTGAGGGAGGCGGTGGCTGGAAACGCCCGCACTCCTGCCGCGGCTCTGGCCCGGCTAGCTGAGGACAGCTCCGGCTTTGTCCGTGCCGCGGTGGCCTTGAACGACCATGCCACCGCAGCGATCCTGGATCTCCTAGCCGGAGACGAGATGACCGACTATGACAGCACTCTGCAGAAGAACCGCTACCTGGTCAAGGAGGCGGCGGCGAAGAGCCCCCATATAGATCCAGCCACCCTGGACTTTTTAGCCCGGGACCCGGACGAGCATGTGCGGTCTGCTGCCGCATCCAATCCCCGGCTTCCGCGGCAGGCCATGAGCCGGATGGCTAAGGATGTCTTCTGGGAGGTGCGAAACAACTTAGCTCGGAACCCATCCACTCCGCAGGATCTTCTGGCCTATCTCTCCCAAGACAGGATCATGGATGTGCGAGCCACAGCGGCGGCAAATCCCCGCACTCCGGCAGAGGTTCTTGCCGCTCTGGCTTCGGACAAGAGCTGGGAGGTCAGAGAAGCTCTGGCTAAAAACACGCGCCTAGACGGTCAGATCCTGGCAGATCTGGCCGGGCACTGGTCCTGGATGGTGCGGGCTGCGGTAGCGGAAAATCCCCATACGCCTCCTGAGACGCTGAGGCGGCTGGCGGAGGACGCCGACCAGAGCGTGCAGAAGGCGGCGAGGGGAAGGACGAGATAGATGTTATATTCCTGAAGAGGTTTAGTGAAACGGCGGCGGCGCACCCCGCTGCAAGCACCGGGGTATTACGATAAAATAAAAAACGGAAAAAAATGCATCTTAATTAGCAGAGAAGCCGGACCGGAAATCTGCAACAGAGGATGTATGGCGGTGGGAAAGATCTGCTTTCAGTCTCTCCGGCCGGGCTGTTTTCATCTGCTTTATGCTCTTTTCTTCTCAAAGCTATTCTGACGCTGATAATTATTATGAGAGACCATTTCCGGCTCAACGCTCTCTATCAGCCGGTATTGCCGGTTGTTTCTGTTGCCTCTCCTTTCCAGCAGGCCATCCCGATTCATTCGGGATAGATAGGTTGAGACCGTAGATAGCTTGATGTCGTCTGCTACCGTCTCATATCTCTCCCTCAACTCCTGGGTGGTGAACCATGTATTGGTGAACTCATATTTTATAAAGCCGCCGAGCTTTTCCATCAGCGTCCCCCTCCCATAATCAGGAGCTGCTGATGCTGATCCCGGCAAATCTCCTCTGCCCTCAAAGACTCCGGAAGCCGACAGAAAGCCGATTATCCTCTCCCTCAAAGCCTCGCCATCCACATTCTGGGACTCGAATTCATGGCAGGACTTCAGACCCCTGTCCTCTATCTCTATCCGGATTCTCATCTGCAGTCGCCCCTCACTGTCTTGCCGATACCACCAGAGGAGGTGCCGATATGGCTATCCTCTGAATAGATGGAGCTTCACTCGGCTTAAGGCCCAAGGATATGTTCCCCGATCTTGCAGCATCCTTCATCTGCTTGCTCTTAATCGGATTCATCTGCAATACAAATAGCTTCATGTGCCCTCTCATGCTCATCCCCTTCTAAAGTTATGCCATCTATTCTCTCAGCCGTTCCCTCTATCGGGCTGATATGCTCTCATGCCATCCCTTTATCCCGGGAAGACTGCATAGATAGGTCTGCTTTCACAGTCTGCCCGTCTCCCCTCCCGATAGTATCTCATGAGCCGTTCCGGCTCTTCGCCCTCTGCCGTCCCTTCCCGACAGAGAGAGATCATGAGATCTGCCGGACCATCCATACCCGGAGCTTGTATTTGCTGCATTTCGGCAGCAAACCATTCCGGAAGATGGCAATCCTTATCCGATGATCGATCTTCCCTTTGTTTCTCTCTCGTGCCATCCCTGCTGTAAGCGCGTGCCTATGAAGCATTCTTCTGAGCATCGAGAGGTCCCTTACTCCTCCCGATCTCCCCTTCAATGCTACTCCTTTTGCCATCCCCTCATGGTGACGTTATGCTTCAGACAGCCGCAAACACATTTTGGGCGAAAGCCAAATCCTTGTTTTTCTGAGCCAAGGCCGCCCAACCAATTGCGATTGCTTGACACCCTCACAACCCACTATCATCGAGATTTTGTGGTGATTCATCCATCCCCACAGACAACAAGCCGTCTGTATTCACCCCATCCCGATGTGTTCAGACATACTGTCTGGCCGCTTTGGCACAGTAATAACCTATCTTTTAGTGATATAAATACCTTCTGGTGGTTGGTAACTGTAGTAAAGGTCTTAAAACTAATATTTAGACTTATTTTCAGAAATAAAGGCATATTAAACCCTGAACTTGCACTTCACAGATGAGGACTATACTGAAAAAGAGCCGGACCATATTTTTGTGAAAAGAGCATTGCAGCGAATACTAATAGAATAATAGCTATCGGTAGATGATTTTTTCTGCGCAGAGGCGCTCAAGCCAGTTGTGAAACCATTTCACAAAAGCCTGCTGATAGTGAATCTCTCTTCGAGATGCTATCGAAATACTCTATCATCCTAATTATCCCCGGATAATTATTGCGCGAGAGTATGGTCCATCAATGATTCCATTTCGCATAGGCATTGCGAGCCTGCCTGGAGGACAATATCGGCCAAAGGCGCAACCTAGACGGGAATACCGGATGCAAGAGCATGCTTTCTCACAAACAGCTCCCCGAAGATCTCCTCCTGCTCCAGCCACACCGTCCTTCTCTGGGCCATGAAGAGAAGGGAGATATAGTTGGTAACCCCTTCCTGGGCGGCGCCGTCTCTGATGTTTATATCCTGGAATGTGAGAACGGTCTTCTCTGTGAACATCTCGTCCAGGATGGGGCCGAGAGCCTTGATCCTCTCCTCTATGCCCTCCTCATGAGAGGGATCTAAGATCTTCTTTTCCGCCAGGAGAGGCCAGCGTTCTCTCATGGCCTTCCTCCTGCCCACCACCTCAGCCTTTTTAAGCTCCGATATCAGCTCATCCAGGGTCACCGGGCGCTTGGTATGCCGGCGCAGAGGGGGACGGGGAAGCTGGTCTAAAATCACCTCTCGCTGCGGCGCTGCCTCCTCTATCTCCTCCGGCTCGATCTCCTCTTCTTCCTCCGGCCCTTCCATCTGGTCGGACTTGAGGCGCAAGAGGATACTGGCGTAGAGCAGGGTTCGGGCCGGGATTCTCAGATCCCTCCTCTCCAGAGAGTCGATATACTGGAGGAACTTCTCCGTGGCCAGGGCTATATCGATATCCCAGGGATCTATTTCTCCCCTCCTGGCCAGGTCCACCAAAACCTCAGCCGGCTCTCCCAGCTCGAACTCCACCTCTCTCCCCATCATCTCTGGACTGCTCCCGGCTCAGCCGGTGGCTATGCCTGTGACTGTGGTGATGTTGTTCTCCTGCATGGTCACTCCCAGGGTGTACCTGGACTGGAGTATCATGGGCTTTCTCAGCGATACCACTATGAACTGAGCCCTGGCCGAGATCTTCTTGATCAGCCGGGCAACCCGCTCCACATTGGCCCCGTCCAGGAACATGTCTATCTCATCCATGGCATAGAAGGGAGCAGGCCGGTGCATCTGGATGGAGAAGATAAAGGAGAGGGCGGTGAGGCTCTTCTCCCCCCCGGACATGGCCTCCAGGCGGTGGAAGGGCTTTCCCGCCGGGCGGGCCTTGATGGTCATGCCCGCTGAGAGGGGATCCTCCGGGCTCTCCAATATCAGCTCGCCCTCCCCCCGGGACAGCTCCCGGAAGATCTCCTTGAAGTTGCTGTTGATCTCAGTGAAACTGGTCATGAAGGCCTCTTTCTTCATCTGGTCGTACTTGTCCAGCTTCTCTATGATCGCCTCCCTCTCTGCCGCCAGGGTATTCCTTCTCTGGGCCAGGGTGTCATGCCTGATCTGGACATGATCGTACTCCCGGATGGCCAGCATATTCACCGGCTCCATATCCCTCATGGCCTGCTCCAATGCCCGGATCTTCTCCGCCACGATCTCGGAGTTGGGCGGCTCCTGGTTGGAGTCCACTCCACAGCTCTCGATCTGGCTTCGCAGCTCCATCACTCTGGAGAGCACCGCCCCTTCTGTGGAGGCGGTGGCGCTCTTCCGGGCCTCGATCTTGTCCCACTCCCTCTCTGCCTGCTCCGCCTCCTTCTGCAGGGCCATGGTCCTCTCTAAGAGCTTGAGCCTCTCTCCTTTCAGGCCATGCAGCTCTCCCTCGATCTCCTCCTCTCGGGCTAAAGACGCAGCCAGCTTCTCTTTGAGCTCGGCAATGGATGCGGCACCGGCGCTCTTTCTGGCCAGAGCCTGCCCTTTCTGCTCCTCTAAAGAGGCCCGGCGGAGGGAGAGCTCATCGAGCTTCTCCCCGAGCCCTTCCTCTCTGATCTTGTCCTTGAGCATCTCCCCATCGATGAGGCTGATCCTCTCTTGCAGCCTCCTGACCTCCAGGCCGGCGGCATCAGCCTTTTTGTTCAGATCGGGGATCTCTGAGCCCTTCAGCTCCACCTCCAGCCGGTCTATCCTCTCCTGAGCGGAAGAGAGGGCTCTTTCCGAGCCAGCTATGGAGGACTCCAGATTGCCCAGCTGCTCCTTGTAGCCTAAAGCCTCTCCTTCCATGGCCGCCAGTCTCTCTCTCTTCTCCGATATGGCCTTCTCCAGGCGGGGGCCGGCAGAGCCCATCTCATCCACCTGGAAGGTCTTCTTGGATATCTCCCGGTTCAGCTCCTCCACCTCCCGGGAGATGTGAGAGATCTGCTCCTCGATCCGGTCCATCTTGTCCAGCCTCTCGGACCGCTCCGATTCGGCTGAAGCGATCCTGGCCGAGAGATCCATGATCCTGGACCTCTCCTCGGCGGCGAACTTCATCTTGGAGCGGTAATGGCCTCCGGTCATGGCTCCCGACCTCTCCACCAGGTCCCCCTCCAATGTGACCATGCGGTAGCGGCCCATGAGAGGCCGGGCGGAGGAGAGGCTGTCCATAACCAGAGTATCCCGGAAGACATACCAGAAGGCGGGAAGGAACTTAGGATCATAGTCCACCAGGTTGAGGGCATAGTCCACCACTCCCGGATGCTCGGGCCGGGAGGG
>JAGOLL010000077.1 GCA_017994055.1 Methanothrix sp.
AGCGTCCCGAACGCTGTAGGATGGACCAGGCTACCCTACAACCCCCTCTACTGGTACCGCCTCAGCGTATCCACTATCTCTACATGAGAGAGAAGCATGCGCCTGCAGCAGTATTTGTCTATTCCCAGGTCGTCCAGGACCTTGCCGGGAGGCTCGGTCTTGATGCGCTCCCGGTATTCCTCCCAGACATGGGATATCACTTTGCCACAGGAATAGCACCTGACTGGAATCAAAGCAGCTTCACCTGTAGGACTTCTGGTACTTAGACCTGGCACCAGGTCCGCCGAACTTCTTCTTCTCCTTCTGGCGGTGATCGCTGACCAGGAGATTTCTGTCGTACTCGGAGAATGCCTCTTTCAGGCCGGTGTCCCCGGTCCACTCTACAATGCCTTTGGCTATGGCGGTGCGAACGGCATCGGTCTGGCCCATGGTCCCGCCACCTGAAACCACGACATCGATGTTCATCGATTTTATCATATCTCCGGCGATCACTACCGGTTCTTGAATCTTGAGTCGGGCCAGGCGGGGTTCATAGATATCCAGAGGCACCTTATTGATGCGCACGACGCCTTTTCCATCCTTTAATGTGGCCCTTGCAGTCGCCGTCTTCTTTTTACCAGAGGTATTAATTATCTTCATAGCAAATCCTTCAGAAGTTTGCGCCGAGTCTTCGGCTCAAGGCCCCGAGCTCGATATATCGGTTATTGCTCTCGGTTCTCATCTTGGCCGCATCCGGCTGCTCCAGTGGCATTCCCTTCAGCTCTCTGGGCACACCCACATATATCCTTAGCCGGGAGAATGCGTCTCTTCCCCGCCTCATCTTATAGGGAAGCATGCCCCGCACGGTCCTCTTGAGGATCATCTCCGGTCGGCGAGGGAAGTAAGGGCCTTTCTCCTTATGGCCGCGGGCTCTGGTATGTCCGTAATCCTCGAAAATGAAATTTTTGCTGCCGGTGATAAGAGCTTTCTCCGCATTGACGATCTTGACCTCTTCTCCGGCCAGGAGGCTCTTGGCAGCGACGCTGGCCAGGCGGCCCAAGACCAATCCAGTTGCATCTACTATCATTGCCATTCACCTCAAAATCTTTATGCCCGATCCCTTGGGATGATCGGCCATCAGCTTTTCAATCATCAGGCATTGGCCGCCGGCGGCCAGAATCTTGGACTTGGCCTGGTTGCTGAAATTAAGAGCGGCTACGGTAACGCTGTGACCGATATTTCCGCTTGCTAAAACTTTCCCCGCCACCAGAACGGTATCGTTGGACTGGGTATGGCGGTTTATCTTGCTGAGGTTGATAGCAGCATAGCTTCTGTTAGGCTTTTCCAGCCTCCGGGCGACGTCCCTCCAGAGGGGTGCGCCGCTCTCGCGCGAGGCCGCCTTTAAATTGCCGATAAGACGGACTATCCTTGGATTTGTCTTTTCAAATGCCATTTGAATCCTCCGCATGGCCCCTGTCGGGCCGACTCACGCGCTGGTGATGCGCGCGTTCGAACCTGTTCGGTTCATGCGCCCAGGGCATGGATATCCCTGTGCGGAATATGTAGATCGACTATGAACCAGTATATAAGGGTTTTCAGAGAAAGGCCGTTATCTAGACAGCAATACCTCCTAATTGCAAAAGTACTGGATCTCCTTCCATATTAGGCTGGGGCATTTTAGCGCGGGCAGGATCACCCGGCAGCCTTGGAGTCTGCATATACGGCGACTTTCCCACAAGGTTTTTAGTCAGAATAAAGCATTATGCTAGCATGGCTTCAGAAGGCAGAAGCGCATCGAGGTACCGGACCCCAGATAGACGCCTTGGTCTACAAGCTTTACGAGTTGACGGAAGAAGAGATCGGGATTGTGGAGAGTGCATGAGGCCATGAGTGACTGCCAAATTGAGTGCAATACGATAAACAGCGATAAGGGTGAATTGAAACAAAAGAACAGTGATATTATTAAATTATTGCTATTTTTATTTACAATTTTTCTTTATCTATTTATAATATGTTATAATGAAGCATTCTTCAGCATATTTTCATTTCCCTATGAGCGTGTAGCTTTGCCCGTCAATTTCTATCTTCTTAACATATTGCGTGTTTTATTTTTGAATTTCACTTTTTATATTGTTTGGGCTCTTGAAATAGTTATTGCGGTTACCATTGGAATAATAGCTATATTCTTGATCAATGTCGCTGCTAAAGGATCAATTACATCGAATTTATCCATTTTATCTATATATAAATCTAATAAGTTATTATTACTTGTCTTGGCGTGGATAATAACCTGTGGCAATATGTGCCTGGCTTATCATTATAAAGATCTCATCTTGAATATTATTTTGGAATTTATTTATTCTTTATCAGATAACTCTGAAATTAAATTTTATATTCTTATATCATTTTATATTTTTCTTTGTTTTGAGGCTTTTTTTAAAAGGATAGACTTATCGAGAGCATCAAGTATATTTTATTTGTTGACGTGGATGCGAACAAGCCAGGAATATTTTCATGCTTAAATAAATATCCAAAGTTATTTATCCATTCATTCCTACTGTTATTTTTTATAAGCTTTATATTTTTTAATGACTCACTAATTGTCGAAATAGGGACCGATGACGCTATCAGCTTGGTACAAGGCAAACCACCGAGATTTGAGGGCGATCCTGGCAGGTATGAATTAAAATTAGTAATGAATGAATCTAATATGGATTTAACTAATAAGTCACTAATCTTTTTCATGCTGCAGGATGGAATTTATTATTTTGTTGAGAAACAAGGCCCAGAATTTGGAAAAGATTACCAAGGTAATTACACCTCAGTACATGCAGTTCCAAGTAGTAAGGTCAAATTGGCGAGGTTAACCTTAATCAAATCCGAGGGCAATCGCAAATCGCTAGTGTCCGGTTCGATTTGATAAATCGGAATGCAAGACAGTCCATATGCTTATTAATCGCGTCGAGCTTCTCAAGCAAAGTACTCTATTGCGGCTTTCCGAAGCCCGAAAGCTTGGTTGGAATTTTTCCCTTTCCCTCTGATTTGATCCCTCCTTCGCACATTTCCCCAAAAAAGTTGATGCTTCATGCCCAAAGCAGCAAGCCTGCGCCCGGAACTGTATGAAATGACCAGCACAATGCCTTTCTCGCTGAAGCAAGAGGCTAGGGACAGAACATCAAGAGTCTCATCGCCCCCCCTGCAAAAGTACCGTCAGCATATTTCCGGTTAGAGGCCATAATCCATAAAACACGTCAAGACAACAAAGCAAACGGCAATCTATAACTATCTTAAATTTTATAATCTTTTCTTGAAGTATAGATGCCCGACCCCGTCCTGCTCGCCTGCATCACCCTCGGCTTCCTCCTGGGAATCATCAGCGGCCTTACCCCCGGCCTGCACCTCAATAACTTTGCCGCCATGCTTCTGGCCGTATCCCCCCAGCTCATGGGCTACGGCCTCACCTCCTTCCATATGGCCAGCATCATCCTCGCCGCCAGCATCTCCCAGACCTTCTTTGATGCCATCCCCGCCATCTTCCTCGGTGCTCCCGATTCCGAGGTCGCCCTCACCGTACTGCCCGGCCAGAGGCTGATGCTGGAGGGGCGGGGCATAGAGGCGGTACGCCTATCAGCACTGGGCAGTTCCGGTGCCGTCCTCTTCGCCCTGGTCATGATCATTCTCCTCTCCTGGGCCGCCTCTAACTATTATGATTATCTTACAAAATATATGGGAGTCCTGCTGCTGGCGATCGCCCTGATGATGATAAAGTCGGAGATGGGGCCTCAGATCGAGGGACAGGGCTCTTTAGTTCATTACAAATACAAGGCTCTGGCCGGCATGCTATTTCTGACCTCCGGGCTTCTGGGCACATTCGCCTTCCAGAGGGAGGGGCTCATAGAATCGCCATTAGGTTTGCAGGCTGAGGTTCTTCTTCCACTTCTCTCCGGCATATTCGGAGCCTCGGGTCTCCTCTACAGCCTCTCCACGGGTACAGATATACCGGAGCAGAAGGAGAGCCGGATCAAACTGAAGCCAGGCCCCATGGCCATGGCTCTATTCTCCGGCAGCCTGGGCGGATCGGTGGTGGCCTGGATTCCCGGCGTCTCGCCATCCGTGGCGGCGATCACGGCGCGGCTGGGAGCCATGCCCGGCCCGGAGGAGTTTTTGGTCTCCATTGCCGGGGTCAACACCGCCAATGCCCTCTTCTCTCTGGTGGCCCTTTATGTCATAGGCAGGCCCAGGAGCGGAGCAGCGGCAGCAATACAGGAGCTTATGGACCTGGACCGGACTGTACTGATGGAGATGATGATAATAGTGGTGCTGGTGACTGTGGCCTCCTACCTCGCCTGCATCTCTATAGCCCGCCTGGCAGGAAAAGCCATCTCCAGAATCAATTATCGCCTGCTATGCCTGATTGTTCTGGCTTTTCTGGCGAGCATGAGCTACGCCTTCACCGGCCTTTTCGGGCTCTTTATATTCTTCCTCTCCACGGTGGTAGGACTGATTGCTCCCATAGCTGGCATTCATCGCACTCATGCCATGGGAGCGCTGATGCTGCCTCTGATTGTGAGGTATATTTAGCTTAAGAAATTCTATCCCTCTTGTCTGAATAACCTGCCCAGTCAGCCGATCCGAAATCCCGGACTCTTAGAGGATGAGAGAGGCCTCCCCTCCAATGGCATCGGAATAGCCATAGGGGGGATAGGATCTTTGCTCTCCAGTCCAGCGGGCCTCCGGGACATTCCCGGCCACAATTCCATGTGCAATCACCACAATCTGTTTGCCCGCCGGCGGACCGTCCTCGGCCACCACCTTCCAAACCGCTTTTTTTGAAGTGCCGGGCTTCATCTCACCCAGGGCTATTAAATTGGAGCCTGATGCCAGCCTCATGCCTTCAGGCAGGGCTATGACCGCACTGGCATCTCTGGCCGGGAACAATGAGCAATCAAATGGCCCGGGGCAGGGATACAGGATTTCAGTCGTAACCGTCCCTGAAGCGCCGGAAGTGAGCAATCCTCTGGTCTTGATGCTGATCTGCCAGGGCACCATTATCATTCCCCAGTGAGGATGTGCCTCGCCCTCGGCAGTGTAATTCCATCCGCTCTCTAATTCCACATAGCTCCAGGCGGTAATCCCGGTCCAGTTGGTCTGATGGTTCTGATCTCTGCCCCAGGGATCGCTGAAGTAAATCCTGCCCTCGCTGTCGTCGAATCCGATGGCGGTGCGATAATGCCCACCCCCTCCATCCGGCTCAAATGTCATAAGCAGTATGACCGGAATATCGGCGGATATGAGCCATTTCAGGTCATCCAGCCAGAACTCCTCGGAGCAGTAGGCAAAAGAGGCATAGCCCAGAGATCTCTGGGAATAGCCTGCCTCAGGCACCGAATGGGGAAAGAACCTGCCCTGGGCTGAACTCATATTGCTGAAATGGCCTGCCCGCACCATATCGGCTGTCCATGTGCCGGCGGAGGAGCTTCGGGCCACATTGGCGATCTGCTTCTGGTCGATATCCGGACCCCAATAATCATAGATTCCTTCCAGGACACCCTCGCCGCAGAAGAGGCCGTTCATCTGCTGGTGCCAGGGAACGGCGATCATGTGGGATGAGGACGGGCTTGCCTCGGTGCTTGCGGTTGGGGCTGCGGCGGATAGTAATGCCATGAGAGAAAGGATAAGGATCAGCGCTGCTAATGTGCTTGAAAATCTGTTCATGCAATCATCCCTCTTTTGAGTTAGCCTACTTTTAATATTTATTTGTATTCTATCTCCGGCTTGGAATATCATGTTCGCATTATGTTAGTGTGTCAAGCGCAAAAGCAGCCAGGATATGTCAGAGATCTTGCAGAGCTGATAGCACAAGCCTATCTAGCTAAAAAGTATAAAACTAAAAATAGAAGAAGGACTAAAAGACGATTGTCCTTCCATCAATGGATGCGTCTTTTTTAGTGTAGCTAACACCATCAATTTTAATTCCGCTCTTATTGAGCAGGGTGATGATTCCGCCTTGGTTGGATAGTTCGATATCTTGGCCCGATAAATGCTCTCTTCGCGTCTCTCCAGGACCTAATCCATCCTTTAATACGAGTTTCTTTTTGTTCTTGTCTACTAGAGTCCAGCCGGTTAAATCGATCTTTTCCGGAGTAGTATTGAGAAGGGTAACCGACTCCAATCCTTTATCTGCTCCTTTGGGATTTACAAGAGCTGCAATTATGCAAATGCTCTTTTCCGTAGGCTTTGGTGGCATTTTGTCGCAAATATCTTTGATGCGATGGCCTTGCACATCATCGGTATGGAAGCACTGTGATTGAAACGCCAAGAATATAGCAATCCATTTGTTTTCATCAGGCAAATGGATGATCAAACTGCCATCTTGCCACACACCGTCGTATTTCATGAAATTGTCAGAGCTTCCCTGGTTCATATGGATATCATGGACGCCATTTCCAGGAGTGAAACCGAAGAACTTGTCCCTCTCATTCTCCGGACCCCATCTTTCGCCAAAGGCATAAATCGTGCTGCTCTCCATAGCAATTGCCTTTGCCACATATTTCTGGACCAATTCGTTTAGATCATTATCAGGCCCTGAGATGTCATAAGGCAATGGGATCATCAATGATGTGTCAAAGAGGTTGCCTCGGATAAAATCCAGGGCAGAGCCTCCCGGCTTGCACTGCAATTTATTAAAGCCCCTGGGCATGGGCTCCAGTAGATCTATTATCGGATGACTAAAGTTCTCATCCACAAAATAGAGGACATCCGATGGCGGCTCCTGAGATTGAACATTCACAGCAATGCGAAACAGCAATTTGTCATCACTGACCAATATCTGAAAATGTGGGCTGCTTCCAGCTCCTTTTTTGGTTTCGATTGCTTTTCCTTTTAATACTCCATAGTCTTGTAGCGACATAGAAATCCCTATAAGTGGTTAGCCTTTAATGCTAAAAAACTTTCGATATATCTGAGGAGAAATACTATCTAATAGAATTTTTTACCCAGAAGAGATGCTATTGAAATTTCAAGGATTACAGGCTTTATGACCTGCTTAAAACATTTAGCCGCCTTCCATAGTATAGATGACAACAGTTAAAAGCAATACTGCCCCATCATGAACATCCCCTTGATAATCGAGATGATCCATGATGGCGCGCCCCAGAAAGCCTGATTCCAAGCAAATCGAGCAGTACGACCACAAGGACAAGAAGCGCTGCAATAATCCCCCCGTGGGCCTGGTCACCCCGGAGACGGACAGGGACGGCGGCGTGAAGTCCTATCAGTACGATCCTCACCTGGACCCTCAGCTCATCTGGGCCGGCAAGGCAGAGCACACCTCCTTTGAGGTTCCTATCGTCTCGCTCCATGTCCATGAGAGGATAGATCCCAAAACCATCATCAAGGCGGTGCAGCGGCAGAGCCAAAGCTCCCGGCAGATCTCCCTCTTCGAGCTGTCTGATGAGAATCTGCCCATAAGAAACGCTATCGACTTTTACAAACACCGGCATAACTGGTCCAATCGCCTCATCGCCGGGGATTCCCTGCTGGTGATGAACTCGCTTCTGGAGAAAGAGGGCATGGCCGGACGGGTGCAAATGATCTACATCGATCCGCCCTATGGCATACGCTACGGCAGCAATTTCCAGCCCTTTGTGAACAAAAGGGATGTGAAGGACGGCAAAGATGAGGATCTGACTCAGGAGCCGGAGCAGATCCGAGCCTTCAGGGATACCTGGGAGCTTGGGATTCACTCATATCTGAGCTATTTGAGAGACAGACTACTCTTATCAAGGGATTTATTGAGTGATAATGGTAGCATATTTGTGCAAATCAATGATAGTAATCTACATTATGTGCGAGAAATAATGGATGAAATATTTGGGGCCTGCAATTTTGTTAGCATAATTCCATTTATAACAACAAGCTCACAAACATCTGATGATATAGGATCGATTGCTGATTATCTTATATTTTATGCAAAGGATAGGAAAAACCTAAAATATAATCAATTATATACTCAAAAAGATCCGCGCGCTACAGGCGGTTGGGGCTACAATTACATCGAGGATTTAGATGGCAATAGAAGACCATTGAGCAAGGAAGAACGAAAACGTTTGGTGCCTTTGCCCCAAGAAAGCCATCTTTATAGACTTGATAACTTGACTTCACAAGGACCCACCCCTAAAGGATCAATTGAATTCACATTTAATAATAAAAAATTTGCCCCAGGCCCAAGGAATCATTGGAAGACTTCTCAAGGTGGAATGGAGATGTTGGCAAAAGCTGGGCGCATACAGGAAGCTAAAAATCAGATTCAGTATATAAGATTCTTCGAAGATTTCTCAGTCCAGCCGATAACCAATCTTTGGACTGATACAACACAAGCAGGTTTTATCGATGACAAGCTATACGCTGTTCAAACGATAACTAAGGTCATAGAACGCTGTCTCCTCATGACCACCGACCCCGGCGATCTGGTCCTCGATCCCACCTGCGGCTCCGGCACCACTGCCTTTGTAGCCGAGCAATGGGGCCGCCGCTGGATCACCTGCGACACCTCCCGCATAGCCATCACCCTGGCCAAGCAGCGCCTCATGACCGCACTCTTCGATTACTATGAGCTGGCCCATCCCGAGGAAGGAGTGAGCAGCGGCTTCAGGTACAGGACCGTACCCCACATCACCCTGAAATCAATCGCCAACAATCCGGAGATAAAAGAGGGCATGTCTCGCAGGGAGATCGATGCCGCCATCAAAAAGTATGCCGATCAGGAGACCCTCTACGACCAGCCTTTCATCGATAATTCCAAGGCCAGAGTGACCGGCCCCTTCACCGTGGAGGCGGTTCCGGCTCCCTCGGTCAAGCCCCTGATGGAGATCGAGTCCGATCAGCCGGCGGACGCATCCATATCCCGCTCCGGCGAAACCCTCCGCCAGTCAGAATGGCGAGACGAGATTCTGAAGACAGGCATCCGGGCCAGAAGCGGAGAGAAGATCCTCTTCTCCAGAGTCGAGCCCCTGCAGGGTACTCACTGGCTACATGCCCAGGCCGAGACCAGAGAAGACATCCCTCAGAAGGCAGTCATCTCCTTTGGCCCGGAGCATGCCCCATTAGAGCAGCGCCAGGTTGCCCTTGCCATAGAAGAGTCCCTCAGCCTTGTCCCCAAGCCCAAGGTGATCATATTTGCCGCCTTTGAATTCGATCCGGAGGCGGCCAAGGACATAGATGAGACCAACTGGCCGGGCATAACCCTGCTCAAGGCCAAGATGAGCGAGGATCTTCTCACCGAGGACCTGAAGAAGAAGCGGGCCAGCAATGACAGCTTCTGGCTTATCGGCCAGCCGGATATCCTCCTGGAGAGAATCAAAGAGGGCGAGAACAAAGGCAAATACCGAGTGGAAGTGTTAGGATTCGACTACTACAACCCCCGCACCGGCACAGTGGACTCCGGGGGAGCGGAAAGGATCGCCATGTGGATGCTTGACACCGACTATGATGGCCGAAGCCTCTTCCCGAGACAGATCTTTTTTCCCATGTCCGGCCCCAAAGACGGCTGGTCCCGTCTGGCCCGAAACCTCAAGGCGGAGATAGATGAGGAGCTGATCCAGGCCTATCATGGCCGGGTCTCCCTGCCCTTCGAGCTTGGCCCTCATGAGAGGATAGCAGTCAAGATTGTGGATGATCGCGGCATCGAATCCCTCCGGCTTATGGATGTGAGATGATTGAAAAGGACCAAGCCGGATAGGCTGATCATCACCTCGCCCTATGAGGAGCCAAAACAGCACTGGCATTACGATCGCGAGACCCGTTCCTTTGAACTGAAAGATGGTCGAAGAAAAGCCGGCTATACCATCGCCTCTGAGGCTTCCCGATCCTTCGACGATCCGGGCATATTCAAGGAGCTGTCCCTGGTCAATCGCATCAGGCCCAGGGTCAAAACCTGGCGTGAGGCAGGATACCCCGGGGTCACAGGAATCACCAAGCGCCTTTTGGATCACTGGAATGATTCGGATCAGAGGGAGCTGAGGCTCTTCTTCTGCCAGATTGAGGCCATTGAAACCCTCATCTGGCTGGCAGAGGCTCCCACAGCGGAGCAGGTGGGCATCGAAGCACCATCGGATGGCGGACCTTTCCGCCGCTTCTGCTCCAAGATGGCCACAGGCTCTGGAAAAACCATAGTCATGGCCATGCTCATAGCCTGGCAGGCGTTGAACAAGGCCACCTATCCCCAAGACACCCGATTCTCGAAGCACATTTTCGTGGTGGCTCCCGGCCTTACGGTGAAAAGCCGTCTCCAGGTTCTGATTCCCTCTCAGCCCGGCAACTACTACGAGCAGTTCAATATAGTTCCCTCCGGCCTTCTCGATAAACTGCGCCAGGCTAGGGTGGTCATCCGCAACTGGCAGGCCTTGAACTGGGAGAGCGATGAGAGGCTGGCCAGGAAGAAGGGCGTGGACAAGAGGGGCGCAAAGAGCGATGAGGCCTATGCCCGGGAAGCCCTGGGCGAGCTGTCCACGGCCAGGAACCTCCTGGTCATAAATGATGAGGCCCATCATGCCTGGCGGGTTCCCGCCGAATCAAAAGTCAAGGGAGTTAAAAAAGAGGATATCGAAGAGGCCACCAAATGGGTGGGCGGCCTGGACAGAATCCATCAGGCCCGAGGCATCCTGGCCTGCTTTGACTTTACCGCCACGCCTTTTGTTCCTTCGGGCAAGAAAAGCT
>JAGOLL010000078.1 GCA_017994055.1 Methanothrix sp.
GGCAAGCTATAAATCGATGAGGCTAGGATGCACTTAGGATTGCTCTAGCTGGAGTGTTGATTATGGGAAGCGTAAAGCCTAGTTACATCAAGAATTTCGCCATGGACCTGTTGAGATCTCACGAGGACTCCTTTAGCCCTGACTTTGAGGCCAATAAACTCAAGGTATCTGAGTATACCGATATCAAGAATAAGACCATACGCAATCGCGTGGCAGGATACATCTCCAATGTGATGCGCCAGAGAAGTACTCGGCGAGGCGAGGTGGAGATTGATGTTTAGAGGCGTGTTTCCTGCCATTATCACGCCTTTTTTACAAGATGAGAGCCTGGACGAGGAGGGACTGAAGAGAAACATCGAGTACCTGAATAAAACCGGCATAGCAGGGATTGTCCCCTGCGGCACAACCGGCGAGTCTGCCACCCTCACCTTTGAGGAGCACAAGAGAGTGGTTGAGATCGCAGTGGAGGCCTCCAAGGTGCCGGTTATTGCCGGTACAGGTTCGAATAATACCCGCGAGGCCATGGAGCTGACCCGCCATGCGGCCAAGGCAGGGGCAGACGCCGCTCTGCTCATCACACCCTACTATAACAAGCCCAATGACAGGGGAATGTATGAACACTTTAAGAGAATCGCCGAGAATTGCGATATACCCATAGTGCTCTACAATGTTCCCAAGAGAACTGGAATCGACCTCAAGCCGGAACTGGTGGCCAAACTATCGAAGATCAAGAACATAGTGGCCATAAAGGAGGCCAGTGGAAGCCTGTCCCAGCAGTCTCAGATCATAGAGCAGACCCGCAGCAGCGACTTCGTGCTTTTATCTGGAGACGATGATCTGACTTTGCCCACCATGGCCCTGGGAGGCCAGGGAGTGGTCTCAGTGGTGGCCAATGTCGCTCCCGGAAAGACTGTAGCCATGGTGGAGGCTGTGTTCAAGGGAGATATGGAGAAGGCCAGAGCACTGCACTATGAGCTGGCTCCTCTGGTACGGGCCATGTTCCTGGAGACCAATCCCATTCCGGTCAAAACGGCTCACAAGTATCTGGGCCTGGCCAACGGGCCTCTGCGCCTGCCGCTGGGAGAGATGGCGCCCGCCAATGAAGCAAAGCTGAAGGAGATCGTGGAAAGGCTGGGCGAGAGAGCATGACCAGAATCGCCCTTACCGGGGCCCTGGGAAGGATGGGCACACTGATCATCCAGGAGGCGGCCAAGCTGGAGGGATTAGAGCTTGTGGCGGGGCTGGATGTCGTTGGAGCGGGGAAAGAGCTGCCGGGTGGGATCCTGGTCAGGGACGCCTCTGAGCTGGAGGCTGTCCTGAAGGAGAGCCGCACTGATGTGCTCATAGACTTCACCATCGCCAAGGCGGCTGTGGAAAATGCCTCTACCGCGGCCAGGCTGGGCATCGACCTGGTTGTTGGTACCACCGGCCTGTCCCAGGAGCAACATGCCCTGATGAAGAGCGCCATAGAGGGGAATTGCGCTGCAGTGATATCCCCTAACTTCAGTTTGGGAGTGAATGTCTTCTGGAAGCTGGTAGCCCAGGCAGCAGCTGCTCTCAAGGACTACGACATCGAAGTCATCGAAGCCCATCACAATCAGAAAAAGGATGCTCCCAGCGGCACAGCTCTGGCCACAGTGGAGGCGATCGCCTCTGCTCTGGGAGAAAAAGAAATCGTCTATGGCCGAATGGGAATGATGCCCCGGGGAAGGGAGATCGGTGTTCATGCCGTGAGGGGAGGAGACATCGTGGGAGATCACACCGTTCTTTTCGCCGGATCGGGAGAGCGGCTGGAGATCAAGCACCAGGCCCACAGCAGGAGTGCATTTGCCAGCGGGGCGGTGCGGGCGGCAGCCTGGGTGGCAGGCAGGAAGCCCGGCATCTACAGCATGGCGGATGTCCTGGCTCAGAGATGAACCGTATCGAGGAGCACAGCCTGGTCCTTATTTATCAGGGCCAGAGGCTGGAGCCGTTCTCGAAGGAAAAGAACATGGTCGGCTTTTGCAGCCGCTGTGAGACCGATCTGTACAGCCTGGCCTATCACCAGACGGAGGGGCGCTGGCTGGTGTCGGCAGGCTGCTCCAATGGCCATCTTCTTTTGCTGCAGTATGATAAAAAGTGGCGTTGGCTGGAGGAGGGTGATCTGGAGCAGGCCAAGGAGGTGGTACGCATCTGTGACATCGCCAGGGAGAAGCTGGAGGTTGTCTTTACCGCCGCCGAGATCAGGGATATGGCCGCCTGCCAAGAGGGCCAGCCCTACACCAGGCAGAACCTCTACCGGGCCAGGGCCAAGTATGAGCGGTTTGAGAGACTCTTTGGAATCAAGATCAAGGTCTAGCCGGGTTTAAAATTGAGCATCTGACTCGAAGCCGATCCCCTCTGCTACACTGCTTGAAGGCTGCTGGGTGCTGCAAGAGCCTCTATTCTTTCCGCTCCATTTATCCAGTGCCATCTTGAGCATATCCATCTTGACCGGCTTGCTGATATAGTCGTCCATCCCCGAGCCCAGGCACATCTCCTGGTCCCCTTCTAGAGCCAGAGCGGTCATGGCAATAATGGCCGGCTGATCCTTGTCCTGCCACCTGCGGCGGATTTCCCGGGTAGCCTTTAGGCCGTCCATCTCCGGCATCTGCACATCCATCAATATCAGATCGTAATGCTGACGCTCCAGCGCCTGCAGGACCTCCAGGCCGTTTGCAGCCAGATCAGCCCTGTATCCCAGCTTCTTCAGCATCATCCCGGTAACCTTCTGGTTGACCAGATTGTCCTCCGCCAGAAGGATCTGGATGTCCCGTCTCGGGCCCGGCCTGATCTTGGAATCCGAGACCTCTCCCTTCCTTATTGGCGGAATGAGGGATGGCTGCACCAGAACGGTGAAATGAAATGTGGATCCGCTTCCTACAAGGCTCTCCGCCCACATCCTTCCTCCCATCAGCTCGGTGAGCTTCTTGCTTATGACCAGTCCTAGGCCGGTTCCGCCATAACGGCGGGCCATGGATGCATCAGCCTGACTGAAGGGATGAAAGAGCCTCTGCATCTTGTCCTCGGGGATGCCTATGCCTGTATCTTTCACTGCAAAATGGATCTCATAGTCCCCTTCCTCTCTGAAGTGGCCGGAGACAGATACGGTAATCGTCCCATTCTCCGTAAATTTTACGGCATTATTAAGCAGGTTTATCAGTATCTGATTTATCCTGGCCGGATCTCCCAATACCGTGGCCGGGACGCCCGGGCCGATATCATAACTTAAGGCCAGTCCTTTCCGGCCGGCATCCGCAGCCACAACATCCATCGAGGCCTCCAGGCAGTCGGGCAGGAAGAAGGGCTGTTTCTCCAGCTCTATCCTCTCCGCCTCTATCTTGGTGAAATCCAGGATGTTGTTGATGGTTGAGAGAAGGGTGTCTCCGCTGCTTCTGATGATCTCAACATACTCTCTCTGATCTTGATTCAGCTTTTCATTGAGCAGCAGCCCGGTCATGCCGATTATGGCATTGAGGGGAGTTCTTATCTCATGGCTCATATTGGCCAGGAACTCGGTCTTGGCCCGGGCGGCAGATTCGGCTTTTTCCTTGGCCTTCTGAAGGTTCTCCTCGGCCCGCTTTCTCTCCGCTACCTCGGATATGCTCATGGCCAGCAGATGATTGCTATCATCAAAGATCATCTTCTGGCGGATGAACATCAGGGCGATAAGAAGGCCGAAGGCGGCTGCGATCAAGGAATAATTGATCTGACGGAGAAACTCCTGTTTCCAGACGAAGAGGAAGAAGACGGCTCCAATGCCCAGAAAAGGCAGATTATAGGTCCAGCCGGCCCTGCTGCTCTGAGCGATCATATCGGCCTTGTAGCGGTCCAGAGGAATGGTATTTGCATAGCGTATGGCTGCCAGGCCCATGAGCAGGCAGCTACTGGACCAGCCGATATCCAGCAGGCTGCCGGAGATAAAAGTCTCATCCTGGATCCGGATCAAGAATATCAAGTCGGTGAATATCATTACCGCTATGCTCATGGCCAAAAGCAGGATGGGGCCTTGTTCTCTGTAGTCCAGCTTTCGAAAGAGGAGCCACACCAGGGCGAAGAAGAGCAGAAGGTCCATGAGAAGGTAGGAGAGGGATACAAAGAAGCCCAGATCCAATATCATGGTGCTGAGAAGCATGGGGGCTATGAGCAGGACCCAGAACACCAGGGTGATGGATATGGCCACTATGGCCGCATCCAGCAGGAACTTGAGCTTCTCGCCGTGGGTGAGGGGCTCTTCCGGCAGGAGGAATATGCCCAAGGCAAAGAGCGGATAGAAAAGGAGATAACCAACATCAGCCAGGGTGAGGAAGGGATTGTCCTGAAGCACCACCTCGATGGCCGCCCAAAGAATCTCGCCCAGGGTGTTAAGCAAAAGCGCTGCGGCAAAGACTATCCAGGCCTTTTTAGATCTGCTTTCGGAGCGTTGAGCAGCATAGAGCATGGCTGCAGCGGCAAGGGCGCTGCTTAGTATCAAGAATACATCTTTTAAGGGGAGGAGGCTACCATTGCCCTCTCCAAAAATCAGCAGGAGAAGATGGAGAGTTGCGATTGCCCCGGCCAGAAGAACTGCGGAACGAAAACTCAGGCGGATTTCGCTTTTGGGCGAATCGGTCATGAAGATGCATCTCTCTCCTGGTCCATTATCATGGATGGACTCGACGAAAAAGCTTTTGGTAGTCCTGACTGGTCTTTTCGGGAGACAATGTCAAATTATTATATTCCAGCAAAAGACCATGAATCAAGATAAAAATTTCGAGGCCCCTATTTCAGGATCCTGTATAGCGCCGAGAAGTCCAGAGTCTCCTCTCCTCTAGCATAGGTCAGGCCGTACATATCCTTGACCGCCGAGGCCAGGAATACCGGCCTCTTGAGCTGGAAGGCCAGGTCTTGCAGGCAGTGCAGATCCTTGTATATCAGGGCAGACTGAAACTGGGGAGAGAAGTCCTCCCGTAGCAGTTTGTCTTTCTTGGCATTGAGAACACCGGAGGCTCCTGCTCCCGCAGCCAGGATGTCCAGGACGGTTGCCTTCTCCACCCCCGCCGCCTCGCCCAGGGCTAAGGCTTCAGATATGGCGGCCATGAAGCTGCCCAGGATGAGGTTGTTGACCAGCTTCATCCTGGTCGCCAGGCCAGGCTCTCCCAGGTAGAAGATGCTGGCGGCCAGCTTCTCCAGATAGGGCAGGGCTCTCTGGTAAGCCTCTTTCTCTCCGCTGGCCAGGACGGTGAGCTTTCCCTGGGAAGCGGGGACGACACTGCCCAGCACCGGGGCCTCTAGGTAGCTGCCGCCGCGGGAGGAGACCCATTTGTGGAAATCGGCCACATCCTTGAAGTGGTTGGTAGTGGTGTCTATTACCAGCTTTCCCCTCATGTCGCCCGCTAGTAGGCCGCCCTTGCCCTGCAGGACGGCTCGCACTGCAGCGCTATCGAAGAGGTTGAGGAATATGACTTCGCTCTTTTCCGCCAGGGCAGATGGGCTCTCTGCCACCGGCTGGCCCAGCTCCAGGCCCAGGGCGGCTGCCTTTTCCGGGCTTCTGTTCCACAAGATCAGATCGACTCCCTGGGAGGCCAGCCGCCCGGCCATGGCCCGGCCCAGGTGGCCGAGACCGATGAATCCAGCTTTCATGAATGATTATTAATGAGGGGGGATACTTAATGGCTGTGGGCTATACAGCCCTATCTTTCCATCCATTCTAACCTACGGTCACCCCATTGCTCTGTCCCAGCAACTGGTAGGCTCCCTGGCCCTCGCTGGTGATATCGGAGTAGAACATGCGGAAGTCGTAGTTTCCCGGCTCATAGGGTAGCTGCCAGGTCATCCTGCCGCAGTTCTTGCTGCCAAGGGCCCTCTTCTCCAGAGCGAACTTGTCGGGACGGTTCACTCCATACATGCCGATGATGCCGGTGCCTGATGCAGGCGCTCCCCAGTAGGTTACAGTGACTGTGCCTCCCGGCGCCACATGAGAGGGCGAGGCTATGACCTTGCGGCCGCTGTACTCCTTTACCTCGATGCTGTTGCTCGCAGCAAGCTGATTGTAGCTGTCATTCTGGAACATCCTCAGCATATATCTGCCCGGATCGGGCAGATAAAGCTCCACTGTTCCGTTCTCATTTCCCTCCAGATATTGGCGGGTTATGAAGCTGCTGTCTGTGGAATTGGATTCGTACATGGCTATCCAATCGTTCTCAAATCCGGGGGCTCCGGTGTAGTTGACTGTGATCTGCTCGCATGTGCTTAGCGAGGCAGGAGTGGCAGTTATGGTTGGAATGCTGACATTAAAGCGGAGGGAGGCCATCGGATCATCGGCCATATTGTACATGCGGATCTCATAAGGCCCTTCCTGCTCCGGAGCCCTCAGATTCAGCTTGCCGGAGGGACCGGCCAGATTCTGGCGTGATAGAGCATCTCTCTGGCCGGACCCCACGGCAGGCTGATTCGCCCTCAAAATCCCCGCCCAGCCCGAGAAGTTGCCAGGAGCCAGGTAGGCGACGGCAACATCGCTGCCGGGCAGATAGCTCCTCTGCTCCATTTTCATCTCAAAGCCCTCCATTCCCCTGGACCTGTAGCTGAGTATGGCATCAGAAGACGCTATGGGCCATTTGTCCTCATTGCTTCCTCCCTGGATGCTGTAGCTGGAGTCGCAGATGCCGTCTCTGTTCCTGTCCTTGCAGCCCTCCTCCCGGGAATCGTAGCTGCTGTGATGGTTGCCTGCAGTGCCGTTGTCCCATTGATTGCGGCCATCATCAAATGAATCCTGGCGGTTGTCTTGCAGCATGTTGTCGTAGAGGATGTTGGTGCTCGGCAGAGATGGGCTCTTGCTCGCCTCACTGATGTTGTAGACCGCTACCTCTTTGCTGGAGCCGGACTGGATGGATACTCCCTTGCTGCCCTTTATGATGCTCTCACTGAAGTTATAGTTGGAGATGCTTATGCCTACGGCATTTTCCATCAGGTTGTTGGCATGGATGATATTGCCCCGGGAGGTTTCGATGGAGATGCCGTTTCCATTCCCGCGGGCATTATTGCCCCAGACCTGGTTGTTGTCGGAATAAGCCAGCAAAATGCCCCCTTTCTGGTTTTCGTTCGCAGAATTTAAGAAGACGGTATTTTTTTCCGCCTTATAGAGCATGATGCCATAATTATTGTTCTTGACCGCAACATTGTCTTTGAGGATATTGCCATTGGAGAGGACTCTTATCCCTGCATCTTCAGAGCTGCTTCCCGATCCGGTGGCCGTGAATCCCAGCAGAGTCGAGCCGCCGGCAGAGATGGTTATGGCGCTTCCCTTTCCAGAGGCGTCGATGATCGGCCGGCCCAGGCCCTTCAGATAGAGTGATTTGGTCAGATTGATTTGCTCCAGGTAGGTGCCGTTTTGAACCTCTATGATCTGGCCCGGCTCTGCGGCCTCAATCGCCGACTGGATGCTTCCTCCCGGCAAAACGGATATGGTGGCGCTGGCGAGGCTGGAGAGCATTGCCATTATGGCTATAAGAATCAGTCCTCTGCATATTGCCGGGCGGGAGCTGTGGTGCATTGCAGAGGGACTGATCTCGGAGCATAAAAGGATGATTGTTATGGAAAGTGGATTCCTAGGGATATTCGCAAAGGAGAGGATCTTTGCTGGTAGGGCGGGGATCTTTTATGCCGGATCTGCCAGGCATGGGGCCGGGCCATATGGGGCAGATCATTTTTATCATAAGGCCACAGTATTTCGGCGGGGACTATGGATCATGTCGGCAAAGACGCCATTAGAGAGAGTGGTTTTTGAGCCAATTGGCTTTGTGTCCAATAGCTTCAATGAACCTGGTGATCCCAAGGCACTGCGAAACTCTCAGTCTCTCCTGATCCTGGATGAAAAATATATCGGGGCTATGGAAGGCCTGGAGAGGTACAGGTATCTGCTGGTCATATTCCAATTTCACCGCTCGGCAGGATATCGGGAGCGGGTCCATCCCATGGGAGACAGATCCATTCCCGATAGGGGGGTGCTGGCCACCAGGAGCCCCTGCCGCCCCAATCCCATTGGAGTCACTGTTGCAGAGATCGTATCGGTGGAGGGCAATATCATCAGGGTGACCGGCCTGGATGCGCTGAACGAGACTCCTATGCTGGACATCAAGCCCTATGAAGAGCACTTCGATTCAGAAGTGGGGATACAGAGGGAGCGTGATCCTAATTATAAGCCGGAGGATAGGCGGTAAGGCATCCCAGGCTTGCGGATATGCAGGCAAAGCTAGCGAATTTTTTCCCGACAGCGCGAGGAGCTTTCGGCCACAGGCCGGCTCAGCTCCCAGCCCAGAGCTGCTGCCTTCTCCGGGCCGCGCCTGCTGCGATCTTCTCTGCCAGCCAGGGCCAGAAGATAACGATCCATGATCTTTCGGGCTCCTATTGGCCTGTAAATCACAGCGGCCATTCCGACCGGCTGGCCAGCCCCTCGGCGCCTGGCATGTCCCGGCGCAATTGGGTGGCATCTTTGGATAAAGTGAGAAGCGGCTTGAATATGCTCTTTATCAATACTGATGAGTCCAGAACAGCCCTAATCATAGTATCTTCTTTTGCGCATATCTTTGAGGACGGCGTCTATGTCTTCCCCGGCTTCAGGCTCGCCCAGCTCTTCGAGAAGACCGCTGTAGCTCTCGTGAATGGTAATGCTGACAAGAGCTTTGTTGGGGAGGTCCAGATTCCCCAGAGGCTTGAGGACATTATTCTCATAGATGGCCTTTATTTTCATCTCTGGCACCTATCTAATGGGCGTCTACAAATATAGTGATGTAATCAATATAAAGCTGCCGATGAAATCATTTACATCTCACCAGATCCGAGGACCCTGTCTCGCTCTGATAGCTGCTTCTTGCAGGGACGCCAGAATAGTGCTTTTGTAAACATAGGTCTGACATGAATTCAGAGTTATCAGATACCTGGGAAGCCGCCACCGCTTGGATACAGGACTCCTCCGTGCCGCGCAAGAAGTTGCATCTTTAGGCCGTCCGCCTCGGTCCCACAGAAGTTGCCCAGGCCCTCGCCTGCGCACGCTGGGTGCCTCAGAGACAGCCGGAGGACTATATGGAATTGCATTGAGGAAGAGAGCTTTCCAGATGAGTCTTTGAATCTTCGCTAACCTTATCCACCATCCATTAGCTTTCGTTTGATCCGTATAATTCTGACCGCGCAAATTTGATGAATTCGTTTTTCTGGCTGCCAATATGACCGCCTGATCCAATCGAGGGATCATCATAGAAGTATCCACTTCCTATCAGCCAAAATATTTTGTCTGTTGCATATGGAGAAGCATTGGCATTCTTGGCTACGCGTATTATTGTCTTGAACAAGTTGTAGTCATCAACTTTAGGTTGGCAGAGTTCAAGCCCGGTGAAGATATCCCTCAAGTGAACATCCGGCTTACAAAAGTTTGAGTATCCGAGTTTCATGAGGAAATCACAGCCCAATGCAAACCCAAATCCTTTGATTTCATGATCTAAAAGCATGGGCAGACTTGCTCTTGATCGATCATCACTATTGAAAAAGTTGACCCAGTTGAAGAAATCATTCGCCGAATCAAATTGCTCAATAAATTTTGCTGCCGAGATGATTGTCTGGCAATAGCGTGGCCAAATGCTTCGCGGAGTTTTGCGAATCTTTCCGACCGGATTAAGCGTCTCTTCGATTTGAACAAGAACAGCTTCCCATTCGTCCCCATACGTCCTTAGTACATAATCGGGATCAAAATCATCTAAAATCAGAGCTAGTCTGTCCAGCCCACCTATTGCGTTTCCGATAACTTTAGGCTTCATAGCCATTTCTTGGGCTGAATAAAGTAAGTATCGATATAGTCCCTTCTTTGATGAAAGCCTTGGTGCAGAATCCGGTTCATTTTGGTATTTCTCAATAATTTCTCGTGTTACACCTTTAATTTTGCTGGGAAGATAGCTCTTTGCCAATTCGTATGCTTTGCGGTCGATCTTTTGAGTTGCTGTCATTATTCTACCTCATTGGCTTCATGTGATGCTTCTTACCGGATTGTTTAAATTAGTCACTTCTGCAATTGATAATATCCTGGAAGGGTTTCCCACATATTTTTATATTTTTCTGCTTGTTTGAATGCGATTCCATTCTTAGCCCATTCTTTTAATTCTGGTTTCCCTTCCGTGAGCCTATTTTTATTTATTTGTGCGGCTTCTTCCTCTCCTTTTATTATCTCCTCGTACATCTCTCTTGAAGACATAATGAAGTACCTTGGAACTTCGTTGTCCTCCAAATTTTGCTTAGTGTCCTAGAATTATTAAATATTTTTTCCACTATACTCTGAAATTTATCAACTCCGAAAGAGTCCATATATGGTCTGTGATTCCTGCCGCCATCATGGGTGTCCTCTGCATCCATTTTCTCT
>JAGOLL010000079.1 GCA_017994055.1 Methanothrix sp.
ATGCCATTTATGATCTCTTCTGTCGATTTAATGAATCCCATCCGGGAGAGAGCATATTTCCGGGCGGGCTGTGGCTGTCGATGGGATTTATCAAGGATGTGCAATTGGGCCCCTGGCAGGTGGACTGTTCAGATATGAAATTCATTTTCAAATGAGAGGCTCAGTTTTCGACGTCGCCCCTGAATCCCTCTCCGGCGGAGGGCGGCATTAAAGATGAAGGCGATTCAGATCAAGGCGGCTTTGCACGTAAATTCAGTTATGCACGAAAAGTGACATATAGTATCAGTTAATTGATTATATCATCGGATAGATATTTTGTGTTTCCGCTATGTTCGCGAACACTACGCGAAATGGAGGGCGATATGCCCGTTTTCTCAAACGGATTTCCCGGTATTCGGTGAATTATGAATCATCTTTATATATCCGATCTGCGTTTATCTTGTTTGAGGATTTCGGATGTTAAAGATGCGCATTAGCGGAATAGAGGTTGAGGGCGATCCCGATGAAATGGCCGCTTTCTACAAGAAAATCGAATCAAAGCAGCAAATCGCCGAACCGACCTATAAAGAAGCTAAACAACGCCAACCATCCGCTCCAATCCCCGCGAACGTAAACTTACCGTCTAAGCCTGAGATTGCGGAATGGGTTGAATCACTTGGAGCACCATACTCATTTTCTCTCGCTGAACAACAGATGAGATTTTTCGGCAGATACCTTGAGACTAGAAAAGAGCAAAAGCTTTACTCAAAATTTTATGCACTATTTCAGTTTGCCAAGAAATCCATTGTCGAAAAATATGGCGGAAAATGGACTTCGGAGGGAGAAGTAATAGACGGCCATCTATTCAGTCGCTTTAAATGGATTCCAGACGAGGAGGCAAAGAAGCAGGAAAATCTAGGAGCGTTTCAATTAAATCAAGATTAAATAATAAGTGCCGAGGTGGCTCAGTGGCAACAGCGTTGGCCTTAGGAACCAATTATCCTCCCCAGGGTATCGCGAGTTCGAATCTCGCCCTCGGCGTTTATTCTAATCACCAAAGCGATGCAAGTTCGCGAATACAGGCACATGGGCACGTAGTATAATGGATAGTACACGAGTCCGCTAAACTCACTATCTGGGTTCGATTCCCGGCGTGCCCGTTATACCTATGCTCGCTAAATCTACCTTTGGGTGCAAAGATGTATGCTTTACTGAAATATAAAGATTTCCATACCAATATCGGCGGCGCGTGGCTATGTTTTCTTCTTCTCTATTATCACCTTTTCACCCTCTATTCTCGCGATCAATTCTTCCCCTACCTTAAAAGGAAAAGCGCTATCCCTAACAAAATCGCTAGGCAGGTTAATTGTGTGTCGCGATTTCACCGCATAAATCTTGACTGTGGCTTGTCCGGTCATGCTATACACATAGCATGCATCTAGTATATAACTTTGCCCATACTGAAGTATGCGTAAGTTATAAATACCTTCAGCAGTATATACTTTAGTATGCGAGATATGAGAGAAGAGCGGGGAAAAGAGATAGCAGAGAACGGAAACGTCAAGAAAGTCAGCGATCAATCTTTCAAGGTTAAATCTCAATCAGGAAAGAGAGCCTATGAAGTCAAAGCAACACCAAACGGTATGTCTTGTACCTGCCCGGATTTTGTTTATCGCGGCGGGAAATGCAAGCACATACAGGCTACCAGATACTACCTAGAGATTGAGAAGGACACGCCGCAGGGCACGGTCACCGAAAAGGTCCACTTAACCTACGCTCAAGCATGGGGCGCTTACAATGAAGCTCAGAAAGCCGAGGTTAACCTATTCGATGATTTGTTGAAGGACTTGGTTAAAGCCATTCCAGAACCAGAGCAAACCAAAGGCAGACCGCGCTTATCTCTTCAGGAAACGCTCTTCTGCGCTATCCAGAAGGTTTATTCTCAACTTTCCAGCCGCCGCGCTCATAGCCTCTTCCAGAATGCAGTAGAAAGAGGCCAAATCGACCATGCGCCGCGCTTCAATGCTCCATCTGACCTCTTTAATAAGCCTGAAACAACTGCGATTCTGCAAAACCTGGTTATGCTCTCTGCTTTGCCTGTAGCGGGAACCGAGGTTGATTTCGCAGTCGATTCAACCGGATTTAGGACCACCACATTCAACGCTTATGAAGGCGCGAAATACGGCCAAAAGAAAGAGCATCAATGGGTTAAGGCCCATCTTTGCGCAGGGGTTAAAACCAACGTTGTGGCCGCTGTAGCGATCACCGATGCTTATAGCAATGACTCTCCTCAATTCGGGCCTCTTGTCAGAAAGACGGCGGAAGGATTCACGATAAATGAGATAACAGCAGATATGGCCTATTCTTCTCGGAAGAATCTGCAATTGGCAGAGAACGAGGGCGGCAAGGCATACATTCCCTTTAAGAAAAACGCTACAGGAAGGGCGGGTGGCTCTTCGATCTGGAAGAAGATGTTTCACTATTTTCAGCTTAACCGCGATGAGTTCATGGAGCACTATCATAAGAGGAGCAATATCGAAGCAACTAACGCGGCCATCAAGCGCAAGTTTGGCGAAACTCTGAAGTCCAAGAATCCTGTTGCTCAGGTCAACGAGTTACTTGCTAAAACTATTGCGTACAATCTCACGGTAGTAATCCATGAGATGTACGAAAATGGGATACAACCAGAATTCTTGCACGTAAAGTAGGGCTAAATTGCCCTTTTACGTGCAAAGCCGATCAAGGCAAAGGTTTTATAGCCAGGCGGGACATGGTCAGCATTATGACACACGAAATCTCTGTGGGGAATCGTCTTCTACGACGAACTTTTGCTTGTTGATGAAAGAGTTTCCATTTTCGATACAACCCTTAGAGACGGCGAGCAGACTCCTGGCGTATCTCTGACCCAGGAGGAGAAGCTCCAGATCGCCAGGCAGCTTGACAAACTGGGAGTCAATGTTATAGAGGCCGGCTTTCCCGTATCCTCCAAGGGCGAGTTTGAGAGCGTTAGGCAGATCGCCAGATCCGGGCTGCAGGCCCAGGTCTGCGGCCTCTCCCGCATAGTAAAAAAGGATGTAGAGGCCTGTCTCGACGCCGATGTGGGCATGGTCCATGTTTTTTCTCCAACCTCGGATATCCAGATCGCTCATACCATAAAGATGAGCCACGATGAGATCGTGGCTGCGGCTATGGAGGCGGTAGAGTTGGTCAAGGACCAGGGCAGAACCTGCCTCTTCTCGGCCATGGATGCCACCCGCACCTCTCCGGAGTTCTTGCATCGCATATTCAAGGCAGTGGAAGAGGCGCACTGTGATATCATCAATATCCCGGATACAGTGGGCGTGGCAGCTCCCTCCGCTTTCTACCGCTTTGTCAAGAACATCTGCGATGATGTCCATATGGTGGTGGACGTCCACTGCCACAATGACTTCGGGCTGGCCGTGGCCAACAGCCTGGCGGCGGTGGAGGCCGGAGCCAGGGAGGTGCAGGTATGCGTGAACGGCCTGGGAGAGAGAGCAGGCAATGCCAACCTGGCCGAGACGGTGATGAGCCTTCATTCCATCTATGGGGCCAAGACCAGCATCAAGACCGAGTACCTGGTGGAGACGGCCCGTCTGGTGGAAAGGCTTACTGAGGTCAAGATCTCCCCTACAGCTCCCATAGTGGGAGAAAACGCATTCTCTCATGAGAGCGGCATTCACAGCCACGGGGTCATAGAGAACAGCAAGACCTTTGAGCCGGGAATCATGACCCCGGAGATGGTGGGGCACAAGAGGCGCATCGTCCTGGGCAAGCACACCGGAAAGCATGCCGTGGCCAAGGTGCTGGAGGAGGCGGGCTACAGGCCCACTGAGGAGCAGCTCCGGGAGATTCTGGAGAGGGTCAAGGAGCTGGGGGACAAGGGAAAACAGGTCGCCAACATAGATCTTCAGACCATAGCCGATGTGGTCATAGGAGAGGTGGCCAGAGGGAGCCAGGCGGTGGTTCTCAAGGAGGTCTCGGTCATGACCGGCAACATCATCACCCCCACAGCCACGGTAAGGGCTCTGGTGCGGGGCAAGGAGAGGGTTCTGGCCAACACCGGTGTGGGACCGGTGGATGCAGCAGTCAATGCGGTGCAGGGCCTCCTGGATAGCGACACCTCCATTCATCTCTCCGACTTCAGGATCGAGGCTATTTCCGGAGGAGCTGACGCACTGGCCGAGGTGGTGATCGGGGTGGAGGATGACCAGGGGCGCAGGGTTGCCGCCCGCTCCGCCCGCGAGGACATAGTCATGGCCTCGGTGGAGGCTCTGATAAGCGCCATCAACCGACTGATGCTTCTCAACTCCGGAAGCAAAAAGGCTTGAACTGAAAAAAGTGAGCATGCGGCATCAAATGCCAGCGCTCACTGCTTTTTTATATGATTAATGTCCCCCGGTTGAGAAAGGGGCTATAATCGGTTGGTTCAGGGCTCAGGGTCCAGGTTAAGGGCAAAAGGTTTATATTCGACTTGTGTCGTACTACGTCATGTGCCGTAAAAACAACGGCAGCCGAGGTAGAGGAGTGGGGGCTCCTTTTTATCGGCAATCGATGGCGGAAAATGGCTGGCCCTCTTCCCTCCCAGGGCCGGGTTTTTCCGTCGATCGCTAAAGTTTTACTGTCGCCATGTTAAGATATAGCATAGCACACAATTCTTATACTTATTCCACATTTCCCAAACCATGATTGTTCGAGTCCAGCGCTCCCATCTCTCCGGCGAGGTCTTTGCCCCGCCCTCCAAGAGCTATACCCACCGGGCCATTCTCATAACCTCCCTGGGGCCGGGCGGCAGCATCAAGCGCCCCCTCCTATCGGCTGACACCAGGGCTACCATCTCCGCCAGCCAGGCCTTTGGGGCGGAGATCGATATCGATGAGGATGTGAAGATCAAGGGCGTGGCCGACCGGCCCCGGACCCCGGAGGATGTGATCGATGTCCTCAATTCAGGAACCACTTTGCGCTTCTGCTCGGCGGTGGCAGCTCTCACCGAGGGTGCGGTTCTCACCGGCGATGCCTCCATCCGCAGCCGGCCCAATGGGCCGCTCTTGAGCAGCCTCAGCGACCTCGGGGCCCAGGCCTTCTCCATCCGCAACAACGGAAAAGCCCCTCTGGTGGTGCGGGGAAGGATGAAGGGTGGCACGGCCCGCCTGGATGGTAGCGTCAGCTCCCAGTTCCTCTCCGCCCTGCTCATCTCTGCTCCTCTGGCGGAGGAGGAGACCAGGATTGTGATCCAGGGAGAGCTGAAGTCCCGGCCTTATGCGGAAATGACCCTGGATATGCTGGCCGAGGCGGGGATAAGAATTGAGCCCGGTGAGCAGGAATTCCTGGTGCCGGGCAATCAGAGCTTCGGCCTGAAGGGCTACACCATTCCGGGCGACTTCTCCTCCGCCTCTTATCCCATGGCTGCGGCAGCTGTGACAGGAAGCGAGGTGACGGTAAAGGGAGTGCTGCCCTCCCGGCAGGGAGACTCGGCGATCATCGATATCTTGAGACGGATGGGGGCAGAGGTATCCTGGGACAGGGAGAAGGGCGACCTCAGGGTAAGGGGCGGCGAGCTCCAGGCTGTGGATGTGGATGCCGGCCGGACGCCTGACCTGGTTCCAACCATTGCCGTTCTGGGAGCGCTGGCAAAAGGAAAGACCACCGTCTTCAATGCCGAGCACGTCCGGCACAAGGAGACGGACCGGCTGCATGCCATGGCCGTGGAGCTCTCCCGGATGGGCGCCGACATCAAAGAGAGGCCTGACGGGCTGGAGATCACAGGCGGCAAGCTGCATGGGACCAAGGTGCACGGCCACCACGATCATAGAATAGTCATGGCCCTGGCAGTGGCCGGACTGGTGGCCGGGGACACAGAGATCGATACAGCGGAGTCGGTGGACGTCTCCTATCCCGGATTCTTCGCCCAAATGAAAGGCTTAGGGGCGGAGATGGAGATAAGCTGAAAGGGATGAAGGCAAAAGAGACGCTTAGCCCTCCTGGCGGGATTTCCTGAGTGTAAAATCTTATTAGTGGTCAAGTCATTCTTGATAGCCAATGAACTCCAGGATCGTCCAGAAGACCCTGGGTCTGCTGGCCATGCTGCTCGGATTGCTTATGATCCTGCCGGGAATAGTATCAGCCATATACAAAGAGCCGTTGGGAGTGGTGGCATTTGGCCTCTCCTCTCTCTTCTCCATCAGCCTGGGATTGGCGCTTTCCCGTCGCGGAGAAAGCTCGAGTTTGAATCGCAAAGAGGCCTTTGTCACTGTATCCTTGAGCTGGCTGCTCGCTGCTGCTCTGGGCTCTCTTCCCTATCTGCTCCTGGGCTTCGGCCTGGTTGATGCATTCTTTGAATCCATCTCCGGCTTTACCACCGCCGGAGCCACCATCCTCAGCGAATTCAACTCCCAGGGCTACTGGATCATAAACCAGGATTTGGTGCGGAGCAGCCTGGCCTATGCCCTGGTGGAAGGTATGTCCTCCTTTATTCTCGGCAATTCAACCTCCTATGTGGTAGATCTGCACTTCGGTCTGACCCTGGATCTGCACGGCCTGCTTGAGGTCAAGGGGACATACTTCGGCCTTCTCTTCTGGAGATCATTCACCCAGCTTCTCGGGGGCCTGGGAATCGTATTGCTGTTCATAGCCATCCTCCCCAATCTGGGCCTGGCCGGGCGAGAGCTCTATTCCATAGATGGATTGGGGCTGACCAAGGAGGCCATCACCCCCAGGGTGAAGAACACGGCCAAGACCTTCTGGGGAATATACCTGGGCCTGGCCGGCCTGGAGGCGCTGCTCCTTTTCGGGGCTGGCCTGCCCCTCTTCGACTCTCTATGCACCTCATTTTCCAGCATAGCCACAGGCGGCTTCTCTCCCATGGCCTACAGCATTGCCCAGTACAACAACCTGCTTGTGGAGGTCATAGTCTGCATCTTCCTGCTCCTGGGCGGCACAAATTTCATCATTTATTCCCGGATAATGGAAAAGAGAGATCCGAAAATCCTTCTTCGCGACCCGGAGTTCAGGTTTTATCTGTTTATGATGAGCATATCTATTATCATGCTCCTTCTCTGGGGCAGGATACCGGGAGGATTCGCAATTGCGCTGCGCTCTTCCGTCTTTCAGGCCGTCTCCACCATGACCTCCACCGGCTTTGTCAATAACTTCGATTATGATGCCTGGTCTCTGGCGGCAAAGATCACCCTCATTCTCTTGATGCTAATCGGCGGCTGCACCGGATCGACCGGAGGGGGGATCAAGGTGGGAAGGGTGCAGATTGTTCTGAAATACATCTATAACGAGCTGATGCATAGCCTTCATCCCAGTGCGGTGATGTCCATCAAGATCGGTGCGAGGACGGTCAAAGAGAGCACAGTCAAATCGGTGCTTCTTTTTGTGCAGCTCTACATCATGATATTCATGCTTGCCGCTCTGGGCTTTGCCATAACTGAGTCCTCCAACCCCCAGTTCAATGCCCTCTCCGCTCTATCAGCGGCTGCCAGTTGTCTTGGAGTTGTAGGACCGGGATTCGGCGTGGTGGCCCTGGACTTCACCGCCATCTCCGATGCGGGGAGGGTTCTGGGAAGCATATGCATGTATATGGGCCGGCTGGAGATTCTGCCGGTGATATTGATGCTTTTGCCGGAGACATGGAAAAAATAGCAGCAGGCTCCGCCGGAGCTCAAGCCATATCCTCCGGGGCCGCTGTCTCGCCCGCTACAGTCCAGCCCATTCCAGGGCTCCTATCATCTTCAGCCCGATATAAAGCATCAATACAACAAATATCTGTTTGAGCCTCTCGGCTGGCAGTCGGTGGGCTGCTCTTGCTCCCCATGGAGCAGCGAATATGCTGCTTATAGCCAGCAGGGCAAATTGCAGAAGATCGATATAGCCAATGCAGTAACTGGGCAGCCCCTGCACCCCCCATCCGTTTATGGCATAGGCTGCTATTCCGCCCAGGGCGTTAAAGGATATGGCCACAGAGGAGGTGCCAATGGCCTGATAAATGCTGAAGCCCAGAACTACAATCATGATCGGAACCAGCATCAATCCTCCTCCTATCCCGGTCAGGCCGGAGATAACTCCCACCGCCCCTCCCCAGATCAAATGCTGGAAAATGCTCTTTTTCGGCCTGTTATCCGGTTCTTGCCGGGGCTGGAGATTAGGGATCAAGAGCATTCTTGCCGCCGCCAGCATCACAAAGACTCCGAAGATCATTCGCAGAGTCTCCCCGGGAGCATGAGAGGCTATGCTTCCCCCTAAAAAGCCGCCCAGCATTCCAAAGAGGCCTAAAATCACCCCTTCCCGCCACAGGACAACTCCCCAGCAGGCATGCCCCCTGCATCCAGAAATGGCTGTGGGAAGCACCACCGCCAGAGAGGTGGCAAAGGCAACTCTGGTGGCCAGGGTGGACTCGATGCCCTGCAGGGAGAGGACCCAGATCTGGACCGGCACCATCAGAAAGCCTCCTCCCACCCCCAGCAGGCCGCAGAAGAAGCCAACTGCTATTCCCGTCGCCAGAAGCACCAGTGCATAGAATATAAGAGACTCGGGGGAGGTCATCGCCTGATGGCCGGTCCTTTTTTCCTATTTCTGCCCCAATCTCTCTTAAGCGGCAAGCTATACCTCCCCTCCTTTGCCCTTTGCCCCATTCTCATTAGGTCAGCTTCCGGTGCAGGCTAGCTATCTCATCGGCCAGGCGATCCAAAGCTGCAAAATCGGCCTCTTTCGGCCTGCCCTTTGCCACCACCGGATCCAGGAACTGCACCTGAAGGCCGGAGAGGCTCTCTGTGATCTGCTCCAGCATCTTGCCTCCCCAGCCGAAAGAGCCAATGATGGAGGCATATCTGGCCTTGGGTCGCAGGGAATTGGCCAGTGTAGCGGCATAAAGGGCAAGAGGATGGGCTCCGGCGAGCATAGTTGGGGTGCCTATTACAATGGTGGCCGCATCAACCAGGGATTCGGCCAGATCTCCCAGGTCATAATCGGTGAGATCGAATCTCCTAACCGCCACCCCGCGAGAGATCAGAGCCTCTGCAAAATGATCAGCCATTATCCGGGTGGAGCCGTGCATGGAGACATAAGCCAATACCACCTCATTTTTAATCCTGTCCGAGGCCCAGTCTCTGTAGGCATCCAGGATCAAATCCGGCCGGTCCAGAACCGGCCCGTGGCTGGGGGCTACGATATCCACCTCCAGGCCCTCCAATCTTGCCAGATGTCTCTTGACGCTGGAGCGGAATGGCATCATGATCTCGGCATAATACCTTTTGGCAAGACGATAAAGCTCCGCCTCATCCGAGGCGAATAGATCGCTTGTCGCCAGATGGGAGCCTAGAAAGTCGCAGGTGAAGAGAACGCGCTCCTCCGGGATATAGGTGAATATGGTGTCCGGCCAGTGAACCCAGGGAGCGCTGATGAACTGGAGGCTTGTTCCGCCCAGCGGTATGATATCGCCGTCCTTTGCCTCCGCTCCCGTCCCCTCATATATCAGGCCAAACTCAGCCAGCAGATCCAGAGATCTGGCCGATCCCAGTACTATGGCTTTCGGATATTGCTCCAGGATCCTCTTCAGTCCTCCGGAGTGGTCCTGCTCCGCATGCTGGACGATGATGTAGTCCAGCTTCTCGACAGACTGGGATCTGAGGCTGTCCAGGAGCATTTCTATCTTGCTCTCATCCACAGCGTCGATGAGAGCAGTCTTCTCCTCTCCCCGGATCAAATAGGAGTTGTAGCTGGTTCCCCGAGGAAGGGGAATCAGAGCATCAAAGAGCCTGCGATCCCAGTCCAGAGCGCCGACCCACATTATTCCCGGCCTGATCTCTCTGCACAGAGCCATATTTTCCATCCTCTTCGCGATCAGTCCAGGGCTTTAAAATCGCTTTTTAAAGCACCGCACATGGGACAGATCCAGCTATCGGGAAGATCGGAAAAAGGCGTTCCAGGAGCAATTCCAGAGTCAGGATCTCCTTTGGCCGGATCGTAAATGTATCCGCAGATGCTGCATTGATATCTTTTTTCCGTCATTGTCATCACCATCAACCAGAAATCGAAATCCTTTTTGTTTCCGCAGGTATTTATTCCATCCTACCGCTCATGGAAGCCCGCCCATGATCTCCTAACTGGAGCCGGTAAACCAAAAGCTAAATAATAATGAAGTCAAAGCCAATTATGATTCGAGGTGTTGAAATGGCAGGCACCGGATCTAAGAAAATAGCTGGCAGATCACGAAGAGAGGGCAGATTTAAGTGCAAGATCTGCCGTATGATCTTTGACTCGAAAGACGAGCTTAAATTGCATTTTCTGGAGGATCATAACGATTATTAAGATTCAGGATCATTTAAAGATTCATACTGATATCGATCTTGCAAATGTGTAAGCATGCTGCCCTCGAACTTCCTTTATCTAT
>JAGOLL010000080.1 GCA_017994055.1 Methanothrix sp.
CTGGCTGGCAAATCAACCTCAAGGATGGTTCAGGAAATCTTCTTGAGACCACAACGACAGACGACGCCGGCTACTACGAGTTCAGCATCCTGCTGAAACCCGGCTGGTACACGGTCTGCGAGGATTCAATACCTGAGGGCTGGACTTCCTTCAGAGAGGATCCCAACTCGCCGGCCATGTCTCTGCCAGGCGCATCCGCTGCTCCAGAGGACTGCGAGACACCCAAATGCCTCGTGGTGAGGCTGGACAACTGCGATGACTCGACCGACAACGACTTCGAGAACATACCTCAGTTCTGCATCAAGGGTATTGTTACTACCAACAACACCACCGAAGTCATGACCAATTTCCCGGTCAAGATCGAGAACTCTGACGGAAGCGAGGTCCAGACTGTATCGACCAACGAATTCGGCGAATACTCGTTCTGCGGCCTGAAAGCCGGCACATACACGGTCTGCGTGGCCAAGCTGGGCTGGACTGCGGAAGAGCCTTGCGCCATAGTCTATCTGGACTGCGAGGACATGGAGCAGGACTTCGATGTCTATAAGGGCAGAAACACCTGGATTCCGGGAAGCCAACAGTCCCCGGCCATATCCTTGGAGCCATCCAGGGAATCCGTTGTTCCAGGATCAAACTCGATTGTCCCACCGCCGCCCACTGAGCAGGAGACAACAGGAGGAATTCCAGAAGCTTTGAGAGATTAGATCGGAGATAAACTGAAATCAGACCGGTCCTCCCTCTCCGGGAGGACTCCAATCCATTTTTTAGCACATCTTTCAGGCGAAAAGCCGACTATAAAAATTTTATATGAATATAATATTTTCTGCCCAATCTCATGATCTATGATGCCCAGCAACTGATATTTAGACTAGCCCATTTCCTGCCAAAAGAGATAAAAACTATAGCTGCATTCTGTGAGAGGGCCATCCTATGAATTTCAAGACCATCTCGACCGTTCTGCTGTTGTTTGCATTAATGACCACATCAGGATTAGCAGCCGTGGTCATAAATGAGGTCGAGCTCGATCCCTATGGCGAGAATGCTCTTCAGTGGATTGAGCTATACAATACCGGCAACGATGAGGTAGAGATAGGTTCCTGGTCCATAGTTCCCTTGAGCAATAGGTCCGCTGAGCTGTTCATAGAGATCACCAGCATCCCGGCGAGGGGATTCTATGTCTTGAATTTAGAGGAGAACTTGATGGATCTGAGCGAGGAGACCCTTATACTCAAAGATGAAAATGGGAATGTGCTCGATCGCACTCCCGTTTTATATGATTCCTCCGATAGCGAGTGCTCTTGGGGCCGATCCCCGGATGGCTCTAATACATGGATTATCCAGATCTCCTCGGAAGGGGGACCATCAACCGGTGAGCCATGCGGAGAAGAGAAAAGCCATAAGATGAATTTCGATATGGACCATAGGATTGAGGGCTCCGGCTTTGTGAAGATCCGCAATATAATGCACAACAGGGCCGAGGAATATGTCCAGACTCGGGAATCCGGCTCCGGCTCCTACAGGTCGGAAGATATTTCTCAATTTAATGCCGATCTGTATCAAAACAGCAGCGCTTTTGCCATAGATATGAAGAGCAGCCTCTCTGCCAGACATTCCAATACCTCCTTTCAAGTAACTCCGCGGCGATCGATTAATTACAGCTCAAAATGGTCCGAATCGTCTTCCGCTCAAGGCGATAAGGATTCTCCCGCCTTATCCGAGTCGCACTCGGATGCCGATCGTCTCGATTCCGAAGTCTCCATTCGATATGAGAATTATGAACTGGGAGCTAACCTCTCCTCAGATTTTGATGGAATCAGCCGCATAGATTCGGACCTGGCTAATTTCAAGGCCTCCGAGGAGTATGCAGGCAGCTTCACCATATTAAATCGATATCATGAGAACATATCCAATGAGGTCCGATTGTCCGTGTCAGGAGAGGGATTTGTAAGCACGGATAAAAATGTTAGCGGCAGAGCATATTCCAACGAAAGAGGTACTGGAAATTACCGGCTAGATGAGGTCATCCAGGCCAGCGATATATCGAGCCTCAACATCAGCCGCATGTCTATTCCGGGCAAAAGCGCGGTCTATCTTGCCAAGGACGTCAGTCTTCTCCATTCGCCTGCAAACCATTCCTATGCTCGCGTTGCTCCTGAGCCCATGTCCATTTCCTGGAGAGAGGGAACCGGAGCCAACCTCAAGGATAAAGCCTTCATGACCTCAGATTTCTCTGATGTCAATGATCTTGAATCCGAGACAATCATCTTCTCCTTGGAGGAGATGAAAACATCGGCCAAATTCTCGGGAAGGGCGAGGCTAAAGGCCGGCTTTGTTAATTCTTCCGATTCCGACCAGGGATTCGTCTTTACGGAAGATGATTATGCCGGAAATTTCAGCATCAGCAGAGGCTACCGGGTTTATCCCAAATACAGCTCTCCGCATATGTCCATAAGAAGCCAGGGCCAGATAGACCCGCAAGACTGCAGCAGGCTCAGATACACCATAACTCTGACCAATGATGGCAACCGGCCATTATGGCCCATCTTCGTCAAAACCTCATTTCCGTCTGGAACCAGCTTCCTTGAGGCTTCCATTGATCCATTTGAGCTGACGGCCAGATATGCCAATTGGTCCGTGTCGTATCTCAGCGTTGGAGAGTCCTTCAATATCAACCTCGATCTCAAGATCGGGACGATAAAAGAGGATTATTCCAGCAGCACCAAGGCGATCACCATCTACGAGGTCAAACGAGGTAATGCGAGTTCCGATAGAAGGCTCACCGCCAGCAATTCCTCGCGGCTTCATGTAAACTGGAGCGATTGTCCGCAGATCATGTCTGCCACATATTCAGCTGTCGCGGACTCAGAGAATCCCAGGATAATCAACTATCGGGTGATGGTTGAAAACCTCGCCGAAGAGGATATGATCGCAAATATAACCGTGAACCTCCCGGCTGGCATGAGATTCGTCAGTTCGGCTTTGCCCTACCAGCAGATAAATGAGGATAGCTTCATCTGGACCCTGGATAGATTAAAAGCAGGAAAGAGAAGGTCCATCAGTTTCACCGCTAAAGCGGAAGAGGATGGATTTTATGTGAGCAATGCCAGCGTCATTGCAGTATCCCGTGAGGAGGGCAGGGAGATGGCATCCTCCCAGGTCATTGCTGCGGCGATGGTAGGCAAGGTGGTCTACACCCTGACCCCTACGGCCTGGCAGGACTGGTGTCCCTGCGACGAAAATCTGCTCGGCAAATTATCCTGGAACGAGACCTCGCTAAAGAGCGGGCAGGATCTGGGATGTGTTTGCTGATAGACTGTCCGCCTTCCGGCATCTTATTGCCGGATCAAACTTTATTAATCTGGACAGTCCAGCGGATACATGGTTATAGAGAAATTTTATATTGATCAAGTCTTAATGTCTATCTCAATCGCAAAAGCTATAAACTTAAAAAAATATCTAATCATGTATGATGGGCTTTGTGGCATCAAACCTGAGCAAGTATGATCTGCTCCGCCAGAGATTGCTGGCGAAGTATCCCCGCACAATTAATCTGCTGCTGATGCTGGTACTGATCGCTCAGGCGGGCCTCTCTCTCTATCTCTTATCCGATCTGGCGTCATTTGCGTCCGATCCGGATCATATGACTTTTCTGGAGAGCATCGGTGGAGAGAGAGACGCTTTAGCCCAAACCATTCCTGAGGAAAGAGATGAGCCGGCGGGAGGGAATCTGTCTCAAGGAAACTTAAGCAATACATCCGTCGATGCCAACCTCTCCGACTCATCCCAGCTAAATGGCTCGATATCGATCTCCGAGAAAGAAGAGAAGATCTCTTCAGAGGAGATGAACCCGCGCAAAACCAGCAGTTCAGGAACCTCTTCCTCCCGAAGGAGCGGCAGCTCATCCTCCTCAAAGGCTGCATTAATCGTCCCGGATCAGAGTTCTGGGGATGAGAGCGTCAGCTCTGAGGATGCCGGGGATGAAGATGGCAACGCTCAAAGATCGACCGCTTCAACTGCCGTAGAGGAGAATATAACCGGTCAGGGGCTGACGGACGGAAATCTTTCTGATGGAAAGCTCGAGAATAACAGCGGCCAAGCCGGATCAGATCAAATCAATTTAACCGTCCCTGTATCTGATGAGAAAGGCGAAGATGAACAACCAGATAAAAGCGCGGATCTTGGCGAGTCTGAAAATGGAACACTCGATGCCTCCAGACCTCCCGCTGCCAATGACTCTGAATCTAACCAGACGGAGACGAAAGAGGCCTCCGACTACAGTGAGCCAGCCTCTGCAATCGAGCCTGATTTGGCTCTATCTTCACCTCCCGATGCTGGAGAGCAGGTACCCTCTCCTGCCTTGCAGTCTGCTGACGCCCAGCCTGAAGAGATCAGAGAAAAGCAATCAGAGATAAATGACCGTATTGCAGAGAGCAAAGCCCGAGTCTCAAGTGCCAGTGATCGCCTCTCTGAGAGCAATGATCGCCTTGCTGAGAGCCGGGACCGTGTTTCAGATACCAATGACCGGATCTCTCAGAGCAATGATCGGGTTTCCCAGGCCAGTGATCGAATATCCCAGAGCAATGATCGGGTTTCCCAGGCCAGTGATCGAATATCCCAGAGCAATGATCGGGTTTCCCAGGCCAATGACCGGATCTCTCAGAGCAATGATCGGGTTTCCCAGGCTAGTGACCGGATCTCTCAGAGCAATGATCGCCTTGCTGAGAGCCGGTCCCGTGTCTCAGAGATAGGAGATCGCGTATCCGAGAGCAAGGACCGCGTTTCAGAGAGCCTTGCTCGTGCTGCTGAGAGGCGATCCCGAATTCCATAGCCATGAAAAAAAGTCCTTCCGCAATTTCCAAGATCATTACTGCTTTGTGACGGTCATGATGCATCCATCATCGGTATGTTCCACCTCCAGATTCAGATTGAGGTCGGAGAATACCTTCTTCCAATGCCCTTCCACACAGGTCTTGCAGTGCTCCTTGGCCATCAGGCTGGCTCCGATGCGGGCAAATGACTTGGCTCCTTCCATCAAGCCGCAGCGAATGCGCTTGATCTCCACCACGCCATCTTCATTCGAGACCTCTATGATGCTGCCAAAGAGGTTCTTGTCGTTGGTAGCCATGGCCAGAGCCACATCTATTGGCTCAGCCAGCCCAAGCTGCTTAAAGGTGGCCGCAACCTGGCGGGCGCCCTGGTCCTGAAACTCGCGCAGCCCCTTCTTTCCCAGCTTCCGGGCTACATAGCCGCTGCTGCCGTAGAAACTGCCCATCCACATGGCCACCACGCGCTGCTGAATCTGCTCCAGAGGAATGTCCGGGATCTCTGTCATCGCTTCTCCCTTTTTCAGCTCTGGCATTATAACACTTCCGTGCTGCTCGCTGCTTGATCCCATATCCCTCTCTGGCCTATAGGAACGGGGCATCATAGAGAGGCATTTCTAGGAGGATGGCATTTGACCATGCAGCTGAGGCATTCAAAGAGATGATATTGAGCCGGGCCGGGAGTCTCAATCTATGGCTGAAGTAGGATTGGACCGCTTCTGGGAGGTGGACCTGCTGCGGGGGATAGCCGTCCTGCTCATGGTCCTCTACCATTTTGCTTTCGATCTGAACTACTTCGGCCTGGTAGGGATCGATGTGAACTCGGGCCATCTTTCCCTGTTAGCTCACCTCATAGTTACCCTATTCTTGCTCTTGGTGGGCCTCTCTCTCACCCTCAGTTACTCTCGTGCCCTGCGGCTGGGCCGGGAGAGACTCTTTCCAGCCAAGCTGATCAAGCGCAGCGCCTGGATCCTGAGCCTGGCTCTCTGCATTACCCTGGGGACATATCTGCTCATAGGCCGGGGCTACATTGTATTCGGAGCTCTTCATCTGATCGGTCTGTCCCTGCTGCTGGCCTACCCCTTTCTCCGCCAGAGATGGATGAATTTTTTATTCGGATTGATATTTATAATTCCGGGACTTTATCTGCCGCAAATAAGCGTTGAGCATTACTGGCTGCTCTGGCTGGGGCTTGCCCCGGCGCAATTCTATTCTCTGGACTATGTTCCATTGCTCCCCTGGTTCGGAGTGGTGCTCTATGGCGTGGGCCTGGGAGGTCTGCTGTATCCTGGCTATAGGAGGAGGCTAGGTATGCTGGATCAGCGGCCCAGCCCAGTGAGCATATGGATCAGAGCCCTCTGCTATCTGGGGAGAAATTCTCTGACGATATATCTGCTCCACCAGCCGCTGATAATTGCACTTCTGGCTCTATGCGGCGTGCCAATAAGATGATGCTGAAGTCTTATCTATAAAATAATTAAGATTTTATGATAATTCGCGAGGAAGGAGGAGAGATAGGATCTCAGATCCTTGCCTTCTCCCGCCTCTCCACCCCTGCGCTCCAGCTCAACTGCACCGCAGGTTCATCTTTTTCAGGAAGATATCTCTCCCACGCCCTCCAGAAAGGCTCTCTGATGCTCATCCTTTCTTCTATTCCCTCCTCCGTCAGAGCCTGATCCCAGGGCTTGAGGCACAGCCCGGCAGCCCCCTTCCTGGTCTGGACTCTGACCGAGGGCAGATATCTCTCCCATGTTGTCCAGTATCTGGCTTTCATCTTCAGTTCACCTGATAGATGTCCCGCCTGCCGCTTACTTATCTATATTTGAGAATTGTTCATAGTCATTCATATCATACTGCATATGAAAAAGCCTTAAAATATCATAAACAATTTTTTGGGATTATAGCTCAAGGAAAAGCAGCACAGTAGATGGTATATGCCCATGGGAAGGCCGACAATAGAGCCTGGACAGGTCTAATAGCAAGACAACGATAATAAATGATGGCAGCAAAATCCTCCTCGATGATCCAATGCGGTGATCAGTTCATCGCTGGCCGCTCCGGAGGAGTGGTGGGAGCAGTGGTGCCCTGGAGGGGCGGATATGCAGGAGTGGCTCCGGCACACATCTTTCAGGCGGCGGGAACGATGAATTTGAGACTCGGTGGCCTCTCCTGCCGGGTGGCCTACATCCCTGATGATGCAGATCTGGCCTTCTTCTCCATAGAGGGAGCCTGCCGGGAGAGCCCCTTGGCCAGGCCTTGCCTTGGCCCGGCAGAGATTGCCAATTCCAGGCACAAGCTGAGCTGCCGGATCTGCGACACCTCCTGGTCCGTGGCCTATGTGGTGCTGCCACCGGGAGATCTTCCCGGACCGGGCGAGAGCGGCAGCCCATTGATCCAGGAAGGCAGGGTGGTGGGAATGCTCCTCTCTCTCAATATGCACACCTGTAAGGGCACGGCCATATCGGCAGAGATGATAGCGGGGAAGATAAAGGACAGATAAAGATAAGCCGGAAAAGAAAAATAACGGACTCGCTGGGACTCGAACCCAGGTCAGCGGGTATCTTCGACCATAAGCCACCGAAGCCCGCTAGGATGTCCTCTACCCTACGAGCCCATCAACCATCCTTGAATTCTTTTAGGCTATTAACCTTTCCCGCTGCGGGGAGTAACGGCAGAGTGAGATCCCCATGCAGATAAGAAAGGAATATAGAGAGCTATCGATTCTCTTTTATCATGGCCCGGATGATCTCTCCAGCCGGCTCAAGCTCCATCCGGCTGGAGGCGGCATCTCCCTGTAGAGCGGACTGCTTGGAGCGGTATATGTCCGCAGAGATCTCATCTATTTGGGAAGAAAAATTTCCGTCCATCCTCACCACCAGAGGCTTATATTTGGTGTATTTGGCCGCAAATGCAGCAAATTTTCTCTCCAGACTATCTATATCTGCAGAAGAATTGGCATCATCTCCTATGAGAGACTGGCGGGCAATGTTATAGGTCTCATTTACCTCTTCCAGATCCTGCAGCAGAATGTCTTTGGTGTACAAGTGGCTGGCAAAGCTGCCCATTACAGCCAAGAGAATTGCTGCCAGAACAAGAGCCCTCTTAAGCCGATCGTTCTTGCGCTTGATCATCTCGCAGCTGTTCCATCCCAGCAGCTCATACAGGCCGCAGCTTCCTGTGATCGCCGGTATCAGTATCACTGCCGCGGCCAGGATGAGCGGCAATTGCAGCTCTTCTCCGGCCCAAAACAGGGCGGCAATAAGACATACCTCTGCCACTATCAGTCTGATCATCCGGTCGAGAGAGCCAAGGTTCTTCATGAGGCCATAGGCTGCCTGAAAAAGGATAGCTTTTGCGGTTGCCCGAAAGAAGATCTTCCTGCATCATTGAGACACTGAAATGAGGCCTTTTTATATAGGATAAAAACAGGAATTGATGCGATACACTTCAGCAAGGTCTTCTTTCATGGCTTGGCTTCCCGAACTCTCTCTGGAGGGTCTTAAGCACTTAAATGAGGTATACGACATCAGTGTGCCGCTCGGTCGTGCTCCGGCTTTCCCCGGCGACAGGTCCTATCACCGGGAGTGGCTGGCTGGACCGGATAGCGACGCAGGATACAGCCTCTCCGCTCTATCCATGAGCTCTCATGCCGCAACCCATCTCGATTTTCCCAGCCACCTTTCTTCTGCCGGCCTGAGCCAGGAGAGCTGCCACATAGGCCGGTTCATAATTCCGGCTGAGGTGATCTCGATTTCCGGAGCCGGCCCGATAATCTCTTCCTGCCTCCATAGCTTTCAGGCCGCAAAAGGCCAGGCGCTGCTGTTCAAGACCGAGAACAGTCAGAGAGGGTTGATGCATGATCCCTCTTTTTGCCGGGACTATGTCTTTCTATCATCAGATGCAGCCGAGCTGTGCGTCTCTTATGGACTGGGCCTGGTTGGTATCGATTATCTCTCCGTGGATCGCTTCGAGGATGAATCTCTTCCCGTCCATCATATCCTTCTGGAGAGAGATGTTCTAATTCTGGAAGGGCTGGACCTCTGCTCTGTTCCCCAGGGCAGATATCTCCTCATCTGCCTGCCGCTCTCCATCGAGAATGCAGAAGCAAGCCCGGTACGGGCCGTTCTGGTGAGATGAAGGATGACCTATCCCGACCAGCTGTACCGATCTGCTCTAAATGCCCTGTCCAAGGCCATCTGCCTCTGCAACAAAGAGGGCCGGATCTTATTCATGAACTCTGCCGCCAGAGGCCTTACCGGCTGGAAAGGGGAAGATGAACTTGTGGATTTAAGCGCAGCTCCTGGGAGAATAGAGATTGAGGGGCGATCCTTTCTCTGCACCATACACCAGATCCAGGACGGCGGTGATTCTGTCTTTGTGGCAGAATTGAAGAGCTCATACGAGGAGAGGTCCGAGAACGAGCGAGGAAGATGGGATCGATTTCTTGCCGGTGCAGCCCTAGCCACCAACCAGCTCCTGATCACTGAGAAGATAGACCCAGCTCTTGCCCAGTCCCTGGAATTTTTGGGCTGCTCATCCAATGTGGACCGGGTTTATATCTTTCAGAATTATGATTCGGAAAGCGGGGAGCATCACTGCAAGCTCAGCTACGACTGGAGCAGAGAGGGCCTGGCTACAGGAAACGAAAAGCTGCCTCCTCTGGACGTCTCTTACAGCCAGCCCATCCCCTGGTATGACTCCCTCTCCCAAGGCATGCCGATGCGGGGATTGGCCAGGGATCAGCCGCTTCAGTCAAGGCTCTTTCTGCAAGAACTGGGTGTCTTATCATTTTTGATCGTCCCCATATTCACAAAGAATGGATTCTGGGGCTTCATAGGCTTTGATGACCGGAGCACAGAGAGGATATGGACCTGGGGTGAGGTCTCGGTGCTCATGACCATAGCCGGTGCCATTGGAGGATCTATAGATAGATGGCAGACCCAGGCGGCCTTGGCCCAGAGCGAGAGGCAATACCGAGAGCTGGTGGAGAGCGCTAACAGCATCATCCTGCGGCTGGACCGGGCAGGAGATATAATCTTCATCAATGAGTTTGCCGAGGATTTCTTTGGCTATCCCAAGAAAGAGATACTGGGCCGAAATGTGATCGGGACTATTGTTCCTGCAATCGATTCAGAGGATCAAGATCTGCAGAGGATGGTAGCAGATCTGATCCACGATCCCTCAAAGTACGCCTCCCATATCAATGAGAACATGCGCAGCAATGGTGAGAGGGTCTGGATCGCCTGGACCAACCGGGCCGTCAAAAACGAAAAGGGCGATACAGAGGAGATT
>JAGOLL010000081.1 GCA_017994055.1 Methanothrix sp.
GGCAGGATCAGTGTGGCGACGAATGGCACCAGGCCGTCGGGATTCTTGAGGAATGGAGCTATCTGCTCGGCGCTCAATGCTCCATAGGCCAGGATTCCCAGGGAGAAGATGCATACTGAATAGATGGCGATGGAGATGGGTCCGTAAATGCCCGCGAAGCGAACGACCCTCTTGTCCCGGGCGGAGAATATCATAATCAGCAGATCGGGAAGGGCGAGCAGTCCCAGGCTGATGGAGAAGGCCTGTCCAAATGTCTGCTGCCAGGGGATATTAAGGCCATTCATGCTGAGCACATCAAGGGGAATTCTCTCCCAGATATCCAGTCCGCCGCCAGCGGAGATCAGGCCGCCGTAGAGGAAGACGGCCCCTATCAGCATCAATACGCCCTGGATGAATCCCACCCAGATTATCGCCGGCAGCCCGCCGATGGCGTAGTAAATGGCCACTATGGCTACGGTGATCAATAGACCCTCCAGGTAGGATACGCCAATCATTCCCTGAAATAGGGTAGCGCATCCTTTGAAGATGGGGACCAGGTATACGGTATAGAGGATGAGCATGATGATAGCAAGTATGACCTTTCCCAGGGGAGAGTTGTATCTTCTCTCCAGCAGCTGGGGAACCGTCTTGGCATCGTACTGCTTTGCCATGGTCCATATCCTCCCTGCCATGATCCAGGCGATGCAGGCGAATCCGACATGAAATAGGGAGCAGAAGATCACCCAGGGCATGCCGGCGGCAAGTCCGTAACCGCCTCCTCCCAGGAAGGAGGCTGCGCTGAAGTAGGCAGCAGTATAGGCAATGCCGATGACGGCAGGATAGGCGATGTTGCGGTTGGAGAGGACAAAGCCTGAGAATGTCCCCTGTCGCAGCTTAAGTGAGAGCAGGATTATCGCCAGGACGTAGGCCAACAGCAGCAATTGATTAATCATGGTATTTCCTCATTAATATAAATATAGTTGTGGATATCATAACTATAAGAGCGATCAGTAGCGCAATGTAGGGGGTGGGCATGCTCATTTTTTCTCACCCTGAAGTAGTCGATCACAGAGCAGGAGAAATGGCTGATCTGTGTCCCTCCATATCGAATTCATGTCTATGTCATTCTCCAATTTTGTACCTTAATGCACATTTTTTGACAGCGTATTGCTGCCTGGTTTAAAAAGCTTGTCTTCAGCCTCCGATCGGAAGATAGAAGTAGTAGCAAGATACAAATATAACAATAAATGAGGTGAAACTCTATGGAGCCTCGAATTCTTAAGGTCGGCGAGAAGGTCACAGGCAGATATAGCGGCATGGAGCTGGGCGAGAGCAGGAAGTTCTTCCGGGTGAAGCTCGGGGAAGAGGAGTTTTATCTGCCAAAGGACGTGGGGAACTCCCTTCTCAAGAGCCATCAGATGGGCAATCAGCTGTTTACCATTCAAAGGCAGCTGGATGTCTATGAGATAAAGCCGCTCATTGGTGCGCTGGATTAGATGGGACTGAAGCCTTTTGGCCTATCCCTCGCTCCCGGCAAAATGGCCATATATGAATCGCATGACTCTGATGGCATGATGAAATAGATCGGCATATTCCACTTAGCTATGCTTAGCAATATTTATATAAGACTTCATGCTGAAAAACATTGATGATTCAGAATATGGATATCTATCGTCTGAATTTTAAGTCCATATTGATATAACATCCTTCTATTCTAGCTCTGCCAAGAGCTTCCTTGGTCTGATTATCGCGTAGGATGTCGATAGGAGGGCGGAGAATATTTCGTTAGTGCAATGGCCGGATGATGCTATTGTATTTTTATCTTGTTTAATAATTAATAAATGATTGAAATTACGGATCGGAGGTGATTCGTTATGATGAACCGCACCATGAAACTGCTTATGCTGTCGGATATATTCGTCCTCACCGGATTTGGACTGATTCAGCCCATAATTGCCATTTATATTAATGGTGGCGGTGTAGCTGGAGGCAGCATGCTTTCCGCGGGACTTGCCAGTGCTCTCTTCCTATTCACCAAGTCCCTGGTGCAACTCCCCTTTGGCCATTATGTGGACAGGCAGTCTGATAAGACGAAGTGGCTGTTCGTGGGGACGATTCTCATGGCTGGTGTCCCCCTCATCTATGTCTCTGCCAGCAGCATATATCATATTTATATCGCAGAGGTTATTTATGGATTGGGAAGCGGACTCGCCTATCCAACCTGGCTTGGTTTGTGGTCTGCAAATCTCGATAAGGGACAGGAGAGCTTTCAGTGGTCAGTATACTCAACCGCTACCGGCCTGGGCACGGCAGCAACCGGGGCGTTGGGTGCAGCCGTGGCCAGCTTTGTTGGCTTTTCTGCTACTTTCATCCTGGCGGGAGTTCTATGCCTGTTGGGTTGCATAGCCCTGTTTTACCTGGATTATAAGAATGGCTGGAGGAGGATAATGGCAATGCTCGTGCCCTCTATTTGCTGGGGCGGCGGCAACTCCATCCGAAAGCTTTCAGACCTCCTCCACGGGAAGGGTCGGCACAATTTCGGCCTATGCCTCTATGGTTTAGCAAAGCCCTCTTTCATATATCCTCCAAAAGACCACAAAGCCGATATATATCCTGATCCAGAGCGCCTATCGAAAGGCGAATGAAAATGCTTATTGGAATAGATGTCGGCGGAACCACCACTGATGCTGTTTTGGTGGATGGCAGCCGGGTGGAGAAGACGGCCTATGTGCCTACGGATCACAATGATCTGCTGGGATGCTTGCTGGGGGCTCTGGATGAGCTGGTCAGAGGAGTGGACGTCAGCAAGATCGAGAGGGTGGTTTTAAGCACCACTCTGATCACAAATATGATTGCCGAGAAGAAGACGGATCCTGTGGCCCTGGTGCTGATACCGGGTCCGGGGACCAATCCTCAGGACTACAACCTGGGCCAGTCCATCATTCTTGATGGGGCCATAGACTTCCGGGGCAAGGAGATCGACCGGTTGAACGAATCCCAGATAAAAGATGCAGCCGCCAGGATAAAGGAGAGTGGAGTCTCGAGGGTGGCAGTGGTGGGAAAGTTCAGCCAGAGAAATCCGGCTCACGAGGAGAAGGTATCCCAGATCATGTCCCAAATCCTGCCCGGATCCAAGATCGAACTGGGCCACCGGGTATCTGGTCACCTCAACTTCCCCCGGAGGGCGGCCACCACAAAGCTCACCCTGGCCACCAAAGAGAGCTATGCGAGGTTCGCTCTAGCGATATCCAGGGCTCTGGAGGAGAGGCGGATCACCGCTCCCGTTTATATCCTGAAGGCAGACGGCGGGACATTGCCTTTAGAGGGATCGCTCCAGATGCCAGTGGAGACCATATTCTCCGGGCCTGCGGCCAGCATCATGGGGGTCATGGCCCTGACTCCTCCCGGCCAGACCTCGGTAGTGGTGGACATCGGCGGCACGACGACAGACCTAGCTCTCATCCTCTCCGGCAGTCCGCTGCTCTCCTCTAAAGGGGCGCGAGTGGATTCTATGCTGACTCATGTGCGCGCTTTTGCCGTAAGGTCCGTGGCCATTGGCGGGGACAGTGCAGTGGACGTCGCCGAGGACGGCCTGACAGTGGGCCCGCAGAGAAACGGCTCGCCCTTCTGTTTGGGGGGCACGGGCCCCACTCCCACCGATGCTCTGCGCGTCTTGGGCCGGTCGAGCGTCGGCGACCTGGAGCGAGCAAAGGAGGCGATGGCAGGGGTGGCAAGCAGGATGAACTGCACTGCAGAAAAGGCAGCAGAGATGGTGTTAGATTCTGTGGTGGAGAAGATCGCCTCACAGGTCAATGAGATGTTTCGGGAGTGGGAGCAAGAGCCTGCTTATCGCATCTGGGAGATCATGAAAAAGGAGAAGCTCGAGGCGCAGAATGTGGTTGGGGTGGGGGGAGCTGCCCCCGCTCTGGTGCCCCTCATCGCCTCCCGGCTGAAGGTGGCCTCGATTGTGCCTGAGCATGCTGCGGTTGCCAATGCCATTGGTGCTGCCGTTGCCCGGCCTACCATCACCCTTAACCTTCATATCGATACCGAGAGGGGTGAGTATGTGACTGCAGAGGATGGGATCATGGGCAAAGTGAATGAGAAGCAGATGTCTCTGGCTCAGGCTGAGCAGCTGGCCCGGAGGCTTCTCGTGGAGAGAGCAGGCCGCCTGGGGATTGAGGAGTATGCCGCTGAAGCTCTGGTCACTTCAAGCGAGGTCTTCAATATGATTCGGGGATGGTCGACGGTAGGAAAGCTCCTGGACGTCCGAATGGAGATTCCTGCTGGCCTGCTATCCTCATGGAGGTGCACGTAAATGGCTTCTAATGCAGGAGCGGGAAAGACCGGCCTGATATTCTTCCCCGCCTTCGACTGGGCCATCTCGCCCACCCATCCAGAGAGAGAGGAGAGGCTGCTTTATACCCGGGACCAGATCTTTGAGGAGGGGCTGATGGACCTCCCTCAGATCGAGGAGTACAAGCCCCGATTGGCAGAGAACAAGGACATCGCTCGCACCCATTTCTGCGTTCCAGATGTGGAGAGCCAGGTGACCGAGGCCCATCTCATTGCCGCCGGAAGCACCCTCACCCTGGCCGATGCCCTGGAGAAAGGGGAGATCAGAAATGGCTTTGCCCTGGTGCGCCCGCCAGGCCACCACAGCATGCGGGTGGTGCACGGCAACCGGGGATTTTGCAATATCAATAACATGGCCATACTGGTGGAGTACCTGAGGACCAAATACGGCCATAAGAGGCTCGCGGTGATCGATACGGATGTGCATCACGGCGACGGCACCCAGGAGATCTTCTGGCATGATCCCGAAGTCCTGTGCATATCCTTCCACCAGGACGGGCATACCCTCTATCCTGGATCCGGTTTCGTCAATGAGATCGGCGGGCCGCAGGCACTGGCTCGCACCCTGAACGTTCCATTGCCACCGGGAACTACCGATGAGGGCATCCATTATGTTCTGGACAATCTCATCCTGCCCATTCTGGAGGAGTTCAAGCCGGATCTGGTCCTGAACTCCGCCGGCCAGGACAACCACTATACTGATCCTCTAGCTAATATGCGGTTCTCTGCCAATGGCTATGCCCGGCTCAATGAGAAGCTTGCTCCGGATATCTGCGTCCTGGAGGGAGGCTATGCGGTGGAAACCGCGCTTCCCTATGTGAACACCGGCATCATCCAGGCCATGGCCGGCCTTGACTACTCCCATGTACGCGAGCCGGATTATGTTCCGGGAGCCTTTGTGCAGACCGATGCCATGTGGCGGGAGATCAAAAAGACGGTGGACCAGGTGAATGAGGCCTGGGCGAAGAGGGAGGAGATGGTCCAGATGGTGCGGGAGAGTCTGGGCGACTTCTACCGCCGGAAGAAGAGGGTCTTTTACGATACGGACATGATCAATGAGAGCCAGGAGGAGTCGGTCAGGCTCTGTCCGGACTGCCCGGGATACATGACCATCACCAGCTCTGCCCAGAGGGGATATGGCACTTTGAACAATGCCTTCTGCGTCTCCATCCCTCGTGGCGCCTGCTCGTCCTGCCGGGAGGATGCAAAAGAGGAGTATGAGGAGCATCTGGAGGACCGCAGGATTGGGTATGTCTATCTGCAGGACAAGGACCGGGACAAGTTCAAGTTCTGCAACAATATGACCCATACCCAGAAGGGGTACTGAGGGCCAGGCATATTGAAAGTTGGGCCATACTGGCCTATACTTGCCTTTTTATCCTTTCTTTTATTCTCTATTTTCCGGTTGTTTCTCCCGGAGTCTGAGAACTGTATGAGCGATAGAGCAAGAGAACTGGAGGCGGCGGCGGCATCGATCGATGCAGCCTCCCTTGATACGGCCAGGAAGGGGATCGTCACCGGCTGCCAGGAGCTGATCTACTGGCTGGAACTCTTATCCCGCCGCCTTGAAAAGGTCCCGCCCGAAAAGGAGCATAAGTTCGCCCGCGCATTCTCTCTTATAATGCTCGGCCACTTGCCCACCCGGCCCGAGACCTGCCCTTTTTGCGTCCAGTACGGGCAGAGCCGAAGCTGCCGGGGTTGCGGCTATGCTGCCACTCACGGGCGCTGCGATTCGGATCAGTCGTCTTTCAGCCTGTTCATCGAGGCCTTCAGTGAGTTGGGAAGGGTGATTTATCAGGATACAGGAGGCCTGAACTGCCATCCGGATGATGCCCGGCTGAGGCTTGAGCATTGCATTCGCTCCTCTCGCCTACTGGCAGCGGATATGATGGAGGATATTGATTCCTCCTCCGCCGAGCGGCTGATGGAGAGGAAGGCCAGGTACCTTGGGCAGATGATCGATCTTTTGCCGAAAGAGCTCTTCGGTCCAGAGATAATGGAGAGTTGGCGTCGAGTGCATGAGATGCTTCGCAATTACTGGTAGTACTCAGTCTGCTGTAAAATAGTCAAATCACATTTCAGCTCAGATGCTGCACGAAGAGCTCCTCATAGAGCCTCTTGACGTTCTCCGCCGTCTTAGTCATCTCCGGGAAGCCCTGGTAGTTCATCGCCTCCTGCACGTCCTGGGGAAGGCGGAGCTTGTACTGGCTGCGGGAGAAAAACCAGCCTTGCCGGGCATAGTAGCGGGAGAGATACTCCTGCTCCGTCTGGCCGGGGGTGGGGATGAACAGCCCATGCTTTTTGTCCAGCTCCACCATCTCCATCATGGTGGTATAGCCGGACCTGGTGATCAGAAAGCGGGCCCGGTTCATCAGCTCCACTTTATCCTCCGTGGATAGGTAAGAGTGAACTGTGGTTTGCTCATCCAGCTTCTCGTGCCTCTCCTTCTGAGGGCTTCCCAGGAGCACCACCTTCTCCCCGGGGAGCTTTTGCACCTGCTTTAAGATGATCTCCTCCAGCTTTGTCCTCTGGGGCTCGGGTCCTGAGACGATGATCAGATAATCCAGGTCTTCATCCAGATTCATCTTCCTGGTGCTGGTGAAGATTCCGGCGAAATAGGCTCTTTTGTTGGTGGCATCCAGGCGTGATCGGCTGAGCTTGCCGCTCAGGTTCGGCTGGCCCGCCCAGGGATAAATATCCGGCACAATGACTCCGTCGAACTTGACATGAACGAAGCTGTTCACGGGAATGGTGAGCATCTCAAAGGGGTAGAGGTACTGGGGCAGGCTGAAGCGGAGCTGATGGGAGATGAAGTAGCTGGGAATGTCGTGGCTGTAGACCCCCATGCGGTTGTCGCTTATTATCAGATCAAACTTATTCCTGGTGAGGATCTCGTCCAGCTTCTTTCTCTCCCTGGCCAGAGCGCGGAGGAGGATGGGAATGCTGGCAGCGAACTTGGGCAGGAAGAACCGGGTGGAGCTGTAGGGGGCAGGATAGTCCTTGAATGTTATGAAATCGCATTCCGGGAATTCCCTCTTCAGAAGCGTCAGGGCATTGCCGCTGGTGCCAATTGTGACCTCGTGGCCCCTTCGTATTAGCTCCTCAATGATGGGAATGTCCCTGGTGGAGTGGCCCAAACCCCAGTTCAGAGGGCTCACGAATACTTTTCCCATGAGGCGGGAGATCAAGCTCTAGGTATAAATCGTTTTCTTGATAAGAGATAAATATCAACCTGTTCCACCAATAGCCCGTGTACGAGCAGATAGTTCAAGCCGTCGACAAGATGAAGAAGGGAAGCTCTGGCTATGAAGGGATCAGCGCCATCCTGAATAGATATGCCGGGGGAGAGATCGATCTGGATGAGGCCTACTATGACCTCTTGGAGGCGGAGCTGATTGCTATGCCCAAGAGGTGCGGCATGTCCGCAAAGCGCCCGGTGACTGCAGAGGACGAACTGCGCCTGAAAGAGAAGATCCTGGAGAAGATCAAAGAAGATCTCCATTAGACGGCCAACAGAGATGCAAAGCAAAAGCGGCAAGGGTAACAGGTCAAGAGCATATGTTGGGAATAAGCGTTACTGAATTGAGGGACCTGGTCGTATCATTGATCGCCCTGGTAATAGCCTTCTCGGTGCTTTTTGGAGGGGCGGTGCTTGATATGAATATGATCATCGTCTCCACTCTGGGTGTTGCCAGCGGATTTCTCCTCCATGAACTGGCTCATAAGTTCACTGCCCAGCATTTTGGATATCTGGCCGAATACAGGGCCAATCTCCTGGGCCTCGGTCTGGCGGTGGCTTCAGCCTTCGCCGGCCTTCTCATTGCCGCTCCGGGAGCGGTGATGATCAGCCGGTCCCGGCCCCCTGTCCAGACATATATTCCTGATAGCATCTATGGCTCTACCGTCCCCGATCCGTTTCATCAGGAGGAGCTGGCCAGCCAGCTGAAAAGAGAGATGCTCTTAATATCTCTGGCCGGGCCGATGACCAACATCGTGCTGGCGGCTTTCTTCTTCATTCTGGGGATGAGCGGTCTGGCAGATGGCGGGGTCTGGGCGCAGGCGATTACATTTGCCCTCTTCATCAACCTGATCCTGGCGGCCTTCAATATGCTGCCCTTCGGACCCCTGGATGGAAAGAAGATCTTCGACGGCGACCGGCGGGTCTGGGCTCTGGTCGGCCTGCCTGTGATACTGATCGCTCTGCCGATCTATCTTGGAATTATATAAAAATCGGCTCCTCGCTATTTTGCATGGGTGAACTCGAATCGCAAATTCTCTGTGTCTCTGTGTCTCTTTCCATGAAAACACGCCTATAATCCGGGGGATATCAGACACCACTCCTCGGTTTACCTTCTCCAATGCGAACCACATTATTGGCCACCAGATCCAGCCAGGTAAGCTGTGAGGTAGAGGATTTTCTATCGAAATCGAAGTCCAATCTCTTCTTCTTGAATCCTTCTTCTTCCCACATCTCGCGATTGACAAGAAGATGGTGTATCATGCTGAGAATTTTCCTGGAGAGGGCAGTAATGGCCTTCGGCTTACCTTTCCTGCGCAACAATCGGAGATATACCTTTTTGAGTCGCGATTTATTTGTCTTTGATGCTCCATGAGCCACCTGATTTAAGATCCATCTAAGGCCTTTTGGACCCTGTTTTGTAATCTTTCAAATAATATTATTCTCATTCTACTCCCGTGCAAGCAATATCAATCCAAGTATAAAAACTTTAGATCACGTTTAAGATTTAAAATAATTAGCGCATATTATATATAAAGCGAAAAGTTGGAAAGTACAGGTGTATTACTTCTCTAAGAAAACTATTTATCCATTCAAGTTATACATTTCCTACTTGTGGGAGAAATGACATGGCAGGGCTGAAAGGAAAACACATCTTTGGCTTAGTAACGGTTGGGGAGAAAGGTCAGATCGTCATCCCAAGCGAAGCCCGGAAGATCTTCGATATCAAGCCGGGTGACCGCCTGTTGATGCTCGGAGATGAGGAGCAGGGAATCGCGATTGTAAAGAGCGAACTGTTCATGCAGTTCGCGAAGGAAATTTTCAATGCAAAGGAATGCAGGGAGGAAGACAATTGACCGAAATCCGGATAGCCGGCCTGACAAAAAGGTACGGGGAAAGGACCGCGGTCAATAATCTTAACCTTACTATACGAAAGGGCGAACTGTTCGCGCTGCTCGGAATGAACGGCGCCGGCAAGACCACAACCATCAAGATGCTCTCGTGCCTCACTGTGCCCACTGCCGGGGATGCCATCCTGCTGGGTGACAGTATCGTAACCGGTCGCTCTGCAGTAAAGAAGAAGATCAATGTCTCGCCGCAGGAGACTGCAGTCGCCCCGAACCTGACTGTTATGGAGAACCTCGAGCTGATAGCCGGGATATATGGCAGCGACAGGAAGACCGCAGGGACGAAAGCAGCCAGGATGCTGTCGGTATTCGGTCTCGATGAAGTTGCCGGCAGTAAGGCAAAGACACTGTCGGGCGGGATGCAGCGACGGCTCAGTATCGCAATGG
>JAGOLL010000010.1 GCA_017994055.1 Methanothrix sp.
CTCACGCTGATCGCTCTATCGGCATCTATAGTATTATCGGCATACCTTGGAACCATTTATCCAGACCAGTCCGAGGCAGCAAAGCTTTCCAGCCTATTGCTGCTGCTTTTATCTGCAGGCATATTGGTCATGCCTATCTTTAAAGAGAGCCTGGAGGCAATGAGATGAAGCTGTGCATTGTGGGAATAGGAGGAGCAGGCGGCAAGATCACTAAGGAGTTTCTGGGAAATGAGGATCTGGATTTTCCTCTGCTCTCCAGCCTGACCGGGGCAAGACACGTATCCAACGGGATGATCCAGGGCATATGGCTGGAAGCAGACAAGAACGATGCCATGAATGTTCAGCACTTCTTTGGAGACATGGCCGAAGGCTGTTATCCCTGCTTTTTTATACCGCACGACTCTGTGGCCGATGGCTGCGAGGTTCACCGCATGGTGCGGGAGAGGTACGGATATGATGTGAAGAAGCAGGGCTTTGTGAGGGATGCCCAATACTTAAAAGCCATATTTGAGATCTTTGATACCGATCCGCAGATACAGGATGCGGTGGCCCGTACCATGCCCAGAGAGATGGTGGAGCTGAAAGGAGGCCTCCCCTCGGCAAACGGCTCATCCTCCACTCAAGCGCCCAATCCCATATTCGACAGCGCCTGGAACGCCATAAAGGATTATACCACATTGGGAAAGGGCGAGTGCGATGGCATCTTATTTGTTGTCTCCTTCGGCGGCGGTACGGGAACGGGCTTTATCAATCCCATAATTAACCACATCAGAAATGAGGGCAAAGCCGACTATCCCGTCTTTGCCCTGGGAATATTGACTGAGCTGGGAGACTTCGCTGATAGAGCCCAGTTTTCCAAGGAGGGGAGAAGAAACCTGGCGGCCATAAGTGCGCTATATGATCTTATGACCAAAGGCAGCGGTGCCAATGGCGTTATCGTCATCGACAATGAGATACTGCTCAAAAGATTCGGAAATGATTACACCTCCGCCAATCGGTTCATCCACAAGATAATGCAGCCTGTGGTAGCGGGCAGGGACTATCCCGATGAGATTCCCCCCAGCCAGGCCATCGCCCAGCACTTCTCCGGAGGCCTCTCCCGACCTCCCCTATTCGTCCCCCTCTATGCATCCCTTCCCCGAGCCAGGAATCAGGAGGAAGCCCTGGTCAGAGAGGCTCTGAGCGAGAGGGGAAAGCTCTTTGGATGCCTGCCGGAAAAAGCCGATTTCGCCATAGTCTTCTGCCGTGGATACATCGATTCGGATAAGATCAGGGAGGCCCTCTCCAAGGAGATCGGAATCCCGCCGGAAAGCATCTGGCCGATCAGAAAGATGGGCCAGGCAGAAAACGAGGTCTTGATCCTTCTCCGAAATCCCTATGGAGGGGACGGCAAAGCCTATCTCAAAGAGGGAACTCTGGAAAACAGGTTCTGCAAGGTCATCTCTCTGGCTCTGCAGTATATCAGTCAGAGGCCTGAGGACCTCTTTTATGAGGGGAAGATGGAAGGAAAGGAGGATAAGAATGGCAGCGCCGAGCAGGTCAGGCTGACCGAGAGATCCAGAGAGTCTATAAAGACCTTCTTCTTTGGCCCGGATGGCTCAGCCAAAAGAGCCGGCTTTGTCTATGAGCTGAAGGAGGCCAGAAAGAGGCTGAGAGACGGTGAGAAGCCGTTCTTCATCAATCCCATGCGCATCTTCCAGAGAGAATCACCGCAGAGCGAGGAGACGGAGAGCTCCAACGGCCGGCCTATGAGCCAGGATGAGATCATCAGGGTGGTTGATGCCAGGATCGATGAGCTGATAAGCAAGGGAATGCTAAAGAAGCCCTGAGATATCGATCCATATATCATGGATAGTGGATTCTTGAAATCTTCAGGAGACTCCTCTATCCCATCTCCTTGAAATGCTGCCTTCCAAAACCAATAAATACAAAGCACCACATCATCGATGCTGTTGATGTATCCTGGCGCCGGTTGCAAGATGTTCAGGCAGCTATTCTTCTGCTGTCTTTTTCTGATCTGCGCCCTTACCGGATTGGATTTGATTTCAAAGAAGAGTATATTCGGGGGTTTATTCCGTGCTCATTAAGCTTCAAAATTTCCTATTACTGGTAGCTGCTGCTCTGGCCTTATTCTCGGCATCGACTTCGGCTATGAGCCAGGACGACGATAGCTATGCTCCGGCCTTTGAGGTCGGATCGGGTGAGAGCGACTGGTGGACGGCTTATCCGGATCAGCATCAAAACGCCAGCCTTCCAGTAGAGCATCCAGGCTGGGTTTTAGATGAACTCAAGGATAAGCCGCTGCTCATATTGGTGCACAGCAGCAACTGCAAGCCCTGCATAAAGCAAATTCCCAGAATAAAGGCAGCTGTGGATAAGTTCGGCGATAGTATATCCTATCATGATGTGCTGGCGGAAGGTGCCGGTTTTAAGGAGGCTGTAGACATCCTTAATGTATACGACCCCAGAGGAGGAAAGCAGTATGTTCCAACAAACATTTTCATCACCCTGGCCGAGGGCCCTGATGGAGAGGTTGAGGTGGCCTGGCACAGCAAGACCGATGTCATGAGCCAGGAGGATATCGACTCATATCTGGAGGATGCTATTTATTACCATAAGAAAAATATAGACTCCTGGGATTGAAGGTGGAGGAGATATTGCCCCATTCTGCTGCAGGCAAGACAGGGCCGTTCTGGCCGGCCTTGCTTATGATTCTCTCTCTTTTCGTCCTGACCTTCCTTTCCTCAGGCCCGGCCTTGGCCGAGGAGGCCGTCCGGGCCCCGGATTTCAATGCTACAGGCGCTGACGGCAAGAGCTTCTCTTTATCCGGCTTTTCCGGCTCACCTCTGATCTTGCACCTAACCAATATTGAGATCCCTCTGTGCATAGAATGCGAGAAATCCCTGCAGGGCCAGGTGGAGGAGCTGGCCCGCTTGAAGAAGATGCATCCCGAGGTCCAGATAGCAACAATCAATATGCGCAAGAATCCTTACTCCGATGGCGGAAGGAACCTGGCGGAGAAGTGGTGGGGTGTCAATATAACCTGGCCCTGGGCCGAGGATATCGAGCCCTATGCCGTAGCCAGCAAATATCTCGATTACTGGGATGTGCGGGGAGGCTCCTCCAATCCCACCCTGCTGCTCATAGACAGGGAGGGCATGATCTCAGGCATATATCACGTCTACCGGGTGGGGGAGGGGGAGCTTGATGGAGTGCAGAGCGCTGAGACTCTGTACGAAAAGATTCAGGACCTGGAAAGCTCCCAATGGCAGGGGCTGGAGGGAGAGATATCCCGCCAGAATGTCTCTGCACTGGGGATGTTTATTTTGGGAATAGTGACCTCGCTCGCCCCCTGCTCCATTGCCCTGATGATCGCCGTGTTCTCCTATGTCCTGACGGTGAGAAGAAAGGAGGAGTACACCAGGAAGGGCGTCTCATCCTCAAAAGAGGGCTTTTTGATCGGCGTGGCCTTCACCCTGGGCATGGCTGCGGTCTTCTTTGTTTTGGGGCTGTTCATATCCCAGGTGGGCCTTTTCATACGCGACTCCCGCCTCTTCGACCTTCTGGCCGGGCTGATCATGATCCTGCTCGGCATCAGCAATATCAAGCCGCTGGAGGAGATAATTGAGCCGGTGAAAAATCGGCTGCGAGGGCCGGGCGGCGAGCACTGCGAGGTAAAAAAGAGCCTGCTGCACCGGTCAGTGGAGACCTCTATCTCCCTATTCCAGCGTTCCGCCTTCATCGGAGCCCTGACACTGGGAGTATTCTTTGCCCTGGGCTGGGCTCCCTGTGCCCTTTCCATGGTTCTGCCGGTTCTGATCTGGCTGGCTTCCCAGGATGTCACCCCCCTGGCGGGGGGCATGATGCTCTTCATCTTCGGGGTGGGGCATGGTGTGCCCATCATTCCCATAGCCACCTTCTCCCGCACCGTGGGAGGAAGGATCGGGGAGAAGTATGTATCTGTGGGAGCCTGGACCACCAGGATTTTCGGGCTGCTGGTGATTGCTGTAGGCTTGGTTTATGCTGCAAGATACTTCGGGCTGCTGCTGTGGTAGATATCCCGAAACCTCTTAATATCTTTCAATATAATCTACTCTCCATGAAAAACTTCTTTGCCATCCTTTTGATTGCTCTTCTCCTGCTCCTGGCCGGCCCGGCCGATGCATCAGGCGGCTGGTTCAAGGTGATCAATGTCACTCCCATAGAGATGACCGCCAACAGTGAGGCCAACTTCACCGTCTCGGTCAAGGGCATGGGCGGCGAGAGGGCTTATGTGGAGCTGGTCTTCAGGAACAGGAGCGAGGGCTTTGACTTCGCCTGCCCCAAGATGATAAAAAATGTTTTTCCTGCCGGAGTGACCGATTATGAATGCTCGGTCAAGGCAGGCGATGTTGCCCCCGGCAACTACTCCTTTGTGGTGGATACAGCGGCTCCCGGAGCCAGGCCGGGAAAGCTGACCGCCTACATCAATGTGGTTGAGGAGAAGAGCCAGGCTGAAGCTATTTACGACTCGACCATCGATTATCTGAAGGATATGTCAGGCGCAGGAAATTCTGAGACTGAACTGTCGGACGATGCTGGAGAGATATCTCAACCAACAGGAGCGGAAGCCGAGGCAGGTGAAGCGCAGCCAGAGGCTCCTATGCCCGGAGCAGCAATGACCGTTCTGGGCCTGCTGGTCGCTTTCAGAAGATGCAAAAGGCGGATTTAGGGCTATATCTTTCAGCCCTCCATCTCCCAGCCCAGCTTTTCTCTGATGATAAGATAGCTCATCTCCGGAGGTATGGCTCCCGCCTCGGTGCATATCAGATCGATATACTGGTGCGGGGTGACATCGAAGGCCGGGTTTCGAACCCGGACATGGCTGTAGCGGCTGTGATCGGGCAGGACCTCTGCCGCATCCCTCTCCTCTATGGTCACCAGCTCGCCCAGGATGGTCTGGGGGCTGAACTTATAGGTCTCGGCAGCCACCATGAAGCCGGTCCTGGCCTCATGGGCGCATAGGGCGATCTGGGCGGTTCCTATCTTATTTACAAGAGTTCCGTTGGCGGTTATCACATCCGCTCCCACCACCACCAGATCCACATCGTTCATGAAGCTTCTCGCAGCAGAGTCGACGATCAGCTCCGTCTCCACACCCAGCCGGTCCAGCATGCCTATGGTGGTGCGGCCCTGAAACCTGGGACGGGACTCGGTGGCGATCACTTTGATCTTTTTGCCTGCCTTGTGGGCGGTGCTTATCACCGATAGGGCAGCCAGAGAGTTGCAGTGAGTCATGACCACATCGCCGTCTCTGATCCTCCTGCTGCCGATCTGTCCTATCTTCTCCAGGGCCTTCTCCGAGCTCTCGATGAAGCGGTTGGCGCTGGAGACAACTGCCTCTCGGGCGGAGGGCAGGTCTTCCGCCTCGTATCTCATGACCATGCGTATGGCATTGGAGAGAGAGACGGCGGTGGGCCTGGTCTCCAGAAGCATCCGGGCCGCAGCCTTCATCTGGGAATTGAAGTCATCCAGGCTGCCTGCCTCTGCTGCCAGGGCTAAGTCGCGCAGGGAGGCGGCAGCGGCACTGGCGATCCGGCCTGCTCCTCTGATCTCCATGGAGCTGATCTTGGCCGAGGTCTGTATCACCTGATCTATGGGTTTCATTTGATCATCGCTTATATCCCTTCAGGATAAATTCATTTCCCGCCGGCATCAATTGTTCCCTTCGGGCCGGGTCTTCTTGCCTTTTCTCCCGGCCTTGCTGCGGCGGCACCAAAAGAGATAAAACCAACCAGGCGAAATCTGCAACCGGGAGGAATCCAATCGCCCGATAAGCCAATTTCCGGTGCAATAGACGCTCATTGCCATCTGGACTTCAAGCAATTTAATAAGGACCGCCAAGAGGTACTGGACAGCGCCCGCCGCTCAGGGATAGTCCATATGATTAACTCCGGGGTCGACTTATCCACCAATTCCAGATCCCTGGATCTCTCGGCCGGTTATGATTTCATCTCCGCCACTGTAGGCCTCTCGCCCAACACCCTGGAGAGCATAAAGCAGCCTGAGCTGGATATGCTCCTCCGACAGATTGAGGAGAATGCCCATCGAGCGGTGGGGATAGGAGAGGCGGGACTGGACTACTATCACTGCAAGGATGCCGCGGGCAGAAGACGGCAGGCGGAGGTCTTCCGCCGGGTTATTGAGCTGGCCCAATCCCTGGACAAGCCATTGGTGATCCACTCCCGGGATGCAGAGCAGCCTGCCCTGGATATGGTCAAGCATCTGGACAAGGTGGTCTTCCACTGCTACAGCGGCTCGCTCTCAACAATGAAAGAGGCATTGGACCGGGGATATTACATCTCCCTGGCCACCAATGTCTGCCGCTCCGGCCGCCATCAGATCCTGGCCCGAAATGTATCTCTGGAGAGGCTGATGGTGGAGACGGACAGCCCCTTCCTCTCTCCCAGAGGAGGACGCAATGAGCCATCCTTTGTGCTGGACTCCATACGCCTGATCGCCAGAATCAGAGGAATGGAGCCTCAGGAGCTGGCGGGGATAACGGCGGAAAATACCAAACGAATTTATAATATCCGATCAAATACACTGCCTTAGACAATTGGGAAAGAAATGGTCAAGATGAACAGGATGCCAATTCAATTTGAGCATATCATGAGCTATCTCGGCTCAAAGAAGGAGAAGGGCAGAAAGAAGATTGGACTGCTCGTGGATGGGCCCAATATGCTCAGAAAGGAGTTCCAGATGGATCTGGAAGAGATCCGGGATATGCTCAAGGACTACGGCGACATAAAGATGGGCAAGGTCTTCTTGAACCAGTATGCCTCGGAGAAGCTGGTGGAGGCGGTGGAAAACCAGGGCTTCGAGGCGGTGATCTGCACCAGCGATGTGGATGTAAGAATGGCGGTGGAGGGTGTGGATATGATCTACAATCCGGTCATAGACACCCTGGCCCTGGTCACCCGGGATGCCGATCTCAAGCCGGTTCTTCTCAAGGCCATGGAGCACGGCAAGGAGACCATCATCTTCGGAGCGGAGCCGGGATTCTCCGTGGCCCTCCGAAACTCCGCCGATTATGTGATAGTGCTGCGTGACGGCCAGTATATAACGGAATGAGCCGATTGAAATCCGGGGAAAGGCGGCAGGGTGCTGAGAAATGAAGAGGAATGAGTGGGGCGAGATGGAAGGGCAGGGCGATTGGAGAAGCAGGATTCCCTCCCGCCTTCCCATATCCGCCTCCGGAACTATATTGCTGCTCTGCATTGCTGTCTTCTTCCTGGGAGCCGTGGTTCCCGGCCTGTTCGGCTTTTTGGCTCTGCGGCCGGAATATCTGATGCAGAGGCCCTGGACTCTGATCACCCATATGTTCGTTCATGCCAACTTCGACCATCTCTTCTGGAATATGGTCGTCCTCTTCTTCTTCGGCATGGAGCTGGAAAGAAGGGTGGGTGAGAGAAAATTTCTGGAGATCTACATTCTGTCCGGGATTGTGGCGGCGTCGGCTCAGATGATGGTGGCGGGAGGAAGCCTTGTAGGAGCCAGCGGGGCTCTCTACGGGGTTATGGGCTGCCTGGCCATAATCGCTCCGGAGATATCGGTGCTGCTCTTCTTCGTCATACCCGTATCCATACGGAGCGCAGTTGTGCTCTACGCGTTGATCGACTTTCTGAGCATGGGCTCGGCGGACAACATCGCCCATATGGCCCATATTGTGGGGCTATTGGTGGGGCTGGCTTACGGCCAGGCCATGGGCGGTAGGTCGGGATATTTTAGACGTCAGTGACCTGAGGGGCGGTTGGCCGGCCAGCCGATCAGGATTCTTTTGAGCCGGCAATAAAGCCTGTCCGCCTTGAGCTTCCTAATAAGTCAGTTTACATCTGCAATTGCCGGGAGCACGGATGGTAGGATGCCGGAGTGGTCCCGGAGGAGAGGGCGGAGGAGTATGCACTGATGCTGCAAGAGATCATGGAGAGGATCGGCCGGGAGCTTCTGGCTCCGGTGCCGGTGAAGGCTGAGGTCAGGGTGCTGGATTGCCTGGCGGAATGATAGGCGGCCTGAAGCCGGGCATCTGAGCCAGGGCCAGATCAACCGGGCCGCTTCTTTTTCAATCATGGAAATCTGATCTGCGCCCTGCGATATTATCGCCCGGCAGTATAGGTTTCAATTAGGCCATGTCCTTACGGACATGGAAATATGTGTCTGAAGGCGCGGTAAAGAATTCCATTGATATTCTGGTGTTTCAATTGGGCCACGTCCTTTCGGACATGGAAATGGTTGCGCGCGTATCGCAAATACTTGGACAAGTCCAACCGAAAGTTTCAATTGGGCCACGTCCTTTCGGACATGGAAATAGGGTGCCATTTCGGGCCTGTGCCTGCATGGGATTTTATCTCTATTTGCGAGCACCTCCTTTTTTTACCCCAAAATACTTCTTAAATTCCTTTGTTTTAGGGTCATTTTCAATATGCATCGGCTCTGCGAGCACCCCCCGGGGTATTGGGGATAAATGAGGTGCTCGCAAAAGATCTCATATAAAAGCTTTGGCTTGATAGCTTCATCGGAGATCAAGGCGCAGATCCATCCCTCTGCTGGACGGCCCCGGCCCGGCAGGGGTCCTGATTTACAGAGCTTATGCTCGCTCTTCTCTCTCTCATTCTATTTAGACCTTGCCGCCTCTCTAAAAGATCCTGGCCCGGTGATTCTCCCATTTCTGCTTGACCCCCAGAAAGCGGACCCTCTCCTCCACCCGGCCTTCCGCCGGCCCCATGTCTATGATCATTATCCTGTCCTCCTTGTGATTGATTATTTTCTCCAGATCAGAGAGCATTAGATCCAGGCCCTTTGAGTTCAGGTCGCAGCGGAAGACGGAATAATGAAGCGGCTGGCCGTAGCCCATCATGCTCTTGTGCACCTTTGCCAGCCTCTTCGGCTCCATTATATCATAGCTCACCACATAGCTCTTCAGTCCACTCAGATCGATCACCTGGTGCAAAACGCCGGATACTGCTCAATCTCCCCGGATAAAGCCCTGGCCAAAAGCCGCGACTGCACCTCCAGAACTCTCCTGTAGCTGATCTTGTATCCAAAGAGGGGGTGAGTGATCTGGGTGTCCATCCTCCTCTCATATCCGGCCACCACCTTCCTCTTGGCAGATCTGCCGATCATCACTCCCTCCTCGGTTATCACAAAATCCTTGACCGCCAGCTCCTTGTTGTTGAAGAGAGATACCGCAGTGGAGTCGGCGATGATCGGCCGGAACTCCTCCATCAGATCCAGAGCCAGAGCGGGGCGGCCGTACCTCGGCTGATGGTAAAAGCCGAGGTATGGCTCAAATCCCACCGCCAGCAGGGTGACGAAGCACTCCTTGGCCAGTATGCCGTAGAGATAGGACAGGACGGCATTGACCGGGTCCCTGGGAGGCCGGCGGTTTCTGCCCTGGAAGATGAGCCCATCCTCATCCGCCTTGAGCAGGCTTCCCAGCCGGGAAAAGTACAGCTCCGCCGCCGCCCCTTCCAGGCCCAGCAGCCTCTCCAGGCTCTCCGCCATCTCCGCCTGACAGGCATAATCGGCCAGCTTTTCCAGCGCCTCGGCTGGAATTTCCTGATCATTCCGGCGCAAAAGAACCCGGCAGTTCCTGATCTTGCCGGAGATCATGCTTCTCGCAAGGGACAGCGACCTCTCTTTATCTCTGGCCCACTCATACTGCCTGATTCTCAGATCGATGTTCTTGCTGGTGTGTCCCAGGCAGATTCCCTCAAACCAGCCGCCGTGGGTGAAGTGCAGGACGGGAATGCCCCGCTGCATCAGCTCCACCACAGCCGGAGTGGAGATCTCCACTCCCCCGTAGAGGCAGAGCTGGGAGACCTCAATCATCCGCACCGTCCCGACCTTGCCCTCCCGGGAGCGAATCTCCAGACAGTCGCCCCGCTTGTGCACTGTGGAGCCCTGATCCAGAACGTAGACAGGAACCTGGTCGTCCCTGGAGGCAAGAAGCATCCTCAGCTCCCTGGTCTGCCCCGCCGGGCCCTGCTCATCTCTCCCGCCAACGCTGCCCATGCCCGCCTTTTGCTCCCGGAGGAGGTTGACCTCATCGGGCAGGCATATTCCCGCCAGCGAGCAGCGATTGCACTTGGGGCTATCCAGGAGCGGGGGAGGCATCCGTCTATCCCCGGCCATGGCCCTGATCCGGGCGATGATCTCCTTGGTCTCTGCTATAAGGGGCTCGTCAAACCGGACCGAGACCGACTTTTTCGATTTAAAGAAGTAGGCCAGGCCGGCAGAGCAGAGAAAGCCATTCTCCCGGAGCACCAGGCCCTGGGCGCAGAGCCTCACCCGGTCGGAGTCATAAACCTCTCCCGAGATGCCGGCCGCCTCGCCTTTCTTCAGCAGTACGGGCACGACATCCCCGGCACCTTCCTGGCCTTCCCCATCAACCAGATTGATGCGGCAGGTGAGGCCTATTCTTGGAGCGGAGAGCTGAGCTGTCCTGCATCTGCCGGCCAGGGGCCAGGAAGCAGCCGATCCGTCGGAGCCGTCTGAATCATCAGCAGAATTGGAGTTGTCCTCGCACTCCCTGAACTCCCCCTCACTCCACCTGATGTAGCACTGCCTGGGGCAGTAGGCGTAGTCGCTGACCATGCTGGCCGCAATAAGATCTGGCATCGTTTCCGTCTGGCCGGAATTTTCCACCATTTCAATCCCAGAAGGGCTTCAATATCTCGATTTAAATTTAAAGCTTCTTGACCAGCGGCTCGGCCATCCTCTCCATTCCGGCGGCATCCATCTCCAGGATGATTGTGCTGTCATTCAGTTCGTTGATGTTTATCATTGCCTCAGGACCAGGCCAAAATGATTATTAACAGACTTAGTGACCATTTTATAGGCGCCGTGAGTCGGCCCTACGGGCCCTCTGCGATGGTGCCTTGGCCACCCTCAACGCAGGGGAGGCTTGGATAGACTGAGATGGGCCGTTCAATGCCATTCCATATCTGAAAAGACGTGGCCCAATTGAGATATTGAGGGACTTCCAAGAGTCCGAACGAAAATATCCTAAGGAGGAAAGATGATCAAGCACTTGTGTCTTCTGTCAGCATTTGCAGTGATGCTGTCATCCCTGCTCATAGTCCAGGCCGGTCCGGGGGCAGAAATTTGCAGCCAGTACGATATCCTTCCGGTCATGGAGGGCCGTTACATCATCCAGAACAATATCTGGGGAGCGGGCACCGCCCAATGTGTGGCCGTTCCCGACTCCAATGTTACGGATTTCATCATCGCCTCCTCCCGCCACAACCAGAGCTCTGTGGCCTCCTATCCCTCCATCTTTCAGGGCTGCCACTGGGGCAGGTGCTCTTCCGGCAGCAATATGCCTCTCCTGGTGGATAAGGTAAAGAGCGCCCCATTTTCCTGGAGCATCAGCAATCGATCCTTAGGTGAAGGCAATATATGGAATGCAGCCGCTGAAGCATGGCTCAGCCCCATCCAGGATTCGTCCCACGGCTACGACGGCGGTGCTGAGCTGATGATCTGGCTCGACCGGCAGGTATTGCAGCCTGCCGGGGAGAAGGTCGGCCGGGTCTTCATCGGTGGTGCCTGGTGGAATGTATGGTTTTATAAAACCGGCTGGAACTATATCGCCTATGAAAGGGAGGAGCCAACAGACTCCGTCCAACTCGACCTTAAGGATTTCATCGACGACTCCCTCTCCCGGGGCTATATCAATAGATCCTGGTACCTGCACAATATTCAGGCCGGCTTTGAGATCCAGGCTGGCGGAGAGGGCCTGACCTCCAACTCCTTCTCCTTCCTGATCGATGGCGGAGAGCAGAACAGCTCAGAGGCCGGCACATCTCCTCCACCCGTCAAGGCCGAAATTTAGAGCCGTCTTGTCTGAAAAAGAGGTGGCAGATCTGCATTATGGCCGGGTATTAAAAATCAAGATTTCTCTATGTAGCCTGTGCCCGGCTTTAGCCTTAACCGATAAGATGGAATCAGATGATTCCCTTCGCCATCATGGCCGCCCTCATCTCTGCAACTTGAGATTCCAGCTTTTCGAACCTTTGCTCTAAATATCCCGTAAGATCCTTTCTGGATTCCCTGACCTCTTGCAGCAGGTTTTCCTGGGAATTGAGTGTCTCTTTCTGCAGATCAATGGTCTCTTTCTGCAGATCAATGGTCTCCGTCTGCAAGCCTATCATCACATCCATCTTGCCGCCAAGGTTATTATTTAAATTGTTTACCGCTCCGATCAGATTGTTCAATAGAGACGCAGCGGTGTCCAGGCGGGAGTCCGTCTCACCCTTCTCCACCAGCTTATAGAATTTGGAAAAGTCGCCTCTGGGCTCTGAATATTCTCTCTCGATGGAAGAGACCTGAATCAAATTGTCATGGATATTTATGGCTTCTTCAAACCACTTCAACTTATCCGGATCGCCTTCAGCCGTGATCTTAACCCGTCCGTCCTCTAGATTCTCCACGACTCCTTTAAGTCCCAGCATTGTGGCAAAATCGATGACCCTTGCCCTGTAGCCGGTCTTCTGCACATTGCCGGAGACATAAGCTGAAAGCCTCTTCATCCTCATAAACATTGCCTGCTCTTTGTATTTGGCTTTATCGCTGCTGCCGCTGCTATTTGACATCCCGCCGGAATTAGCACACCGCAACCGGATAGATGATCTCTGATCCAATCTGCCCATGATCTCCTTGAGCATCCCGGCATAAACCCCTGCCCTCTCCTCTGGAACCTCCCGCCGGATCTCTTCATGGATGGAGCCGATAACTCCTGCCTCCTGGCGAAAGATCTTATCGTGGACCTCACCATCACCGGATCGATCAGATCCGCTCCCATCTCCGATATGTTGTTGTGCATCTGGATCCTGGAGGCGGTTATGCCTGTGTCAAATCGTGGCCAGATGCGCCTCCTGCCCATAATAGGGGTGATGAATCCCGTAATTCTGCCCCGGTGTCTGCTATTCCCCTGCCTGATGATTAGCCGGATCCAGCAGCGGATCGCTGATACCGTTCGCCTCAAAGGCCTCCTCTCTCTCCCGGCAGGTGGGGCAGCTTCGGCAGGGCCGCCTCTCCCCACGATAGCAGGACCAGGTCAGACTATAGGGCACTCCCAGCCCCAGCCCCATTCTCACTATCTCCGCCTTGCTCATATCCAGGAAAGGAGCCCGCAGGTGCACCGGATGCCAGGCGGTGGCCTGGAGTATGGCAGGATATAGGGCAGCCACGAACTCAGGCCGGCAGTCGGGATAGATGGTGCAATCGTTTTTGTGGGCGGCATAGAAGAGCTCCGGGATCTCACCCGCCTCGGCATAGGCTGCCGCAATGGAGAGCATGATCATATTGCGGTTGGGCACCACCGTCTTTTTAGCCGCCTCCTCGGTATAGTGGCAGTCCGGGATCTCCTCCCCTCCTAAAAGGGCGCTCTTGCCCAATAGGCCGGCCAGGGAGCTGAGATCGACGATTCTGTGAGTTATCTCCAGAGCCCCGGCTATGGCCGAGGCGCATTCGATCTCCTTTTTGTGCCTCTGGGCATAGTTGAATGTAAGAGCTTCTACCTCATATCCCATATCCAGCATCCTGTAGAGCAGGGTGGTCGAGTCCAGTCCGCCGGAGAAGATCAGCACTGCCTTCATCGTCTATCAGCTATCCTCCATCATCTGTCCCGTCTGCCGGTAGGTCCAGCCCGACCTCTTCTCATCTCTTTTTTCCGGGCGCAGGATGATGGGCCCGGTTGAGATCTTCTCCGCCGATCCCAGGTTTGAGAGAAACCTCTCCTCGCTGTAGCCGAAGCACTGCATTACCTTCATGGGGCTTATGAGCACATAGCCGCTGCTGTAGTTGCCGCTCTCATCCGCCCCCACCACCTCCCCTATGACCGGCCGGCCGGAGGCGAAGGCTCCTGTCTCAATAAAGGCAAATCGGCCCAGGCCGTCGGAGACTGAGAGCCACATATGGGAATCCCCATCCCAGCCCTTGAGGGCAAAGCGGGCCATGGTGCCGGGATTGTATCCATGCTCCTGCAGCAGCCTCGTGGCGATGATGCAGGCATCCATGCAGTCGAAGCTTCCGGCGCAATAGTTCTTGGTATAGCGATAGCTCTCAAGAATATCCTCGAGGTTGGCGGTGAAATTGAGATCTCTGGTCAGCGGCAGATCCTGGACCAAAAAGAGATCTGCGCCCGGTATCAGGCAAGGCCCCTGGGCAGAGCAGCCTCCCGCCGCCAAAAGCGCGGCCAGAAGAATCGCAATAACGATCAAGCCTCTTTTCACTGACAATCCCTCCATCAGCCTGTCTGCCTATCCCACCCGCTTGAAGTCGATGAAGCCCTGCTCCACATCCACCGAGACGAGCTCCACCTCTATCTCATCTCCCACATCGACGCCCTTGCTTCCGATCTTAAGCATCCCCTCCACAGGAATATCCAGCAGCCGGACCCAGGTTCCCTTCTCCGCTGCGCCGGTGACCATAGCCGGGAACCTCTCCCCGATCCTGGACTGGAGCAGAAGGGCTGCCGCGGACTTGCCCACCTGACGCTCTACCTTGACTGCAAGATCCTCCTTCCTGGTGCAGATATCGGCCAGGCGCTCCAGCTCATCCTGGCTGTAGGGTATCGGCCGGCCCTCGATGGCCGCCTTTAGCAAACGCTGGGTGATCAGATCGGGATAGCGGCGGTTGGGGGCGGTGGAATGGGCATAGTCTTTTACCGCCAGGCCGAAGTGGCCCGGTGCCTCCTCTCCGGGCCTCTCCGCCACATACTCGCCGTTTCCGAGAAGCTTGATCACCGCCAGGGACAGATCGGGAAAGCGGAGCGGATCGGCCTTCTTCATCATAGTCAGAAACATCTCCAGCTTGCGGGGAGAGGGGCTCTTGGGAAGCCGGAAGGCATGAGAGGCAGCGATCTCCACAATCCTGTCCCACCTGCGTGGGACGCGCACCACCCGGCGCAGGGATGGTATGCTCCGCCCCCCCAGAAAGCGCACCGTCACCCCGTTGGCCGAAATCATGAAGTCCTCGATGATCTGCTTGGCCCGGTTGGTCTCCTCCACCTCCAGGTCGGAGATGAAATCATCCTGGAAGACGGCCTTGGCCTCTATGGTCTCCAGGCTGAGCGCCCCCTCCTGGTGGCGCAGGCTCTTCATCTTCTGAGCCGCTTTATCCTGAAGCTGGAGGTTTTCGGCCAGGCCCTCTACTGCTGCCACCGCCGCCGGCATCTCCGCCTCTCCCTCCAGCCATGCCGCCAGGCTGTTGTATGCCAGCTTGGCATGGTTGCGCACGGCGGCCCGGTAGACATCCGAGCCCAGGAGCCTTCCCTCCGGATCAAGGGTCATGTCCACCACCACCGCCAGGCGGTCCTGGTTTAAGTTAAGGGAGGTATAGTCGGTGGAGAGCTTTAGGGGGAGCATGGGAAAGATCTGGGCCGCGGTGTAGATCGAAGTGGTGTTGGCCTGGGCGTCCCGGTCTATGGCCGAGTTCTTCTTGACCAGAGAGTCCACATCGGCTATGGCCACCAATATCCTGGTTTTGCCCTCTGGCAGAGCCTCGGCTACGGTGAGCTGATCCAGGTCCTCCGAGTCGTCATTGTCTATGGAGGCCCAGAGCATATGACGCAGATCGCGGGCATCCGCTGCAGAATCAGGCTTTTCCGGTGCCTGAATTCCATCCAGCTCGGAGATGCATTCTCGGGAGAACTCGGGGCGCAATCCCCTCTGGAGCATGGCTCTTTTTGCTATATCTTGCAGGATTCTTTTATTCCGGATCTCTGGTTGACTGGCTGCAGCTTTCATGCGACTGTCCTCATGTGGTTTACCTTTTCCATTCTATTTAACTATCTTCTCCCCCGGCCAAGATATTAGCCGGCTCGCCAGCTGCAGATGAACGGCCCGCTTCAATCCTCAATCTCATCAAACCGGTAATCCTCCCATCCTCTCTCCCCCAGCAGCACCTCGAACTCGGGCGGGGTGAGAATGGGCACGGTATATTTGGCTGCATCATCCAGAGCCACCCGGGGGCAGGCGGTGGAGACTGCCGCCTGGACTCCCAGATTAAGCAGCCGGTCCGGCTCAATGTTGTCCAGGTAAACCAAGCTCATCTCCCGTCCACTGGCCTCGCCCCTGGCTTTGAGCTGGCGGGCCAGGGCCATTCTGCTCTGTCCCGGCTTCTTGGATACCAAAATGGCAAATCGCTTTGCTTCCCGGGCCCGGCATATGGCGGCATAGCGCCGGCGGAGCAGGGGATCGACATCGATCTCCGAGACCTCTTCGGTGAGGGGATCGACGGTCACAACCCGTTTTCCCGTGGCCAGAGCTATGCCCAGGGGATGAAAGCGGCCTGTGCCTAAAAAGAGAAACTCATCTACATCCAGGCCTCTGACCGAGCTGTAGCAGCATCCCAGTACCTGGCCGGGATGCCTGATCCTGCCTCCGGACGGACCGACGATAGCCTCTATGCCCTCCACCCGGAGGGCTTTCAGAGCCTCTTCCAACCTGTGGACATGCTGGATGGTGGTGGCAAGGCCTATCCTTCTCTCCCGCAGGGCGGAAACGGCCTTTTTTGCCGCCGATGAGAGAGAGCAGTCCATCCTGGCCTCAAGAAAGATCGTCTTTTCATCTCCTTCTCCCAGCTCGGCATGGCCCAGGTGGAGCATCAGGTCAACCTCGCCGGCTAGAATCAGGTCCAGGTCGCAGGCCCCAAAGCATGGATCCCCGGATATGACAACCTCCGCCCCGGTCAGATCCTCGATCTGTCTGGCCAGGACGGGAAGAAAGCGCTTCAGCCCCTCCGGAGACTGAAGGCCAATCCTTCTCGCCCCGCTTTTTTGGATCAGATGCCGCGCCTTCTCCAGGTCCAGGTCATATCCGGACGACGCCCCTAGGGCACAGGATTTGCAGCCATTGGATTTTGGCCGGATGCTATCGTCCGGGCCAGGGCCACCGCTAGAACCAGCGGTCAAGGGTACTCTGGCCACGCCGGTATGCCTCCTCTATCTTTTTAGCGGTCTTCTCCACCCGCTCTCTATCGAAATCCCTCTCCTCCACCAGAAATGAGACCACATCCTCTGTGCAGGGCTTTTTCATCTTGATCTCATAATCGTCTGTGACGGGAGGATGGAGGAACAGCTCCCTGATCTCCTCTAAGCTCTCGATCCTCTCCTCCCTCCCGGCCAGGATGGTCTCCAGATCCCCCTTCTCCCGGATCAGCTTGAGAGCGGTCTTGGGCCCGACCCGATCCAGGCCGGAATTATAGTCCGTGCCGCACATTATGCCTATCTCCACCAGCTGCCTCTGACTGATGCCCAGCCTCTCCAGCTCCTCCTCCAGCCGGATCACCTCCGGCTCCACCTCCACATAGATGCTCTTTCGGGGCAGCTTTCTCTTGCCGGTTATGGCCAGGTTTCTCACCACCCGTGGAGCGCCGAAGAGAAGGCTGTCGTAGTCCTGGCTGGCAACATGGTTTACATCTCCCTTGCGGGCCATGTAGGCCGCCTGTGCCTCGCCCTCCGAGGGAGCGGATATCACCGGCAGGCCGAGAGAGAGTATCAGCCTCCTTCCGTCCTCCAGGATCTCGGAGTTGATGCGGGAGGCGGCCTGGGCATACTTGAAGCCCTCCCGGCCCTCGGCAACGGCCTCCTGCCAGGCGGCCTGGGCCTTCTCTCTGATCTCCGTCCTGCCGGCGAGGGTCTCTCTTTTAAACGAAGGGGGCTCTCCGTCGAAGACGAAGGCCAGCTTGACTCCCTCCTCCAGCAGATTGGCGGTGCGGTAGAGCAGGCCGGAGAGATGGGATGTTACCCGGCCCTGGCGGTCCATAAGCGGCGTGCCGTCCTTCTGCCGGATTATGCTCAGAAACTGGTAGAGGGTATTGAAGGCATCAACCGCCACCCATCTTCCGGATAGATCCTTGATCTCGATTCTCTTTCGCTCCAGCAAGTCGCCCAGATCTACGCCCATGGTAAGTCCTCTGCATCCTTCCCCCTGATAATAATATCTTTAAATATCAGCTGGAAGTAGACATGAGTTGGAGTATAGCCTATGATTGAGATCACCGAAGCAGCAGCTAATATGATCAAGCAGAGCCTGGTTGAGGGCAAAGTGCTAAAGATGTTTTTGGCGGGGATTGATGGCAGCGGCGCGACTTACGGCCTGGGCCTGGGTGAAGCGGAAGAGGGGGATCAGATCTTTGAGAGCCGGGGGGTTAGGATCTACATGAGCGCCAAGGATGCGGAGCTGCTGGGGGAGACCATAATCGATTATATCGACGATGAGGAGTTGGGAACGGGTTTCATCATCCGCGGTCCGGAGGATGTGGTAGACGGATGCTCTTCCTGCGCCAATGCCGAAGCCTGTGATCACGATCACGATAGCTGCGATCATGATCACAGCCACGGGGGCTGTGGGTGCGGCCACAGCTAGTTTTTTTTTTAAAATTTTCATCCAACTGATTTAATTTCATCTTCAGGCCAGTGGGTACCGTTCCCGAATCTCTCTGCCCCTGAGCACAGGAAGATCCATCTCTGCCAATAGCCCCTCCAATCTCCTTCTCTCCGGAGAGCGGAGAGACTTCCTGTCGAAATAGGCATAAGCCGCCCCGGATTTCTGGCGCGCCTCTTCCAGCATATCCAGATTCAATTTTTCAGTCTGGTAATTGGAGAAGAGATGGCCAAAGGCCGCCGAAGACTGGAATAAAAGATCGGTCTGCCGGGCCACATAATGTCCTCCTCCCAGCCCCAGGAAAACCGGAGCAGCCTCTTCTTCCAGAGCTAAAATTGCCCCTGCCACCGCTCTTCCGGCCCGGGGGTCCCGCCACTGCTCCTCGGTGCTACCGATCTCGGCAAAGAAGCAGGGAGTTCTGACATCAGCCGGACCGTGGTGGGTGGCCTCGGCAGATATAGCAAAGCCTGGAAGGGCCATATGACGCAAATTATGAAGAAAAGAGCGCAGGGCGAGAGGGGCAGCAGCAGCGAAGCTGAACTGTGCCTCATCCATAAACCCGGTGAAATGGCCTCCCATCCAGGGCAATGCCGATTTTGCTTCATGGCGGCTGGCAAAGACTATCAACTCCGGCTCCAGGCCCAGTGAGGCCAGCTTCTCTTCCAGGCATTGCAGTCTGCTCTGCCTGCCCTCATGGACCATCAGTCGCCACCGGCCGGAGGATATGTAATCTTTGCCAGCCTCCCAATCCAGCATCTCAAGGAGACGCTCAAAAATATTGAGGCTTGCCGGGTCGGCCCGGGAGCAGACCACGGCAATCTCGCCCTTCAATATTCAGATCTCCTTGTCGATATCCAGCATCTTGGCTACCATGGGGGCATAATCGATCTTGCTCGCTTTAATCTCTGTCAGAGGCATGATCACCAGCATGGGCCGCTCTTTGATCAGCCCCTTTTCCGAGAGGGCCCGCAGTTCCCTGTCCATGCGGCTCTTCAGGTCGGGGTAGCCTGTGGAAAGAAAAGCGCCGAAGATCTCGCCGGGCTGAAGATAGCTGTACAGGGGGGCGCCTATCCTGCGGAATGCCTGATAGACGGCAGAGAGATCCTCACGATCGTGGCCATGCCTGATGCTCACATGATAAAAGGACATCAGCTCACAGCAGACCTTCTGCCAGTCCACGTATGCCTCCCGAGATAAGAGCCCGCTCTGAAAGAATTTGGTCCTCTTTCCAGAGATGGTGGGACGGGATATTCCGGTTCGGCGGGACAGCTCCAGATCGGAGAGCATGGGGTATTTAACAAAGGCATAGAGGGTCAGCTTATCCTTCTCTGTGAGGCGTCCTTCCTCGTTCAAGGCCTCTTTAGGCGGCATGACCTGGACGGGAAGATCGGATCGGCTCAACTCGAAGAGGCCGTCTACAGCCATAGCCGCATCAGCCGAGTAGCTGGAAACCTGGAATGGATAATGGAAGTACTGAATATCCTCCACAAAGTCGTTGCGGTAGTACTCATCGATGATGGGATCGAAGTTCACCCGAAAGTCGGTCAGGCTGCGAGAGTAGAAGGTTGAGACCGAATCGGTATCTGTAGCAGTGTGCGATACGCAATTGGGATGATTGACCCATCTCTGGTAAGGAGGAGACAGCCGCCTTACCTCAAAAGGCGCAGTCGGACTGTACTTAACGAACACTGAGGTCAGGATTTCGGCACCGACAGCCTCTCCGGATGGAACATTTAGAAGTTTTATAAGCTTCCAGTCCCTAAACTTTCTTTTGCTCTTGAATATGGTGGAGCGATCAACGCCTATGTTTGAAGCGAGATCTATGTCGCTGAGCCCCGGATATCTGGCAAGACCGTAAAGAACCAACCTCTCCTTTGATGTCAATTTTAGCTGCATTCGTATATCATATACATTTTATAAGTATTTATAGGTTGCTTAATCTTATATTTTCGGATATATCCATCCTTCATATGCTAGCATCAAGAGATGATCTTTTCCAAATATAACCAACCAACCGCAGACTGCACTAAAGCTCCTCTGAGCCGATGCCAAATGGCAGAGGAACATAATCATATTTTCGAAGAGAAAAGGGACTATCATGGCCCGGAATCACAATATCCGCCATCTCCATTATTCTGAGCATGCTGGCCAGGGCCAGGTCGTGATCTGTATGCAGAGCGGGGGGGACTTTTTTTAGAAAATTGCCCATAGTCGGAAGGGCGTCGCCGGCTATTACAACTGTCTCATCCGCCTGCACCACCAATGAGATGCTGTCCGGGCTATGGCCGGGAGTGGCTATGGCCAGAACTCCCGGTGCTATAATCTCTCCATCCTCCGCCTTCAGAATCCTGGCCTGGGAGAAGAGATGGTTGTTGCCGCAGTGATCGGCATGGCTGTGGGTATTGACCAGGATATCAACCTCCTCCGGCCTGATCCGCAGCCTCTCCAGGGTCTTGAGGACAGACTCCTCCTCGCCTTTCTGGCCGCTGTCCACAACGATCTTGCAGCCCTGGCTTATGATCAGGGTAGAGGAGGATCGGGCGTCCAGTATTGCGCCATTCTCGTCCCTCTTTATCGATCCGGGCTTGAGCAGATAGACTGCGGGCATAATGGGGGAATTCGTTTCTCCTCCGGCTCAGTCCAGATAGAGCCGGTGCAGCTTCTGGTAGAGCCTCTCCACCTGATATACCGCGGTTCCTATGTACTGGTGGGGGTCGAGCAGAGATGAGATCTGTTCCGCGGTAAGGTGCTGCATAACCATGCTGCTGTCCAGGAGCACATCAGCTAGCTCCCTCTTCTCTTCGAAGGCGATCATAGAGCTCTGGCGCATGATCTCATGGGCCTGCTGGCGGCCTACGCCCTTTTTGGCCAGCTCCACCATCACATTCTCGGCCATATTCAGGCCGCGCAGCAGGGTCAGGTTTCTCTCGATGTTCTCTTTTCGGAGGGTCAGCCGCTCCAGGGTGCGGATGGCCAGGGTGATGAGATGGTCGGTGAAGATGAAGGCCTCGGGGAAGACTATGCGCTCACAGCTGCTGTTGGTCAGATCCCTCTCATCCCAGAGGGGGATGTTCTCGAAGGCGGGAGTGAGCTGGGCCCGGACGATGCGTGAGAGGCCGCAGATCTGCTCTGATTTGATGGGATTTCTCTTATGGGGCATGGTAGAGGAGCCTACCTGCTTTTTGCCGAAGCCCTCCTCCACCTCCGCTATCTCCGTCCTCTGAAGAGTTCGCATCTCCACGAATATCTTGTCCAGGCTGGATGCCACCAATGCCATCCAGCAGACGAGCTCGGCGTGCCTGTCGCGCTGAACCACCTGGTTGGATACGTCCACCTCGAATAGGCCTAAATGCTGCATGACCTGAGTCTGGATCTCCATTCCCTTCTCGCCATAGGCGGCCTGGGTGCCCACTGCACCGCTCATCTTTCCCACGGCGGCACGGGGGCGGAGTTGCTGAAGGCGCTCGATGTGCCGCCCGATTTCCGAGGCCCAGATGGCAAAGCGCAGGCCATAGGTGGTGGGAACTGCAATCTGGCCGTGGGTCCTGCCGGCGCAGACCAGGCTCTTGTTATCCAGGGCTTTTTCCATCAAGAGGGAGAGCAGAGCCTTGAGCTTGGGCTCCAGGATATCCAGGGAGGCCTTGATCTGCAGGCCTGTAGCTGTGTCCAGGATGTCATTGGATGTGGCTCCCAGATGGATCCACTCCCCGAAATTGGGGCTCTCTTCCGCCAGGGCCAGGACGGTGGCCATCATATCGTGCCCGATCTCGTCCTCGATCTCCTTGGCTCGCTCCGGGCGGGTGGACTCTGCTGCCGCAGCGATCTCCGCCGCTGCACCGGCGGGAATCATGCCCAGCTCTTCCTCCGCTCGTGCCAGGGCCGCCTCTACCCGAAAGAGGCAGCGCAGACGGAAGTCCTCTTCCCAGATGGCCTTCATCTCTTTGGTTCCGTATCGAAATTCAATGGGGTGAATGGACATGGTGGGGACAATGGCAGGAGGGGTTGATGAGCTTTTGGTTCATAGCTTGGAGGAGGTGGTCATCCAGAAAGAGGATCTATAATAGCAATGATATAATTATCAAAAAGAATCCAGGCTTGAAAGCCGATTCTCCTTATTTGTTTAAGGATTGAAGTGGGCTGCAAGCTGCATAAGCTTCAAGTAATCATCTGCTCTGCGTATCTGTCATTCAGTCGCTCTAGCCCTTTGTCCTTCGGTCTCTTAGCCTTGGGTTGTGATCATAACCCGTCTTGTGTGTTGGTTGTAGTTCGTACTTGTTCTTCATGTGCCCGAATCACCATTAAGGGATCGGCACCGTGCACCAGATATGCCAGTTCCTTGGGCAATTTCGCCTCTTTGTACGTGCACAGAGGGTGAATCTCGATGCCATCGATCCCCTTGTGATTAAAGGCAATGCGCCACTCCTTTTCTACCCAAGCAGAAGCCATCGCCGCCTTCGACCAGAAAAGAAGAAGTTGGTCGGACTCCAGCACCATTTCGGGCAGAAGTTCTCGCCACTTTGCATTCGGACGCATGGATATGCAGTCTAGAAAAACTTGAAGACCACAATGGATCTCTAGGGTTGCAACTCGGTCGAGCACACGAGGCCGATCCTCCGACGCATAGGACGCGAACGCAGTCCGGGGCGAAGTCACTGTTCTTTTCTGCAGTTCATCGGAGGATTTGCTGGAGACCTCCAACGGCATCCATATACGCTTGAGCCGAAGATTCTCCACATAAACATCAAATTTAAGGTCACGGGATCCAGTCGCCTCATTGCCGACATTCACGCGGAAGTCGAGAATATGCATCTCTCCTCCCCATTCAAATTCGTCCTCTTCGGGATCGACGATCAAGTCATTGCCATACACCTTCACCTTCACATGAGCCCCGATTTTCCAATTAGTGCGTACTGCGTCCAGTCGGTGCATTGCCTTAGGGTCCAACTCGCTAATCTGTTTAGTCACCTCAGCTTCGAGGTCTGGATGATAAGCGACAAAATGGGCAGCGAAGCTCGAACCGGGAGCTACGGCCTTGGGAGCGGAGGCGCCAAGACGAACCGGGGTTCTGCGTGCGGAGTCTGAAGACCGCCAAACTATTGTGGAGTCAAAGCACTCGTCCTTGAAAGCGGCGTCTGATGTTCTGCGTGCGGAGTCCAAAGACCGCTCAACTATTGCTCCTGCAGGGAGCAAATCTCTAATCTTTTGCCAGATACCAGAGATAACGAGTGCCTCTTTGCGCGCAAGCGTCTGTTCTTCCACGCTTGCTGTCTTGGACAATGTCCGAGAAGTGCCGGGAGTGTGACCAAGGATAAATTCCTTTGTCCACTCCATGCTACACTTATCAAATAATGACGGGGACTCGAACCGGATATATCTCAGCATAAGGTCCTTGGTTGGCAGACCGTCGCTCGGCATTGTTTGATCGAATGACTTTTCTTGCCAGACGATTTTTATCCAAATTTGCGCTTCACCGCCTGATGAAATCGGAACATCGGCCAGTTGAGTTGAAAATTCTTGGGCAACATCATCGACTATAACAGAAACACTCAGACTTGCGGAGGTACTCAGATCGCGAAAGTCCGTTGCATCCAAATTTAAATCTAAGAGTACCTTACCGATATCAAGCAGGTTCTTTACTTTGAGCTGGGGCGCGAAGGGAAGTACGAGCTCGATCGGAGTCCGGTTATTGGTCAGCACGACTTTGAAATCAGCCTTATCGATCTGAGCTGCAAACTCGGCCACATACTTCGGGTAGTATCGAGCATCTTCGAATGCCTTCTTAACGACATCTTTCGAGACGATAATTCTGTATTCGAACCAGTTATCTACAATGCGCGGGTACTCGGAGCACAGGCGATTCCAGGTCGCTGGACCTAAGAAACCAACTTCTTCCGATGCGATTTGAAGCTTACGTATTCGATCTTTAATGATATCCATTCCATCTTTAGAGTATTCTGCGTTCGTAGCAATGCTGTACCTTTGCCACCTCAGTTTATCACGATGTTGTGCCGCCTTTTCGAGGGAGGCTACTGTTCTATCGACTGAAAGGGTATCACTGCTCGGCTCATCAACGGCATGACAGCAGTATGCAGATCCGGTTGTCTGATCTAGAAGATCAATGCCATATTCATTGGAGTCCATGCGAACGATGCTGCTGGACGGGAAAACTGTTGATAAAAATTCATGGCATAAGCTTATCCAGACCTCTTGAAAATTATGAGCAGAAGGGCTAAATCTCGCATATCTGGCCGAAAGCTCAAATTGCATAGTCTACCTCCTCATGTATGAAATCGTACAACTTTAAGAAGTTGCTGTTCGATGCTCAATAGTTATGCCATCTCTATGGATTGGCTCATCCCTGCCATTATCTATAATCGTAGAAAGGTGGAGCGGAAAAAGCCAGAGGATGGGGGATCTTCCTATGCTCTTGCATTATGTCCCTGCAAAAAGCTCCTCCCTAGATCTCAAAATCTGCATATAGGCAGTGGTGATCGGAGGCCTGAAAGCGATCTTTGGTATCTTTTGTGATGCTCTCCAGAGACTTCCACTTCCTGGGGGCATAAAAGCCCCTGCGATCAACATCCACAAGATCAACCGACCTAGCCAGGGAGGGAGAAAGCAACAGATAATCGAGTTTTTCTTTTGCATTGGCGTGTTTATACGTTCCAGGAAAGCCCTGGTATGCCGGCAGAGACATGGCGTCCATCAGGTCGCTTTCCTGGAGAAGCATATCCAGTGAGCCTCCGGCAGGATGATCATTCAAATCTCCAGCAATTATAATATGCTGATGATCTGCTTTCAGTTTTTCATAGATATCTTTAGCCTTTTTTGCCTGGACTCTTCTCCGGTTTCCCCGCAGATCGCTGCCTTTGCTGGAGAAGTGGTTTGGAAGGATGACCAATTCATTGCCTTGGCCTAGAGATAAGAGATACTCCGGGCAATCGCGACTGAATATCGGCTTGCCGTTTTCTCTGTCTGTGATATGGGAGCGGATATGAGTGATCGGAAAGCGACTCATGATGCCTACATCGATATCCCTGGGATCGTTTCCATCTATTATCATATTGTGGTCGTATCTTTCATGGCCTCTCGCCTGCAATTGGGGCAGAAGAACCTGATCATGGAAGCGCTGCAGAGTGGATCGATTCTCGACCTCGACCAATACGAGAATATCGGGATTGACATCAGCGATTATGCGGGCGGTATTCGCTATGGCCTGATCTTCTACTGCTTCTCGTTTGAGTTCCACCCAGCCCACCCAGTCGCTTCTTCCATTGGCCACAATCTCCGGCGGTTGTTTTTTAGGAATTCTAAAGAGGCGGCCCCTGATTTTTTTAAGTTCGAGGAATTTGTTTTTTAGAGGCCTGACTGCAAGCAGATCATTATCTTCCAGGAGATTCAGTATGCTTTGCTTGTCCTGTTCAGTGTATATCTCTTTATTGAGCAGATTATTCAGACTATTGCAGGAGTCTAGAATCGGCTGGCCAGCAGACCATGAGGGAAGATTCATGGCTATGGGACGCTGGAACAGGTTTTCAACATTGAATGTGGCCACTCGGACAAGCATGCTCTTCTCCTGAAAAGGTATTATAAATTTATTTAACAGTATACTCTTTATATTTATTATTTTTGCTTCGGCGATGCTGAAAGCATTCGCATGCTAAGGCTCTTCATTTGTGGCTCGCCATTGCTGCTATCCTATACTTTCCCAGATGCCCTTGGCCGGATTCTTTATGCTTCCGACTCATTTCGACGACAGGATATGTCCGGCTGCCCTTTTCCGGATCTAGCATCTTCTACATCCACTGGTAGTGGCGCATGACCTCAGGCACAAAATCGAAGAGCAGGCTGTTTTCCACATAGCCGAAGAAGAGGCAGCCGCTGCACTCTGAAGCCATCTGCCGTCGCTTCTTCCTGGTGTCCTCCCAGACCTGGGCTAAGCCGCATCTCACGTTGCCCAGAGCCTCCTGGTGCACCCGGCAGGCGCTGACTGTTCCGTCTGCTGCTACATGCATGACCATCTCCGGGACATGGCAGGCAAATCCGGGTCTGCAGTCGCTGCGGCTGCGCCGCTGGGATCTCTTTATCATATTCAGGTAGGTCAGCGAGTTTATGATTGGAGCCCCGCTCTTCTTCAGCTCTATCAGCCTCTCTATGGCCGCCTCAAAGCCTGGAACATCCACCACTGCCAGATCGGCCCAGACCTCATGGCTTATCTCCGGCGAGGAGTGCATGGGCTCAAAGGAGATCCAGCAGCCCAGAGACTGGGCCAGCTGCACCAGGTCCGCCAGCTCGTTGATGTTTTTGCCGGATATGACGCAGTTGATCAGTATATCATGGCCGGCTGACTTTGCCGCCCGGATTCCATCCAGGACCTGAGCTGGATCGACCCCTCTCAACCCTTTATAGCTCTTGATGCCATCCAGGGATACGGAGAGCATATCAAGATCCTTCAGCTCCTCAATCCTGTGTCTAAGAAGCAGGCCGTTGGTGATCAGAGAGGTGACAAGGCCCCTGGACTTAGCGTGGCTCAGGATAAGAGGCAGTTCTTGTCGCATCAGCGGCTCCACGGTCCAGGCGTTGTAGACGCCAATGCCATAGTCGCCGGCCTGGTCCAGCATCTTGAGAATGTCAGTGGTGCTCATCTCCTCGCCCGGATGCTTCCAGTAGCTGCAGAAGTCGCAGCGCAGGTTGCAGCGGGAGCTTATGCCGTGAGAGAGCACAAAAGGCCTCTTTCTGACCCTCATCTGCCAGAGGGCTCTTGCAGCCATGACCGGGGAGAAGGACCTCATGGATGCGCCATCTCTTCCGTCCGGTTAATAAGTCTGCTCCTGATGCCTAATGCCAGAAAAGGCACTATATAGAAATTCGCCAATAGTGTCTATAGAAAATATTGACCCGGAGAGAGACTCAGCCCTTATCATCCAGGCCCTTCTCCATGGCCTCTCTGGCCAGACGGATGGCGCATAGCTCCGAGCACATGGTGCAGGTGTCAGTCTCCACCCCCCTGCGGTGGCGGATCTGCCTGGCCCGGTCCGGATTTATGGCTGCCTGGAACTGACCCTGCCAGTCCAGATCGGCGCGGGCACGGGCCATTTGGCCATCCCAGGCCCGGGCTCTTTCCCTCACTCCCGCTCGGGTGAGGTCGGCGGCATGGGCGGCGATGCGGGTCACATAGGTTCCTTCGATCACATCTTCCTTGGTGGGCAGGTCCAGATGCTCGGAGGGGGTGGTGGCGCAGAGGAAGTCGGCTCCGGCCATGCCAGCGATGACTCCCCCCATGGCTGCGGTGATGTGGTCGTAGCCGGGGGCGACATCTGTCACCAGCGGGCCCAGCAGATAGAGCGGCGCTCCGTCGGTGAGGTGCTTCATGGCCCGGACGGAAGTCTCAATCTCGTCGGCGGGCACATGCCCCGGCCCCTCCACCATGGCCTGGACTCCCGCCTCCCGGGCCCGCTTGACCAGCTCGCCCAGCATGATGAACTCCATGTACTTGGCCCGGTCCGAAGCATCCTCGATGCAGCCTGGCCGCAGGCCGTCGCCCAATGAAAGGGTCAGTTCATACTCACGAGCCATTTCCAGGAGGTAGTCGTACTCCCTATAGTAGGGATTGTCCTCACCGGTCTCGCTGATGTACTTCATGGTCAATGAGCCCCCCCGGCTGACCACGCCCATGATGCGGGGATCGTTTTTCAGCCGCTCCAGGGTGTTTTTGTTAACTCCCACATGAACAGTGACAAAGTCCACCCCGTCCTTGGCGTGCTTTTCCAGGGCATTGAAGAAGCCCTGGCTGCTCAGGTCCTTCTTGACCGCAGCATTGTAGAGGGGTACGGTGCCTACGGGAACGCTGACCGCTTGCAGGATCCGCCGGCGCACCAGATCCAGGTCCCCCCCGGTGGACAGGTCCATGACCGCATCCGCGCCTGCAGAGACGGCGGCAAGGACCTTCTCCACCTCGGCCTCCGGGGAGTCCAGGCTCTGGGAGGTGCCCACGTTCACATTGACCTTGACCGAGAGAGCCTCACCTACTCCCATGGCCATCTCCGCAGGGCTCTCCCGCCGGATGTTCCTGGGTATAACCGCCCGGCCCGCCGCCACCAATCGGGCCAGCCTCTCCGGCTCCAGCTTCTCCCGCCGGGCCACACATTCTATCAACGGGGACAGGCGCCCCCTCTTTGCCTCTTCAATCAGCGTCATTGATACCAACAGATATATCGTAAGAGCTGCTTTGCTCTTGCTGGTGTTTATTTCATGGTGGAAGTGCATAAGGTTAGCGGTGCTGCCTTCGACGGCAATGTCTATCTGATACTGGACCAGAAGCCCATCCTGGTCGACGCGGGAATGATGGCCGCCCCGACATTGAGGAACATCAAGAAGCTCATCGATCCGGCGAAAATAGAAAAAATCGTCCTCACCCACTGCCACCACGACCACTCCGGGGCGGCTCCGGAGCTGAAAGCGGCCACGGGAGCGCGACTGCTGTTGAGCGAGAAGGAGGTTGGGGCGGTGGGAGACGACCTGGCCTCGGTAGCCTATCTCTTCGGTCAGCAGGCACCGCAGTATGAGGTGGACCAGACTCTGAAAGAGGGCATGGTCCTGGACATCGGGGAGTGGAAGCTGGAGGTCATGGAGACGCCTGGCCACTCCCAGGGCAGCCTGTGCCTGTATGAGCCGCGGGCCAAGGTGCTCTTCTCCGGGGACACCGTATTTCCGGACGGCAATATTGGCAGAACTGACATGTACGGCGGGAGCACCCCCGATCTGGTGGCCTCGATTGAGCGGCTAACGGGGCTGGATGTGGAGATCATGTACCCCGGGCACATGGAGATCACGGGCCGGGATGTGAAAAGGCAGATAGAGATGAGTTTGAGGTTTGCGAAGAGCGTGCTTTAAAAAATAGTGGTGGGAGGGAATGACCGTGTCGGAGCCTATCTTCTCCACCCTCTTGATAGCTTGATTTCTGAGATCTTTCAAGCTCTGCCTGCGTTTCTTCCTCTCGCGCTTTCGATTCTGCTTTTATGGAACTTCGCAACCGTACTTGACTATTCCAACTATCCGGGATCTCAGGAGAGTTGTTTCAATATCTGTTTTCGTAGAATTAGCCTTCTGAAACGAAGCGGCAACTTATCGGAAATCCCGAATAGTTGCTTCAATCCTTGTTTTCCTGAAGCTCGCCCTCGGACGCCACTACTACCGCGTGACACAAACGCACTGCACTTGGTTTCAATCCTTGTTTTCGTGGAAGTCGCCCTCGAACGCTGTCTATCGTGACAGTGAATGAACCGGGATTTGGTTTCAATCCTTGTTTTCGTGGAAGTCGCCCTCGGACTTTAGTTAGCTTTTGGTGAGGTGGGCTGAGTGAATATGTTTCAATCCTTGTTTTCGTGGAAGTCGCCCTCGGACATTAAAGGATCTGAAGTCCAAGGCGGATGAATGGGAGTTTCAATCCTTGTTTTCGTGGAAGTCGCCCTCGGACTTCATGAGGTCCATGAGCCGGCTCGATACAGCCTGTTTCAATCCTTGTTTTCGTGGAAGTCGCCCTCGGACATTAAAGGATCTGAAGTCCAAGGCGGATGAATGGGAGTTTCAATCCTTGTTTTCGTGGAAGTCGCCCTCGGACATTAAAGGATCTGAAGTCCAAGGCGGATGAATGGGAGTTTCAATCCTTGTTTTCGTGGAAGTCGCCCTCGGACTTGAAGACAATGGATCAGCCGCGGCAGGCTACACGGTGTTTCAATCCTTGTTTTCGTGGAAGTCGCCCTCGGACATCGACATTCCCGTCTGATCCTGCTAAGATAACTGTGTTTCAATCCTTGTTTTCGTGGAAGTCGCCCTCGGACGATGTGTCGATATCCTTGCCATCGATCTTCAGTTTGTTTCAATCCTTGTTTTCGTGGAAGTCGCCCTCGGACGGCACGGCGGGCTTTGATACTCTTAGCTCTGATCTGTTTCAATCCTTGTTTTCGTGGAAGTCGCCCTCGGACTTTAAGTATTTTGCTCTACGGACTCACGCACACTATGTTTCAATCCTTGTTTTCGTGGAAGTCGCCCTCGGACCTTCATGGGGCCGATTTTCAATGATCCGCAAAACGTTTCAATCCTTGTTTTCGTGGAAGTCGCCCTCGGACGGAGATCGACATGTTGACAGCTCGATATCGATCTTGTTTCAATCCTTGTTTTCGTGGAAGTCGCCCTCGGACCGTTGATATCCAGTACATGAACATCTTTGGATTGATGTTTCAATCCTTGTTTTCGTGGAAGTCGCCCTCGGACAATATTCTTATGCCAGGAATAATCAAACATGGACGGGTTTCAATCCTTGTTTTCGTGGAAGTCGCCCTCGGACTATCTCTCTCGATTCGGGCGGGGCAACGGGGGAGGGTTTCAATCCTTGTTTTCGTGGAAGTCGCCCTCGGACCCTCGGAGATCGAAGGAGCCTAAAAATTGGTATTGGTGTTTCAATCCTTGTTTTCGTGGAAGTCGCCCTCGGACAGGGGCTTTTTTTGCCCTTTTTGGTGTTTCTCAGTGTTAAATCGGTCCTTTTGAACCCTCCTTAGAGCACGCATGGAATTTATTAGAAGGCTTATAAATTCATTCCGCAAGGTGGATCTGAGATAGGATTTAATGCCAGAAAAGCATCCAACGTCCTTATTTCCGATTTCGGATATCCAAGGCCCATCTATATTGAACACTCATCTAGGAATCGAATAGTAGAAAAAGGTTTTTATGGATCATCTTCCATAAGGATATTCAATGTGCGAGAGCTCAAACTCAGAGAAATACACCAGACGTAGGTCTTCCTTCTCAGATGAGAGCATTGAAGATGATGAGGAGAAGATGGAAGAAGCCTTCACCAATCTCTCGGCGCATATCATAGCTAAACTCATTGAGGAGGAACCTGATTCCTATTCAATTGAGGATGTAAAAGTCAGGTATAAATGAAGGGCGATATTGTTTTTGTGCGTTTCCCTTATACCGATTTGAGCATTACCAAGCCCAGGCCGGCTCTTGTGCTCCATGAAGAGCGGGATGAAGTCGTATTGGCTTATATCTCCTCAAGAGTGCCATTAATTCTCTCAGATACTGACGTCTTGGTCTTGAGAAACCAACCGTATTTTGAAGCAACCGGATTGAAGCGCGATTCTGTAATAAAGTTGAGCGTCCTGACAACATTGAAGCATTGGTTCATTGAGGGACTCTTCGGAGAGGCTGACGAGACCCTTAGAATTGAGATTAATGCTAAGCTGGCATCATGCTATCGAATTTGATTACGATAAATAATATTTAATAAATTTATTTATATCCTGTTTTCCGGATGCTTAAGATCAATGACTGCCCCAAAGCCCCTAGAGACTGACTTGCCCAGCCCCATGAAGTTAGGAATGGCAAAGCTTTCCGTGAACTCGCCTCTTATCCCCGTTACCTTCGTCCCTTTCAGCTGGCAGATCTCGTCCTGCATACCGCCCACCTCCAGCCGGATATGCTCCTTGGCCACATAGCCCAGGCCCTTGGAGGCAGAGAGAATGTTTCCCACAAGAATTCTACGCAGCAGCTCCCTTCTCTCCTCTCGATTCGCATTCTGGAACCTGCGGTAGTTGTCCTGGCTCAGCGCCAGCCAGGGCGTAGCGAACCTGTAGCTGTGGATCTCCTCCGTGCAGCCGAACTCCTCGCTCCTGACGCTCACGCCCCGCTCCATTATGCTGTACCTGCTCTCTCCCAGCTTTATCTCATCGAATTTGTCATAAATCTCTTTGAGCACATCTGCCCCTTCATTTATTCCCAGGATGAGAGGGCTGCCCTGCAGCATCTTATACTGGATCAGAGGATATTTGTAGATCAGCCTGTCCGTCACATGCTGGTGCAAGAGGGCATGCTCGTTGAAGCTGGTGGCGAAAAAGCCGCGCAGCTTGGCGGCGTCCCCGCGCATGGGCGCGTCGGAGTGGAGGGTGAGGCGGAGGATTTTAAGGTTCAAAGATATCATTTCCTTGAATTTGATTGGAGGCTGCTATTTGGTATCATTAGATCCGGGCCTCTAAAGGCTATCAAAGAACTCTTCGCGGCTGATGCCCGCCTCCTTCAAAATCTCATTCAATAGCCCTTTAGGAACATCTCCGCGATGGAAAGGAACCACTGTCGACTTTCCAGTTTCAGGGTTATGGTAGAAATGATGGCTGCCGCTGATTCTTTCCAGCTCAAAGCCGCATTTCTCGAGCACTCTTGCCAGCTTTTCAGGTGGGATGCTGGGCAGTTTAGCCATGCTGATCGAGAAGGAATTTCAGGCTGCCGGAGATTCAGGCAGTCGCCTTGACCTCAACTGCTATCGTGCATATCAGCGAGTCATCGGTCTCCACAGGTACTTCCTCGCCGCGAGCGATCATGCAGGCGATGAAGCCGTCGATGGCCTCCTTTGCCATATCCAGTGCCTCTTCGACGGTTCGTCCGAAGGTCAGGCATCCCGGCAGAGAGGGCACAATCACCGTGTAGGTTCCATCCTCCTCTTTTCTCAGGAGGACTTTATAGCGCAGGGTTTTCATCATGACATCTCCTAATCTTTTGTTGGTATTTGATCTTCGCTGGTGATAAATCCATGAATTTGATGCCTTGTGGAGTTCGGCCAAGTAGCATCAGGCATGGGCGCGCCCGAAGGAAAGGTGAGGCAGATGGGTTTGCTTTAATTTATAATATTAAAAGAATATTGAGCAACCACCTGCCCCTATTCTCTTAAAACCAGTTGTCTTGTCATAAAAGCTGTCCAACTCGGCTCTTGAAATATGACCAATATTGGAATCATCCAATACTAAGTGGCTTGCATACTTTTTGGGAGCGGATATCAAATAATCGCTGAAGCATTTCTTCATCTTGAGATACCTTTTTGTTCTCTCCAGGTTGTTCTTCTCAAGCCTAAGATCCCGATATTGCTTCCATATCCTTTCGGCCTCCTCATCCAACTCTACGAATACGTTGACCATGGGGATATCCTCCTCAATGAGCTTAAACTTCTCACTCAAATCCTTGAAGGCTAATTCTATGATACAATCCAAGCTATTCTTTGAGTCTTTCTCGCTCATACCCAGCTTTACAGCCTGGAAATACTTGTTATTAAGCTCAAGAAACTTGGATTCTTTGATTGGCCCTCTAAATGGTTTTAAAATTTCCAAGGTCTTGTCTATTAGAAACGGATCGTAGATATATTTATAAAATTCTTTTCTATCATCTTTTAAAATAAAAATTGATACCAATCCTTTTTCTCTTTTAGATGAACTCATATTGCATCTGCCTGCCACCTGGTTGATTGAGTCCATGGGAGCAAAATCTCTGTAGACTCTATCTGCATCGATATCCACCCCAGCTTCGATAAGTTGGGTGCTGACGATGACCTTTCTTGGACCTTCAGAACCTTTGGTCTTTTTGATCTGATTTATCCTTTTTAATCTCTCTTTTGGAACAATGTTGGTGGATAGATAACACATCTTCGTGTTCTCTAAATTGAGATCCGAGATGTAATCATAAACCTTTTTGGCTGAGTCAATAGTGTTCAAAACTATCAGAAAATCCTTATCTTTCCATTCCTCCAGGTCCCTTTTCAGTATGGCCTCGAACTCATCCAGGGTTAGTGTTCTTTCAATCATAGGCACGAGATCTATCCTATCTAGGCCCAAGAAGAACTCCTCTTTCCTCTGAACTATCTCTCGAATCTCTCCCTTTTCCTCCTCGAAGATGAGCGGCTGGGTGGCGGTAATCAAAATGACATAGCTGTTGAACCTATCGCAGAGCAGCGTTAGTGCATCATGGATCAATTGCCAGTATTGGTGAGGCACCGCCTGAACCTCATCCAGAATTATTATGGCGTTTGCAAGCTTATTGAACTTGCGCAACTGCTTATTCCTATTGGAAAAGAGTGTATTGAAGAGCTGCCAGAAGGTGGTCACTATTATCTCTGAGTTCCATCCCTCCATAAGGCTTAGGCTTTTATCAACCTCGTACTCCGCATCACCGGCCTCATAGCTCACATCTGCCAGGTGATGATGCTTGAGCAGGAGCCTGGAATCTTTATAGGTTCCCTTGGATTTGCTTTCATCCTCGTTTTCATCACAAGGGTTGGCAGGAATTTTGGCCGCATCGGATTCAGATGGTTCTTGTGGGAATATAACGCCATCAAAGACGCCATAGTTTTGATCTATGATGCTCAGGAATGGCAATGCATAGATTATTCTTGGATTGATATCTTTCTTCTCCAATCGTTTTCTTAGTTTTAGAGCTATGGATAGGGCAGTAAGGGTCTTACCTGTGCCTGTGGGGACGTTCAGAGATGCGACTTTTTGATCCAAGTTCCAGTCCTTGATCCTATCCATGGCCTCATAATAGATCTGATTTCTGAGGCTGTTAATGTTCTCTAAGTTGCCTGCAAAATGATGGGCCTTTCTATAGATATCGACTAGGTCCTCTGCCAAACCCAAGCGCTCAAGTTTGATACCATCAAGACCTGCATCGGTCTTATCTGCATCGATTAGCGCAGAATATAGAAATTGGCTTATGAAATATGGCCAAATATCATCCTTGTCGCTTAGATGCCTTACAAGTCGCCTTTCTTCAGCTATATCTGTCAAGATGCTACTAAGAATATAAATTTTAATACTATTAATATCGATATCAAGGTTGATATTCCCTTCTGAGAGGAGAGTTGAAAGAATATTCCCTAGCTCTGTCATATCTATGGCTTCTATCTGCTTCTTTGCCGTCCTCAGTACGTCCTCATCATCTGCATCGACATCGCTTATCTCATCCATGGCATTCAGTAGGTTTCCATGGTGTCTCTTTACCGCCAGGAAAGATATGATCGGCAGAAGCCCAGATATTCCTCCTTCCCGTTTGGACTGCTTAAGATATTCCTTCACCACAGAGTAGGTAAAGAATGCAGATAGCAGGCCGTGATGGGTGGTCTCCATGGCTTTAAGAGACCTTCTTTTCTTCTCATCATTCTCCGTTATATATTTCTGGAAGAATTTCGTGGCTTTGCCTAAGTCATGAGTGATGCCGATTATATAAACAATATCCCTTAATAAATCGACTTCATCTATATTTAGCGATTTATCGGAGATTGTATAGCCACATTTTTTACCTACATTTCTAAGGTGATTTACCAGGAGCTTATCAGGGTGAGAGAGCAACTCAAAGGAATGCGATTCGCTCATGCTCATCGTTCTCAACCTCCCATAGATCTCTGGCGTTGGCTTTAATCTTCTCTCCATTTCTCTCAAAGAGGATTTCGCTGTAATCAGTTACCTCTCTACCATCGTTCATCTCATTAGGCAAGGTCTCAGAGAAATATTCCTTTCCATCTTCGAACTCTGGGCTGATTATGCATTTTCCTGGCACAACGCTGTCTATAGTATGGAGCCCCTCCTCTAACCTCTTTAACCCGAATTCACCCATGTAACCGAAGTTGCAGATGAGTTGGCTCAAACCCAGGCATGGCGTATAAATCGATTGATGGTTGGCCAGGAGTGACTTCAGATTATTGTAAAGCACATCATCGGAGTGAGCGATATATATTCTATACTCTGGGTCTTTCACGAACTCGCGCCTGGTCGGGTGTCTGTTCTTGATCAGATGCATATTCTTTATGCTATCTGCATTGAGGTGGTTCTCTCCGATCCTTATCTTCTTTATAGGCTTAATGATCTTGCAGCCTATTCTTGCATCCTTTCTGAGGAAATGCCTGAAATACTCCTCTTTATCGAGCCCTATGATAGCTCCTATCAGCCCTGATATGGCGGTGCGCGGCGGAAAAGAATATGTGAGGGGAGAGCTAGTGGTGTAAATCTTCTTGAAATGGGCATAATCCCCCCAAACATCGAGCACTATCACTCTATCCGGCATTTAAACCACTCTAAAAGGATATCAGCTTTACATCTATGCCTGTGGCTGCCTTCAGGTCAGCCATCGAGAAAGCAACTCCCTCCCTGCAGAACCTCATCCTGCCATCAGCGCAGACTTCGATATCCCGTATGTTATCCTTCTTCTCGATGAGCTTTTTAACGAGGTTGGATACATCGATCTGGTAATCACTGGTATCACGAATATTCTCATGGGGTAGCTCTGTCTCTAGTGTTAGCATTTCATCCAGATCACCGATATGATAGTTCTTTTTGCTGTAATTGACCTTAAGCAGTAGCCTGGGGACCTGTCCTATCTTAGTCCTGGTGATCAGGCTCTTGGTTCCGTTCCAGATTCCATCCATCAAGAGCTGTACGTCATCATCTGTGAGCCCTGTGATCTGGGCAGCGTTCTCATTTATGATTCCATAGAATCGAATAAGGGAATAGGGCAGGAAATCCTCTTCGCGGAAGGTCTTATGTGTAGCCTTTGGATCTGAAGCAAATGCTCCTGTACCTCTTATATGTTTTATAGTGACTCTGTGCATGGATCTGCCCATCTTGAACTGAACAGGGCCTGTATAAGTGATAGCACCTTTGTCTTCCTTGGATTCAGTAGCCATGCTTCCATTAGGTTCAGAATTAGTATCCTTCTTAGCCTTATCTTTTTTGGATTTTGCTATTGGGAGTACTCCCCCAAAGAGGCGTATATCTATGCATTTGTTGAGAATTATCTTGCGGTCATTTCCAAAGTCGCTTGCCCTCATCTTTGCGTCTTGAATGTGCCCCTCATCATCATAGATGATCTCCCTTACGAAGATCTCTTGATTTTTGGGGTCAAGATGTGATTGGAGGTAATCCCTTATGGTTCTCTTCAGTCTCACATCCGTAACTATATTTATGCCAGTCTCTTCATCGATCCTTGGCTTATTTTCATCCAGAGGATCGCCGTTTGGATTTGCATCCTTCACATCATAGAGAAAGATGATTTCCGATCTATTTGATATAGTGTTGCTCATTTTCATGTCACCCCTTCAGTATCTTCCTCTTCTCTAACATCCTTGAACAACTTATGGGTATCCATTCCCAGGACGAAATAAAAGCTCAGCTCGTCATTGCTCTCTCTCCAGTTTTCACCAGAAAGGATGAAATAGCGAGCGATGATTTCTTCAAGCTCTCTGTAATAATTTCTATTATACTCCTCAAGCTTATTCTGAATTTCAGGGAGGAGTCTCTTGATGAGAGCTTCATTCATCCGGAGTCCGTGCAGCTTATCACGAAATGGAGCAGCTCCTCTCTTTTGAAGTTGGTTGTTCAGCAAAAATTGAGCTAATACGCCCTCCAAAAAGGCGGCTTTCTTTGCGTTGCTAGTAAAGAATGCCTCATTGGATTGGAAGAAGCTCTTTATCTTCTGCTCCAAGGGAAGGCCTTCTAGATGTTCGATGGACAACTCTCCTTCGCCTAATTTATCCATATCCTTCATCTCCGATCTTATATTTTTAAGTATCCCAAGCTCCTTTAAGTAGCATAATAGGAGGAAGCCGTTGAGAGTGGTAACATTTGTAGGATGATCTGCGTCGAATATATCTCTTATTCTTAGAATAATATATTTTATTAATAGATGATAATCAATACTATTTCCAACAAATATTTTGTTGACTATATCCATGAAGATCTTATCGAAGTTTCCGTTCTTCGGCATTACCTCGAATTTTTTCATCATAGAGCTGGATGGGAAGAACGTCCTCACGACCTTGAAGTTGAACTCCAAGGTTTCCTTCTCCTTCTGCGATTCGTTCAATACCTTTTCATTATATACCCTAAACCTCTTATCCACCTTATTTTTTGTATTGAATATCGTTCTTAGCCTGGAAGGGATCATTCCGTCAATAAAAAGCAAAATATTGTATTGGGATTTAACCTTCTTATAGAAAAGCAAGCTGGTGCTGATAGAGTCGCTCTGCTTGGCTACAATGCCCAATATCTCTTTTTCATCTGAAGTTAAGCGTTTCCTAACCTCCTGGCTGATCTTCTGATCCCTCTTCTGATCCTTATGTGTCAGTATGCGCAGGATCTCCTGGGAATCTCCTCCCCTGGCCATCTTTGGGATTAATAGGTAGTTGAAACCATAAAAGTCGAAGCTCAGCTTTTCCTCCACGAATCTTTTCCCTAATTCAAGAACTGTGGCACAATCGAAGCATATTGGGGTATTCTTCCATGACTCGGAGATCTCGAACCCCCCAGCGAGGTTTGTCCGATTGTCATAGGTGTGGAATGTCCATGGGATTGCAAATCCATATACCTCAGGTTTCCTCTGCTCACATAAACAGCAAATACTGTTTTCTCCCAATGAGGTTCCTTGAGACTTTTTATAGGAGTATCTGCCCTTCCCTTGGAGGAGCAAGATCTTCTCAAACAACGGATATTCATTAATATGCGAATAACCGTTGTCCTTTTCGAATCCCAGCGTGATGATAGCATTGGTATCTGGATCTTTTTGAGCATATTTATTGATAAGCTCCTCTAAAATCCTATCCTTTTGACATCTGAGAGCTATGCTCATTTTTTTGATGGTATCTTTCTCATCATCGGAGATCTTATAATCCTCATATTTCTCAAACCACCTCAAGAACCAGTCAAATGTTTTAGGAAGCTTGCTTGCCACCATGCTTGTAGGCGTGGCATCGGTGCCGTTGGAAGGACCTTTTTTATATAAATATCGAATTGGATCTATAAATTCGTCCCTCACTACTCGGCTAAAGAAATAATCGCCGTCTCTCTCCTCCAATACAATTATCAATACTGCTTTATATGTATCATTGAGGTTTGGATTTTCGAGGTACGTTGCTATTGTGACCCCGCCGACTCCTTGGGTACTTTGAACATAATCACCGATCCTTCTTACAGCCTCTATCACTGAAGATCACCTCTAGACACATATATTCCTGTACGTGCAGTCCACGCATCTGGCCTTCTGTTTCGTCCCATCGGGAAAGTATCCCCTCTGAATTATCATCAGTATCTGGCGCACAATCTGCTTTGCCTCTTCATAATCCTTTTCCCGGAAGTCTATCTCCGCTACATAATTATTACTTCTGATGTAGCACACGAAGCCTTTCTTAACTTCTACCCCGAAGTGCTCCATTATCAGCAGCCCATAAAGCGCAGCCTGATACTTATGCGTCCTGTAAATGGTCTTCTTGAATTCCGCAAATTTGTAATCCAAAGGCGCAGCCGTTCCATCCTCCAGAAAGAGAACCTCGTCCACTTCTCCTTTAAAGTGGTACTTGTGCGATGTCAGATAAACCGCCGTCTCTTTTCTCGTGCAATTCAACTTCTTTCGCACATAATCCCGGTTGATCTTCTCGCGAACCTCGTGAAGCTCCCTGCCTTTCAAGACCTTGTACCTTTTCTCCTGGTGCTCAGGTATCATCAGGCATCTCTCGAAGAATATGAACCTGGGACAGAACAGATACTCCAGCGCATCCGATACGGTGATGAATATCTCCGGCTCCGGCATCCTGGCTTCCGAAGCTTCCCTCCCTGTATCGATCTCAGTCTCCATTCTCTCCTCAGAACACCTTGGTTATGGTCATGCCCGCCACCATCTCCCGGTCGAATCCCGCTCCTATCAGCTTGATCTTATCGAAGCAGTCATCGCACATGGGAAAGACATAGACCGAATCCGACTCCTCAATGGCCGCCTCGCACTCCAGGGCCAGAGAGTCGGATTCGTTTCTGTTCAGGTCACCCAGGAATGCGCTCTTCTGCACCCGGAACAGGCCGTAGTTCTTGCACAGCTTCGCCACCAGGCTGCGGATGCGGTTGTCTGATATATCATAGATAACCCAGACCAGCATCTATGAGCCTCCCTCTTCCCGGTGCTCTTCACTGCACCGCCCTGCTTCCTCTCCGCATCTTTCGCCTTCCTCTCCTACTTCCTCTTCCAGATCCAGGATATTTTGATCGTAATCCTCCGGCAGCTCCTCACCCGGACGGATTAGAGAGTTGGCGATCCTGTGGCACTCCATCTGAATGGTATTGCGGACCTTGATCTTCCGCCCCCGGTAGAGGATGCTCTCATCCAGCCTCTTGTTCAGCGCCTCAATCAGCACCGCCTTTCCCTCCTTGGAGAGGCCCATTCCCTGCTCCAGAGGCTCGAAGTGCTCATCCATAACCCTCCTCCGGCTGAAGAGAAAGACCACAGTCTCATCCACATAGATGCGGAAGATCTCTATGATATCGAAGACCAGCGACATCTTGTTGTAGGAATCGGTATGCAAAAAGCCCACATAGGGGTCCAGGCCCGCTATGATGCATCCCTTCTCCACCAGAGAGTAGAGGACGCCGTAACCGTAATTGAGCAGGGCATTGAACTCATCCCTGGCCGGATTTCTGCTCCTCCCCGAAAAGCGGTATCTCTCGGGCATAATGGAGGAGATGGCTTCAAAATAGGACCGGGCCGCTTTTCCCTCCAGGCCCAGCATATCCTGCCGGCGGGCCTCGATGCTCCCCCGCAGCCGGCTCATCTGATCCCTGCACTGCTCTATCTCCTCAATGAAGACATCCAGATCCGGCCTCTTCTCCTCCCTTGTCTTTCCCAGCCTGCTCAAGAGATCGATCTGGTTTTCCATCTTTCGCACTCCCCAATCTTTAGCCAGATTCAGGCCCTTAGAGCTGTCGTATATCTCCAGCTGCCTTCTCCTGATGAGGGTGGTGCTGCCCAGCTTGGGGTGCCAGATCCGTCCATAGGGCTCTCCAAATGAGTCCAGGAAGACAATGTCGATATTATTGTCTAGAGCCAGCTTGATGGCATCGGTTGTGATGTAGGCGGAGGTTGCGATCAGAATGCTGCTTACCTTTCCCGCTGCCACCTCCAGACTCTTCTCATCCTTCTTCACCAGAAAACAGTTCCCGCTTTTGCGAAGATAAGACCCGTAGCTGTTGATCACAAGCTGCAATGCATTACCTCAGATAGCCCTTCTTCTTTTTGTTTTAAACTTCATCGCACTTAAGCTGAATGGATGCACAGTGAAAGTATTGCTGATGTTATCAAGCTTAAGGAAACAGAAAGTCTTTCCAATATTGGTTATGGCTTCTTTTCTCTATTCTACTATGTCCTTCCCTCGATCCCCCGCCCCTCTCCTAGAACTAGCATAGATTTGCAGAATAGCAGCCTCGCAGCATCCAGCAGATGGTAGACCGAATCATCCTTTCTCCCTCCACCCATCATATCTATATACTTTAGTCGCATACAAAATACCATGACAACTTCAGTTTACAGCATTCGTTTAGAAAATGAGATTCGCCGGATGATGGAGGAGATGGACGACATCAACTGGCAGGCGGAGATAAAGCAGATCGTAGAGCAGACCGTCAAGGAACGCAAGAAGCAGAGGATCCTGGCCCGGGCGGAAGAGAGATGGAAGGATCAGATTCCCAATGAGAGAGGAGCAGCGGAGATGATAAGGGAGGACAGGGATGCCCCCTAGAGCCGTCCTGGACTCCAGCATTCTCGCCGCCATGTTCTTCAAAGAAGCGGCTTCTCCCAGAGCCCTGAAATGCGCCTCTGAATGCGATCCGGTCACATTGGACCTGGCCATGGCCGAGGTGGGCAATGTGGCCTGGAAGCAGGTGGTCTTTTTCGGAGAGAGCAGAGATAGGGCATCGGACGCACTGCAGGACTGCCAGGATTTTATGGCCACTGCATGCACCATCATAAAAGCCTCCGACCTCTCAATAAAAGCCTTCCAGATTGCGGTGGAAGACGGGATTTCATACTATCATTCCCTCTTCCTGGCCGCGGCAGAGAAGGAAGGAATTCCTCTGATGACACTGGATCAAAAGCTGCACGAAAAGGCAAAGGCGAAAAAGGATGTTCGCCTGATATGAGACAGCATGTGGATCTCATCCACCCGATCCCCTCATAAGCGGCTTATATCACCTCCAGCAGTCTATCGGGCTACTGCAAGGAGGGAATCAGAATCACATCGCTCACAGTCTATGACGGGGCCCACGGCATCGGGGCAACAAGATCTACCTGGAGGAGAAGGAAAAGGGCCTATTCCTTGATTTCGGCAAGAACTTCGGCAAATACGGCCTCTTCTATGAGGAGTTCCTCAAGAACCGCGACACCCGCGGCATCCACGACCTGATGTACCTCGGCCTTCTTCCCCGGCTCAACATCTACCGCCCCGACCTCATACCCTCCGACCTCTCCATAAGCAGCTTTCCATCCCTGCCCGTCTCCGCCGTCCTCCTCAGCCACGCCCATATGGACCACTGCGGCAATATCGGCATGCTGCGAAAAGATATTCCCCTGGTGGCCTCTGCCGAGAGCATAGTCATAATGAAGGGCATGCAGGATTCAGGGGTCTCATCCCTGGAGACGGACACGGCCTACTTCTCGCCCCGCCAGCCCTCGGATGAGATGGGCCTCTACCTCTCTTCTGTGGCCGGCATGAGCTACCAGGGCCGGGACTTCTGCTCTACCGAAGAGCCCTCGCCGGCTCTGGCCGCCTTCCTCTCCAGAAAGCCCGGCCAGGACGGCAAGAGAGCCAAGAAGCTGGAGCCGGGAAGATGCTGCTGCCTGGAAGAGTCCGGCCTCTCTCTCCCCTTTGAGGTCTCCGCCCATCCCGTGGACCACTCCATCCCCGGAGCCACGGCCTACATCCTGCGTGGCGAGAAGACCGTAGCCTATACCGGCGACTTCCGGCTGCACGGCAGGAATGAGAGCTCCAGCCGCGAGTTCATCCGCCAGGCGAAGGAGGCCTCGATTCTGATCACCGAAGGCACCCGGGCCGGTCCGACGGAAGAAGAGAGGACATCGGAGCGCTCCGTCTGCCAGGCCTGCCAAGAGAGCGTTGAGTCATCCACCGGCCTGGTCATAGCCGACTTCTCCCCCCGAAACTTCGAGCGGCTGGAGTCCTTCCAGGATATCGCCCGGAAGTCCGGCCGCCGGCTTGTGGCCATGGCCAAGGATGTCTACATGCTGCACTGCCTGCAGAACATCTGCGGATCGTGTTCTACCGACGAAATCGGGATTTACAGCGAGATCACCGACAGGTCGAGACGGAAGTGGGAGCATGAGGTGGTAGCGTCTTATTATGCCGATAGATATGTGGATCATGCTGCCATAAGGGAGAGCCCACAGGACTACATCCTCTGCTTCTCCTTCTTTGATATGAAGCACCTTCTGGACATAAAGCCGGAAGGAGGGACATACATCTACTCCGCCTGCGAGGCCTTT
>JAGOLL010000011.1 GCA_017994055.1 Methanothrix sp.
CGGGCATAGGCATGTCTGTGCCCGAGGCCCGCTCCATTGCCGAGGTGCTGGGCCGCGATCCCACCCTCACCGAGCTGTTCTGCTATGATGCCATGTGGTCCGAGCACTGCTCCTACAAGAGCTCCCGAGCCACACTGAAGGAGTTTCTGCCCACCGACGGCCCCAATGTGGTCATGGGCCCGGTGGAGGACTCCGGGATCGTGGCCATAGACGACCAGTGGTGCGTGGTCATCTCCCACGAGAGCCACAATCACCCCAGCCAGATCCTCCCCAACGAGGGTGCGGCCACGGGCATCGGCGGCATCGTCCGCGATGTCAACTGCATGGGGGCGACAGTTGTGGCTACCGCCGATCCCCTCCGCTTCGGCGACCCCTACGGGCCAAAAGCCAGCAAGGTCCGCTGGGTGGCGGAAGGAGTGGTGGACGGCATCTGGCAGTACGGCAATGCTTTGGGCGTGCCCAATATGGGGGGAGACATTGTCTTCAATGAGAGCTTCGACGACAACTGCCTGGTCAATGTGGTGTCCTTAGGCATAGTCCGGCGGAACCAGATCATCCGCTCCCGCGCCCCGCCCGCCGCGGGTGAGGGCGGCTACGATGTGATCCTGGTGGGAAAGCCCACTGACTCCAGCGGTTTGGGGGGCGTTACCTTCGCCTCCGAGGCCCTGCGGGAGGAGGATGAGGAGACCAACCGCGGCGCAGTGCAGATCCCCGATCCCTTCCTCAAGAATGTGCTCTTCAAGGCCAACGCCGACCTCTTCGCCCTGGTCCGGGCGGAGGGGATAGAGATAGGCTTCAAGGACCTGGGCGGCGGCGGCTTCACCTGCGCCACCTCGGAGATGGGCTCCGCCGGCGGCTTCGGCATGGAGATCAACCTGGATGATATGCATAAAGCAGCCGACTTTCCCCCTGAGGTCTTGAGCATAGCCGAGACCCAGGAGCGCTTCCTGATCGTCTCCCCTCCCGAGCTGCGGGAGAGGATTCTCAAGATCTACAATGAGGACTGGGACCTTCCCAATGTCTATGAGGGGGCCCGGGCCAGCGTGGTGGGCAAGATCAACACCGGCGACAGATTCACAGTCACCTACAATGGCGAGACCGTCTGCGATGTGCCCATCCAGCACCTCACCGGCGGCATCCGCTACAAGCGCCTGGAGATCCCCAGGACCATTAAGCTTGCTGAACCGGCGGTGGATGAGCCCTCCGATTGCAATGAGATCCTGCTCAAGATCCTGGCCTCACCCAACATCGCCTCCCGAGAGCATGTCTACCGCTACTATGATACCGAGGTCATGGGCAATGCCGTGATCCGGCCGGGCGAGGCCGACGCCGGCCTCATCGCCCCTGTGCGCGGCGAAAAATTCGGCGTGGCCCTGGCCGTGGACAGCAATCCCTTCTACGGCCGCATCAGCCCCTTCTGGGGAGGAGCCACCGCCGTGGCCGAGGCCATGAGAAATGTGGCCGCCATAGGAGCCGTCCCCGCCACCCTCACCGACTGCCTCAACTACGGCAATCCGGAAAAGCCGGAGGCCTTCTGGGAGTTTCGAGAAGGAGTGAAGGGCATAGCCGAATCCTGCAAGAACCTCTACCTCAAGGGCTATGAAGACCAGCAGCAACCGGTGCCCATAGTCTCCGGCAACGTCAGCTTCTACAACGAGTCCCCCCAGGGCTCGGTGGATCCCTCGCCGGTCATAGCCTGCGTGGGAATCATCAAGGACTTCTCCAAGGCCATAACCATGGACCTCAAGGACGCCGGAGACAGCCTCTATCTCATCGGCCCAAGATTCGATGAGCTGGGCGGCTCGGAGTACTACCGTACCGCACTTCATGAGACAGGAGCCAATGTCCCCATCGTGCGCTTCGATCTGGAGAGGAGCATGATCTATGCGGTGATAGATGCTATAGATGAGGGGCTCCTGGCCGCGGCCCATGACATCTCCAACGGCGGCCTGGCGGCAAGCATCTGCGAGATGGCCCTGGTCCGCCCGGCCCGCTTTGGAGTGGATCTGAATTTAGACCGGGTGCAGTGTGGTGAGAGCGGTGACGGGGGCGGCGAAGGCGGCAGCCAGGAGGCAGGCCTGAGGACGGACAGGCTCCTCTTCTCCGAGTCCTCCGGCTTTGTCCTGGAGGCCAAAAAGGGCAAAGAGGCCCGGCTGGGCGAGGTTTTAGCCGACCATGGCCTGATGGCCATGCAGATTGGAACTGTGACTGGCAAGAGAAGGATTGTGATGTCAAGATCGGAGAGGACTTTTGTCGACCTGGATTTAGATCAGGCCAGAGAGGCATGGACCGCCGGCCTGGTGGAGGCGATGAGATGAAGATCGCGGTTCTACAGTTCCCGGGAACCAACTGCGAGTTTGAGACCCTGGTGGCAGTAAAGGCCGTGGGCATGGATGGGGAGATCTTCCGCTGGAACCGGCAGGCGGGAGAGTTATCCGGCTTTGACGGCTTTATCCTTCCGGGAGGCTTCTCTTATCAGGACCGCCTTCGGGCCGGGGCCATCGCCGCCAAGGAGCCCGTTCTTGCCGCTCTAAAGGAGGAGGCAGACAAGGGCAAGCCCATCATAGGCATCTGCAACGGATTTCAGATCCTGGTGGAGGCTGGACTGCTTCCCGGCAAGTCGGGAGCCTGCTCCGCAGATAAAAGCATAGATATGGCCCTGGCTCAGAATGTGATGGTCACAGGAGGAAAGATCGTCCGCCGGGGCTACTATTGCGACTGGGTCCACCTCAGGCATGAGGCCCCGGCCAGAAGGTCCTCCGGCTCCTTTGCTATAGAGAGGGGAGCCCTGCTCAAGATCCCCATCGCCCATGGCGAGGGAAATCTGGTGACGGCCACCCCCGGACTGATCAAAGATCTAAACGAGAAAAATCAGGTCATCTTCCGCTACTGTGACAAAAACGGCCGGATCATAGATGAGTTTCCCTGTAACGTCAACGGCAGCACCGAGAGCATCGCCGCCATATGCAATGAGCAGGGAAATGTTCTGGGCATGATGCCCCATCCGGAGAGGGCCTTCTTTGCCTGGCAGCTTCCCGCCTTCGATCCCAGAAAGCAGAGGCCGGACGAGCCCGGACCGGGAAGAAGGATCTTTGAATCTATGAAACGCTACATTGAGGTGAGAGCATGAGCCAGAAGATCAATCTGCGAGTCTGGCTGAAGATACCCGACGCCGAGGCGGCCACGGTCAAGAACACCCTCATCCGCCGGCTGGGCTATGGCAGCATCCTCTCTGATGTCAAGAAGGAGCGCCTCTTCTCCATTGAGGTGGAGGGCGGCGATCCCCTGGAGCTGGCTAAAAGCTTTGCCAGAGAGCTGGTCAATGAGAACAAGGAGAGCCATAAGGTCTATGTCGACCTCCTGGACTATGAAGAGGACTATGTCCCGGTAAAGGTCGCCCTGCACATTGAGGATGGTGAAGCCATCTCCATCCGGGAGCGGCTGCGTCGCCGCCTGGGCTTCTCCAGTGTGGTGGATGTGAAGAAAGCCACGGTATGGAAGCTGTACTTCAAGACCCTCCGGCCGGAGGCCCAGATCGCCGCAAAGGAGATTGCGGAGAAGCTGCTGATCAATCCGCATAAGGACAGCTATGAGATACTGAGCCACTAAAACCATATGGCTGGATGAAGGGCCAGAAGCAGTAGAAGCCCTTCATCCAGCCTGCATCGACACAATTATATTTTTAAAGAATTTTAATATAAACTTAAAAGGGATCTTAAAGGGGATAGATGCCGCCCGCCGGGGTAGCTGAAAAAGAGTTCGGGCGGTCTAAATAATAGTAGCAGCGTCGGATATGAGTAGATTAGCCCTGCGGGTCGAAAGTGATGAGGCGAGAGAAGCAGCGATATCTGGATGAGAAGAGAGTTGCGAGGAGACCGGTTCATGAGGATGATTGAGATAGAGATTGTGGGAAAGGGGAAAGCTCTGGCCAAACTGGACGAGAGAAATCCCGGCATAAGGGAAGCATTTTTCCGGGCCCTGCCGATGGAGGGCAGGGCCAGCCTCTGGGGCGAGGAGGTCTACTTCGATGTGCCCCTGCAGATGAATGACGAGAATCCTTCCCCCACTGCATCAGCGGGCGATGTCTGCTATTGGTCTCCAGGGCCCGCTTTTTGCATATTCTTCGGCAAGACCCAGCCTTACTCGGCAGTAAACCATATCGGAAAGATCAGCGAGGGGCTGGAGATATTCCGGCGGGCCGAGGCGGGAGACAGAATAATAATCCGGAGACGATAAGAGGCTGCACATAGAATAGAATCCGCCTTTCCCGGCCACCTTCGGCCAGGAGGAGGCCGGAGTACCCTGCCGCATGGGAAGGAGGAGGCGAGGAGGGAATGGCTATGGCAGGGTCTCATGGAAGGCCAGGATCTGACCTTATGAGGAGATATTCATTCCAATCCCCTTAGATTGTCCACATCGTATCCGGCTTCCTTTAAGACCTTTGATTTGGGAGTCCATCTGATCTCCATCTGCTCATAGGTCTCTCCTGTGGAATAGCACCGGACCATGGGGGCTCCTATGAACTCCACCCTTTTGTAGCAGAGGGGGCATACGGCTACCTCAACTTCGCCGTTCTCATTCTCTCTTTCGATATTGAACATCTTATTCACCTGATATATTAGAATTTTAAAAATTATTAAACTAGCATCATTATTTTAATGGCCATTCAGGGCTACTTGGTTCATATCTGAGATCATTCGATGGACTTCTAATTTCAGTATGTACTGGTTGTTTTTCTCTATTTAACTCTGTTTAAGAAAAGTTCATAACTATTCATAACAATTCATAGCCATCCATCGCTGCTCATCCCGGCTCCGTCATCAATCATAGGATGCTGATTACATTTTATGATGTATAGTTGGGCTCTGAAAGGAAAAGAGAGAGGAAGATGATTCTGAGTCCCCTTCCTCTGGGAAAATGGGCAATTTTCTTTATTCAATAGGTGGATATCTCTCCCCGGAACAGCATCTGCTGCAGCTTGGGGATATTGGCCAGCCAGCCGTCCAGTATCTCTGTCGCCCCTGCCTCCAGGCTCTTCATATCCACCCCATTCTTGGGCACAATCTGGATGCTGGCGATATGGGGCTCGTCTATGGGCTTGCCGATCTGGGAGAGGATTTTGATATAGACCTCATCGATTCCCTGCACCTCGGCGGCAATTTGCCGGGCGGCCTCGGTGGAGAGCAGATTGTAGATCTTTCCCACATGGTTGATGGGATTCTTGCCGCATGTCGCCTCCAGGCTCATGGGCCGGTTGGGAGTGATCATGCCGTTGGCCCGGTTGCCCCGGCCCACCGCCCCATCGTCTCCCATCTCCGCCGATGTGCCGGTGACGGTGATGTAAACCGATCCGTCCTCAATGCTGTCCGCCACATTCATCTGGGCGGTGACCTTGCGGGCGGTGAACTGCCGGGCATGCTCCACCAGATGCTCCACGATCTCCCTCTTGATGTCGGAATACTCCTTGAGGTTGGATACATGCCGGTCCACCATGGCGCAGGCGATGGTCAGGTTGATGGCATCCCCATGACGCATGCCCATGACCTTGATGTCCTCACCTATGGCCGGATACTCCTTCATCATCCGCATCATCTCCCGCTCTGTATTGTAAACTATGTTCTCCGTCTCTGATAGGGGGGCATAGCCCACACCAAAGGAGGTATCATTGGCCGATGGAACCTTGCGGCCGAAGACATCCCGCAGATCAGAGGATCCCATGCCGATCTTGGCATCCAGTATGATATGATTGTTGACATCCAGATTGGACAGCGACTCACTCAATAGCTTTCTCGCCGCCTTGATGGCAATGGTGTCCACGGGGATCTCCTCCTCCTTGAAGACCCTGGTGGCCCGACCGGTGAGAAGAATGTAGAGCGGGCAGATGACCTCGCCTCCCCCAAAGGCCGGCCTGGATCTTCCCGCCACAATCTGGGTCTTGTCCGTATTGTGATGCAGCACCGCTCCAAATCTATCAAGGTATTCCTGGCAAAGGGCCCGGCTGATGGACTCGGCGAGGCCATCCGCCACGCTGTCCGGATGTCCGATGCCCTTCCGCTCTACGAGCTCAATCTCCTGCTGCTCCAAAGGCCTTTGATTCAGGCGCTCCACCTTGATGTTTCTCTTCATGACCAATCCTCTGATTTGCTCAATAAATTCTCTGACGGATCTCTGGCCTCAATAAAGGCAATTATCATATTAAGGCTTCGCGCCCTGTCGGCACTACAGCTTGCCATCTTGAAAAGATCACTGTGTGAGGCCTACGCGCCACTTGAGCAATCTCTCTTCCACCACATAGCGGAAGGTCCGATCTATGGCCAGGCCCAAGAGGCCCAGCACAATCATGTACATGAAGACCTCATCCATGCGGTAGTGGCCGTAGGAGTCCCAAATTTTAAAGCCGAGGCCGTTCTTGCTCACTCCGAACATCTCCGCCGCCACCAGGCACATCCAGGCAATCCCCATGGCTATTCTGATCCCTGCGGCAATGGAGGGAAGGGCCTGGGGCAGGGCCACATACCTGATAAGATCTAAGTCTCTGGTTGCGCCCAGGACCTTGGCCGACTCCACATAGACCCGGGGAAGGCTGCGAAATCCCACATAAGTATTGATCAAAATGGGAAATACAGCACCGATGAATATTATAAATCCGGCAGCACTGTTGGTTATTCCAAACCAGATTATGGCAAAGGGAATCCAGGCCAGGGGCGGTATAGGCCGCAGCAGCTCCACTATGGGATCCATAATGCTGTCCGCCACCTTGAACCAGCCCATGATCATCCCCGCCGGAAGAGCCACCAGCAGTCCCGCCCCAAGTCCTATGGCAAAGTGCAGAGAGCTGACCGGAAGGTCCTCTCTGAGAATGGATGACCAGTTATCGACAAAGGCCTGAACCACCTGAATGAAGCTGGGCAGGATCAGCCGATCATCGACCAAGACGGCTGCCAACTGCCAGAGGACCAAAAATCCCAGGATGGAAAGGGCGGAGATGCCCTGACTTCTCAGAGCACTCCAGTATCTATTGGATCTATTCAGCGCCCTTCACCTTCTGATACAAGCTGGTGTCGAAGAGATCCTCCTCATAGAGCTCCCTTGCGGTGTATTTCATGTCGTAGTCCACCTTAGCATATTCGACTGTGGATGAGACCTGAAGGTTGGGATCGCTCACCCATTTGCCGTCCCAGCTCTCTACGGAATGCTCGATCTCCGTGAGGTTGCCCTTGGTCTTCTTGGCATAGATCTCGGCAGCCTCTTTTGGATGGGCATTGATGTAATCGGTGGCCTTGATGTGGACCTTGATGATTGCCTCCACCAGCTCCGGCTGCTCCTGGATCAGCTTATCGGTTACAACCAGGCTGCAGCAGGCATGGTTCGGCCACATCTCTCCGGAATGAACCACAACTTTTCCCTTATTCTTCATCTCAATGATGGAAGGGGCAGGATGGGGCAGGAACACGCCATCTACCGCTCCGGAGGATAGAGCACTAATAGCCGGTCCCGGGTCCATGGCCTTGATATCAATCGAATTTGCATCCACGCCGTTGTCCTTTAGCCATTTCTTCATTACCGTATCCTGAATCGAGCCGGGTGGGAAGGTGCCGACGGATAATCCTGCAAGCGATTCTGGTCCCTTGTAGTCCTTATCCAGGCTGAGAACCAGATCCGAGCCGTTTATATTTACCGCAGCTACAATCTTGGCCGGCAGTCCTGCAGATATAGCGGATATGGGTGGAGCTGTTCCCACATATGCCGCGTCCAGCTCACCTGCCACCATTGCCTGCATCTCCGGAACCCCGGTGGGGAACTCAAATTCCTTGACCTCGGTTATGCCGAAGGGCTTGAGGTCCTCCGCCCACCAGCCCTTCTCCATAGCCACCATCTCTGCAATTTGATGGGTGCTGGGCTGGTATCCTATGCGCAAAGTGGAGATCTTTCCGGTCATCTTCTCCTGGGAGGTGGCATTCTCCTCCTTCTCCGGAGAAGAGATGCAGCCCAGAGACATCACAGCCACCGCCGCCAGAATAGTTATAATCATATATTTATTCAAAGACATCACCTGGTGCCAAGGTCTCTTCATCTGGGAGCCGTATAAAGCAGTTTCCCGCCGCAGGGATTTATCTTCTCAAAATGGATAATAAGCATAGAGAATTGTCCAATAGTGAAGATTGGACTGGAGGCGCAGCGAAAAGAGTATCTTCAAACGGTCCCTAGAGGGAGAAAGAGCATAGACATGCCCTTCTCATCAGATTGGCTCATACCGGCAGCCCAGAGAGATCATCATCATGCATAATGGGGAACAGAGATGGTCGGATCTTATAGAGAGATAATGGAGAAGCTGGAGCGCAAAGAGGCGGTGGTGATGACCGCGGAGGAGGTCTCCCGGATGGTGCAGGCAGGAGAGGCCTCCCGGCTCTCGGAAGTGGATGTGGTCACCACCGCCACCCGGGCGGTGATGAGCGGGACCTATGCCGTCCTCTCCTTTCCCGTAGCCAGCCCGGGGTCATTCTTCAGAGCTCGCTGGGCCTGGATCAATGGAATAGAGGCGCATGTCGGGCCCTGCCCCAATGAGAGCCTGGGAATCCTGGACCTGATGGTCTTCGGGACGGCTCACAGCAGCAGCCGTCCTAATTACGGTGGCGGGCACCTCTTCCGGGATCTGGCGGCGGGGAAAAAGGCTCTGGTGGAGGTGGAGACCGATAGCGTTCGCACCATAGAGGCTGAGGTGGGCTTGAACGAAATGCCCTTTGCCCGGCTCTTCGGATCTCGCCATGCCTTCAAGAACTACTCCGCCTTCGTCAACGCCGGCAGAGAGCCGGTCGTCAGCATCTTTCACCGCCTGGCCTTTGCCCCCCAATGCGCTGAGGCCACCTTCTCCGGCTGCGGCCTGATCAATCCCTTGAAGAACGATCCCTTTCTGGAGAGCATTGGGATAGGCAGCCGCATAATCTTGAACGGAGCAGAAGGATATGTAATCGGAACAGGCACCCGCAGCAGCAGGGAGAAGCCCAATCTGTCTGGATTTGCCGATATGCATCAGATGAATCCTGAGTTGATGGGCGGATTTGTCACCTCCGCCGGTCCGGAGTGCATCTGCTCCTGGGCCATTGCCATCCCGGTCGTCAGCCGGAGCATATTGACAGAGATGGCCCGCCCGGACCGGGATATTCCCCTGCCGGTCAGCGATGTCTCCCGCCGGAATGCTATCGGTATCGCAGACTATGGCGATGTATGGGATGATGTGGACTTGGAGGTGGTATTTGAGGAGGGGCGCTGCATCACCTGTCACTCCTGCCGGGTTGAGGAGGTCTGCCCCATGCAGGCTTTTAACCCCAGCTCGGGCGGGGATGCCAGGGATGAATCGCTATGCTTTCACTGCGGCCTGTGCGTGAGCCTATGCCCAGGCGGGGCCTTCCGCTCCCGGCTCGGTGCAGTTGAGCTGAAGAGGCCCTCAGGAGATCTCAGCCGCATACCAGTGGTGATGCGCCAGTCGGACCGGCTGAGGGCCATCAGGCTGGCGGAGGATCTGAAGAGAAGTATCCTGGACGGCTCATTCAGAATCTCCCAGCCGGTCGGGCGCATCTCATAAACCGCCCCAGTATCTCCTGGGGGGAGAGACTGATGATGGGGACATCGGCATTGCCGGCTGCCACCCCTGCCACCACCACTCCCTGCTCCCGCAGGGCTTCAATCAGCTCATCTCGGCTCTCCGCCCGCCGCACTCTCCGGACACCTGCTGCTCTGGCCACTGCTGCAAGGTCTGTGCCCAGCCGGGTGCAGGTGGGCTGCGAGCCGGTGGAGCCGTAGCAGCAATTGTCCAGAATCACCAGCAGATAATTCTCAGGCCCATGGTGGGCAATGCTGGCCAGGCTGCCCAGGTTCATCAGCATCGATCCGTCTCCTTCCAGGACCATAACCCGTCTCTCCGGCCGGGCCAGAGCCAGGCCGAGGCCAATGGATGAGGCCATCCCCATGGAGCCCAGCATATAGAAGTTCTCCGGCCGGTCAGAGACAGAGAAGAGCTCCCGGCTGGGATAGCCGATATTGCATATCAGCAGAGCATTCTGCTCTGCCGCAGCCTGGCCGGCCAGGGCTATGGCCTCGATCCTCTTCATAAGCTCCTCCAGAAGTCAAGGTCAAAAAGCACAGCCACGGGACTGCAGCCTGATTCTGCCGTCTTCCAGGCTTCGGCCACAGTCTCCTCCGCCTCAGCCTGGCTGGGGGAGAGATGGGGGATGCCCATGGCCAACAGCAGGGGAACGGTGAGCTGGCCCATGGGCACCTGGCCGACTATGCTCTCTCCTCTTCCACCCCGATGGCTGATGATCATTAGCAGAGGAATTCCATAAAGCAGATTCAGTGAGGCCAGAGCATTGATGCAGTTTCCCAGCCCCGAGTTCTGCATCAGCAGGGCGGGCCTGCTCCCTCCCATCCAGGCTCCGGCGCAGATCCCCACTCCCTCCTCCTCTCGGGTGGCGGGAAGATGAATGATACCTGGGTCAGCGTCAACCAGCCCCAGCAGCTCCTGAAGGTTGATGCAGGGAACCGATGCAACGAAATCGATACCGGCGCGCCGCAGGCCCAGATGGACAGCCTGGCTTGGATTCATATCAACGTCATACCTTTTGCCAGGCCAATAAACCTTTGCCGGGATGATGCAAGGCGGAAGGACCGGATTGTTCTCATGCTGTCGAGCTCGATCTGTATGCTATGGGATGAGATCGCTCATTTACATTCGATGAATATTTATAGATAGGATGCACAATAGAGCCCATCATCCGGGATGATGGAGTCACTTTCATGCCTCGCAAGCTCATAATTTTGGCCATTTTGGCGATCCTTCTCCTTCCTGCCGCATGCTCAAAGGATGCAGCCGGGCTGGAGAGGTACCTCAACAGCACAGCCATCAAAAAGGTGGACATAGCATTCGTATTCGACACCAGCAACAGCATGGGCGGAGAGATCCAGGAGCTTAAGGCCATAACCCAAAAGTTTGCCGCAGATCTAAAGGCATCAAATATAGACTACAGACTAGGGTTGGTGGAGTTCAGGGACTTTCCAATGACCTGCGGCGAGAGAAAGAAAAGCCAATGCGGCAGCCCGGGAGACTTTGCCTACAGGGTTATAGAAAATGGCACCATAACCTCGGATGTCGATGTCTTCAGCTCCTGGCTCAAGAGCCTCAAGGCGGGGGGAGGCGGAGAGGTCGGACCGGAGGCGGTGCTGGCGGCTCTCAGGCATGCAGATAGCGATCTGCTCTGGAGGAGCGAGGCTGAAAGGGTGATCATAACTTTAACCGATGCCGGCCCGCATCCTGATGGAAGCTGCTGCAATGCTGAGGGAGACACCCTGGAAGGCACCATATCCGCTCTGGCGGATCGGGGCACCAGGGTCTACGTCATCGGGCCGGACCATCCATCCTTAAAAGAGATTGCCTCAGAGACCGGCGGCCAGTTCTATGAGATCAGATCGGGCTTGAGCCTGCAGCCACTCCTGGAAGAGATAGCACAGGCCATGAGTTACAGATTCGATGTAGAGGTCGAGGTCTTCTGCTCGAATAATACCCTGCAGGCCAGGGCAAAGCTGGCGGGAGATGAGAGCATACCTCACCACGCTGGCCAAACCGAGGCCTGGATGTATATTGGCCGGGAAGAAGAGAAATCCAGATACAACCTCAGCTACAATGAGACCGACGAGGCATATAGAGCAGAGGTGCCGGATCTCTGCGGCCGCTTGAATCTGACCGTCTACGGGATGGTTGAAGGCAGGAGCGCGACAAGCACAACATCAGTAGATTGCGAGCCGTGCCATGGTGAGGCAGAGCAGGCATCTCTTTCCATATCCGGCCTGATATTTGACGACCATAACGGCAATGCCGCCAGGGAGGCCTCAGAGTCCGGGCTCGAGGGCTGGGAGATCCGGCTTGAGAGGCCCGACGGCAGCTCGGATGCGGCCAGAACGGATGAAAAGGGCTTCTATATCTTCACCGGCCTCCCGCCGGGCAGATATGAGCTGAATGCATCCTCTCCATTGAACTGGACTGCTACCATTCCGGAAAACGGCACCAGGACGGTAGAGCTTGATGCAGGCAGCAAGCCGGAGATCAACTTTGGCTTCAGGATGGCCACGGCCGATCCAGCCGCTGAGAAGGCCGATCTGGATAAACCGGATTCGGTGAGCCAGGCCAGCATGTGGGAGAAGATATACGGAGAGCCAGGTCGCCATGATTGGGGTGAGGCAGTAGAGCTGAGTTCAGATGGAGGATATATTATCACCGGCACCACCGAAAGGGCTCTAGGATCCGGGTCGGGCAAGGGGGATGTCTGGCTGATAAAGACAGATGAGAACGGCACCAAGCTCTGGGAGAAGACCTTCGGTGGGCCGGAATGGGATGACGGCTACTCTGTAGAGCAGACCAGAGATGCAGGATATATCATCACCGGCTCCGTCGATGGAGATCTGTGGCTGATCAAGACGGACGAAAACGGAAGCGAGCTCTGGAATAAGACCTTCCAGGGGCAGAATGAGGACTGGGGCGAATCGGTGCAGCAGACGGCAGACGGTGGCTATATCATGGCCGGGGTCACAGACCGGATAAGCTCTTCCGTATCACCCAGCGGAGATCTCTATCTGATCAAGACGGACAGAAACGGCAGCATGATCTGGGATCTGGTCCTGGCAGAGTCGGGAGCTGATTGGGGCAGATCGGTGCGGCAGACGGAAGACAGAGGCTATATAGTCACCGGCCTACTGGATGACAGATATCTATGGCTGATCAAGATAGATGAGAACGGCACCAAGCTCTGGGAGAAGACATTTGCCGGCAAAGGGCGGGCGGAAGGCTACTCTATCCTGCCGATACCGGAGGGCGGTTATATCATCACCGGAATGACAGCATCGCTTTCTGGCAACCTCAATGAGGATCTTCTGCTGATAAAGTTCGATGAAAGAGGAAACAAGCTATGGGATAAGAGCTATGGAGGACAGGATAGGGATTGGGGCGAGTCGATTCAGCAGACCGATGATGGGGGATTTATCATCGCCGGAGTCACTTATTCCTCCGGTGGAGGAGGCGGAGATGTCTGGATGGTCAGAACAGACAGAAACGGCACCATGATCTGGGAGAGGGCTTATGGAGATGCAGCCCGTGCCGAGGGACGATCGGTGCAGCAGACCGGTGATGGGGGCTACATAATCGCCGGGCTGACGGAATCATTGGGAGATGGCTCAGAGGGTTTTGAGGACCTCTGGCTTGTAAAGACCGATGAGAGGGGTGGCATTCCAGAGAAGGAGGCCGATTAGGCTCTTTCACAGAGAGGATTGAAAAGCCACAAAATGCTTGCGGCCGGGCAATGACCAAAATTGGCGTTGTCAGACATAAGGTGGCCGATTTCTCTGAATGGAGAAGAAAATTCGATGAAAGGATGGAAATTCGCAAGGCCAACGGATGGGCCGGACATGAGCTGTATTATGACGATGCCAGGAAAGAGGCATATGTTGTCCATACCGTGAACAGCGATAAGATGGAATTGGCAAAGAACCATATGGCCTCTTTTAAGGCCCTTGGAAAGCGCAATGAAATGAGTCCCTCCGGCAATCCCGACCACTCGATAATGCCTAAGGCTATAGAGAAGCGACAATCTCAGACCAGATGAAGTTATTCCAGCTTCATATAGTCATTTACTTAGCGGTTAACATAATCTGGCTTGCATTGAATATGATGGGCACGATAAAGATCGAGCCATCCTGGGCCGTATATTGCTCCCCGGTGGGATGGGGCATTCCAATAATCGTCCACTACTGGTTCTATGTGCGTGGTGCCGAGAAGCTATGCATGCTCAGAGAGGATGTGGTGGGAGCTAAATGCGGTATTTTTTTATAAACATATATCTTCAGCAATAATTTTTAGAGATTATCCAGTCGCCCTTTTACATCCACTCATGCTCATCTATCATCGCCAGAAGCTGCTCTGCCACCTTTCGGCTTTCATTTCTATTCCTCATCTCTGTGCTCATGTGCCGGCAATCGCCTCGGTAGCTGCTCTTTTTATCAACCACAAATAGGTCCACCTTGCCCAAAAGCGCCCTCACCCCTTCATCACCGGAGGGGACCCCCAGGGCGGCCATGAACTTGGCCGCCGGGCCGCTGGCGGGCCTGTCTCCTATGAGTGGGCTCATGGCCACCACTTTTTTTGCCGCCAGAGCCTCACGCACCCCGGGAAGGGCCAGAATCGGGCCGATGCTGCTTGCCGGATTGCTGGGGCCGATGATGACGGTATCCTCTTTGTCCAGGAGCCTAAGAAATGCCGGGCTGGGCTGGGCTTTGTCCATACCGGCGAAGCTGATGCCTTTGACCCCCGGCTCTCCCTTGAAGGCCACCCAGAAATCCTGGAAGTGCATCTTTCCCAATGGGGTGGAGATCATGGTGGAGACGGGATCGTCGCTCATGGGCGCTATCCGCTGGGCTATTCCCAGAGCAGCGGCCAGGGACTCAGTAGCCTGGCTCAGGCTGGCGCCCTGGCGCAGAAGCTCGGAGCGGAAGATATGAACCGCGCGGTCCCGGTCTCCGATGACAAGCTTCTCCTGCCGGCCCAGAGAGATAAGGAAGTCATGTGTCAGAGTGCTGTCGCCCTTTATGCCCCACCACTTCTTCTCGTCGATCATATCCGCCAGGGTATAGAGCACTGAGTCCAGATCGGGAGAGATGTAGTTTCCGGAGAGCCATATGTCCTCTGCTGTGTTCACCACTACCGATAGCTGCAGTGGGGGGATAATCTCTTTCAATCCCAGCAGCAGCTTGGGTGTGCCCGTACCGCCGCTCAAGACCAGCATAAAGCGCTCTGCTCCTCAAAATTGAATCATAAATACTGATTTGTTGCCGGCAGGATATGAAAGCGAGGACATTGGCCGGTCATGGCTCGTCCGAGACATCCACAATGACCATTCCCGTCTTCAGACAGGCCGCATCCTCCTCCGACAGAGGCGATTTCACCGCTTTTTCGCAATCTATGGCGCTGTTGCCCAGAGGATCCTCGAGTATCAGGGTCAGGGCAAAGCGCCCCTCTCTGGCCAGCGCTATCTTCTCCAGTATCTCTTCTCCCTTCTCCGTGGCCTCTCTGCTCTCCGCCTCCCTTGCGGATCGGGTGGCAAACTCCACCACGCCCTCGACCCGGTCCAGCACCCCTTCTACATTGGAGATGTAGGACTCGGAGGCGAATCCCGGCTCTATGTCCACCCCCAGCTCGGGGATGCGCAGTGTTCCGCTTGATGAGCGTATCACCCTGGCATCCAGATCATCAATGCTGGAAATGGGCATCGCATATCGCACCGGATCCTTCTGGCTGAGGAGGATGGTATCGCTGTGCCGGTAGCCGCACTGGCAGATGCCGGCTATGACCATGGCCTCACCGAAATGGGGAATGTCCGCGCTCTCCCAAGAAAACTGCATATCCGCCGAGCAGACCGGACAGCAGGCGGTGGTGGTGAGATTCAATCCCTGCTCCCGACCACTTTCTCCCGGTCGATCTTGATCCCGGCTGGCACCAAGATGATGAGGTCGTCTCCGACCCCGGCTATATCTCCGGAGATATCGTCAATGGCCTTCTTCAGCTCCCCAATGGCCCGGTCCAGGGCGGCTTTATCCCTCTTAAGCCCGGCTATGTCCACCAGGATGATATTTCCTGCATAGATCTCCTGCTTGATCTCGGGCAGAGCATCCTCCCGGCCCAGCTCCGCCACCCTCAGTATCATATCTGTCGAGCGGCCCGACTCATCGAACTGCCCCAGATCCACCTCCGCATAATCATCTTCTGCGGCCTTTCCTATGAGCTTGAGCCTCTCCAGAATTCCAGCCATTTAAAAATCCCGCCTCAGGAAATATTCCTTAAGTTTGCACCCAGTATCACTTCATGTCCACCAGCTTCAATCCGGCCAGCCCCATGGCCACCATGAATAGCAGGACGATCAGGGCAAATCCCGATGGCCTCAGCTCAGCAGGAAGAGCCATCTGTGCTCCTAAAATGAGCACTATCATCAGAAACACCAGCCCGGAGCTGATGCCGATCTCAAGCCAATTCTTCTTCACAAGTGTAGAGTGCAATCCGCCTTAGCAGATATACTTTTTCGCTCTCAGCCCGTCCGGACCAGCCAGGGAGGAGGCCAGCTTTCGAGTCCTGCTGCCATGCCAGCCCAGGGAGATGAAGCGGGGATAGACAGCAAGCCTTTCTCGGAGACGGAAGCCATTGAGCCTATTTTGCAGCTCCTCTTCCAGGGGCCAGGGCCGGTCTGGATTTATGCCGTCGCATGTAACCGGGCTGATTCCTCCCAGGTCCGAGGCTCCGCAGGCCAGGAGAGGAATCGGATCGACCAGATTTGGTGGTACCTGCACAGCAACCTCGAGCGGAAGGATGCTGCGGGCCGCCGTCACAGTCCAGCATAGCTCATCCAAGCTCGGCCTGGGCCATCCCTGCATGGCTGTGCCCGGCTTGGGATCCAGAGGCTGGATTATCACCTCCTGAATATGGCCGAACTTACGGTGCAGGCCGGCAATCTTATGCAGCCCTTCCATTCGATCCTGCTGGCCCTCGCCTATGCCCATCAGAATTCCTGTGGTGAAGGGAATCCTCAGCCTGCCGGCCAGTTCCATATACTGCAGGCGAAGCTGTGGATTTTTTCCCGGTGAACAGGCATGAGCCTCTACGCAGGCAGCAGTCTCCAGCATCATTCCCATGGAGGCATTATAAGGCTGCAACAGCCGCAGATCCTCTTCCTCCAGAAGGCCGGCATTGGTATGGGGCAACAGGCCCGCCTCCAGGGCCAGCTCGGACAGCTCCACCAGATAGTCCATCAGATCCGGTACACCCTGGGAGAGCAGGATACGCTCAGAGCCGGACAAGGTCCAGGGCATCTCACCCATAGTAAAGAGAGCCTCGCTGCATCCGGCAAGGGCGCCCTGTTCCATCAGAAGCAAAGCCTCGGATCTGGATATCAGGCGAGCCTCTTTCAGATCCTTGCGAAAAGAGCAATAACCGCAGCGGTTGCGGCAGAGATCTGTAACAGGAATAAAAATATTTTTTGAATAGGTGATGGTCTTCATCGGTATTCTAGCGGCGGAACTCCACCAGCTTGAGCACATTGCCGCGCGGGCATTCCTCCGGTGCCTCGCCCACTATCTCCACAATGGTGCACCTCTCACCATCCTTCAAGCCGGTGGGATGACATATGTCGTACATGCTGCATGATGCGTCATCGCATCTCATGGACTCGTAAACAATCTTTGATCCCGGAAATGCCTTTCTGGCGTCGAAGGCGGCTATGATGGGACTCTCAGCCACCTCCACAGCCCGCACTCCCGCCTCGTGAATGGGGCAGTCGTGAACCAGTTCGCCCCGCGTTCCCAGGACCCGGTAGCGCCTTCTCGGCTCCAGGTTGATGCAGGTGTTTCTCAGCTTGCAGCCCTCGCATTCCGGAGTGGGGCCGATGAAGGTGAACTCCATGCCGATGCTGGCCAGCTTGGTTCCAATCAATGTGATTTGGGTAGATGCTTCAGACATATCTTTTAGCTCCTTTTTTAAATAATTATATTTATAGTTATAATTATAACTATACCTTGGATCTGATTATTCATTCAAATGATCCCTGTTGCCTCCGCAGCTCGGGAAGCTGCCATCCGGTTTAAGCCGGAGTCCAGTATTGTATAGCGCTCCGGCCGGATCTCATGAGCCCTTACCAGAGCGGATAACACAGTCTCCCGCTCCAGGCCGAGTTGCGAGGCGGAGGTGGGGGCACCCACAGTCTCCAGGGCTCTCTTGATCATATTCCAGTCTCCTCCGTGCAGATACATCATGATTATGCTTCCCAGCCCGCACAGCTCCCCGTGCAGAGCCCTTCCCGGAGCGATCCTGTTCATGGCATGGGCGAATTTGTGCTCCGAGCCGCTGGCGGGACGGGAGGATCCTGCTATGCTCATGGCCACGCCGCTGGAGATGAGGGCCTTGATCACAATTCTGGCTGACTCCTCCAGGCCGGGCCTGATATCGGCGGCACGCTCGGCTATCATCCGGGCGGTCATGCCGGAAAGAGCAGAGGCATACTCGCTGTACTCCTCATTTCGCAGCCTGTAGGCCAGCTGCCAGTCCAAGATGGCGGTGAAATTGGAGATGATGTCGCCGCATCCTGCCGCCAGAAGCCTGGCCGGTGCCTGGGAGATGATCTTGCTGTCCGCCACTATGGCCAGAGGGGACTGGGCCCGGACCGATGTAGCCTCTCCATTAACCGTCAACGAAGCCTGAGAGGAACATATGCCGTCATGGGAGGCTGCCGTGGGTATAGAGAGGTAGGGCAGGTCTGCCTTCATAGAGGCCAGCTTGGCAATGTCAATGCTTCTGCCTCCGCCCGCCCCGATGAGAAATCCAGCCCTGCTCTGACGGGCCGCCATCACTGCGCGATCGACCTCCTCCAGCCGGGAGGCGGTGCAGATGAGAGTCTCCGTACGGTAGCCCTCTGGCTCCAGCAGATCTCTTATGGCATCAGCCATTACATTTTGGGTATGCGGTCCGGTTATGATCAGGGCCTGCTCTTGCAGGTGCAGACGGGAACAGATCTGGGGCAACTCCCCTAGCACGTCGCTGCCTATAGCCACAATGCGGGGTAGCTCCATCCATCTGGACTCGATCAATCTGCTCATCCTCGGGAAAACCGGCATTAATGTAAGGTCTCTTGCGATATAAAATCATATCTTTAGCAGGTCACCATCTCGGATCGCAGGTCTGAAAGTATGCGGTCCCTGATAGCATTCACCTCGGGACTGGTGCGGCTCCTGGGTCGCTCCAGGTCGATATTGATAATCTCCTTGATCCTTCCCGGACGGGCGGACATGATCACAATGCGGTCTGCGAGATAGATGGCTTCGTCCACGCTGTGGGTGACGAAAATCACCGCCTGCCTCTCCTCCTGCCAGATGCGCAGCAACTCCGACTGCATGGTATTGCGAGTCTGGGCATCCAGTGCTCCAAAGGGCTCGTCCATGAGGAGAGCCCGGGGGTGGTTGACCAGGGCCCGGGCGATGGCCACCCTCTGCTTCATTCCTCCGGAAAGCTCATGAGGGTAGCGGCTCTCAAAGCGTTCCAGGCCCACCATCTTCAGGTACTGTCGACCCTGGGCCAGCCGCTCCGCCAGTGGCACGCCCTTCAGCTCCAGGCTGAAGGCTATGTTGTCTATCACCGTCCGCCAGGGGAAGAGGGAGTACTCCTGGAAGACCATGCCCCTCTCCGGTCCAGGGCCACCTATGGGCATGCCGTCCAGATACACCGTGCCCTTTGTGGCCTCTTCCAAGCCAGCGATTATGCGAAGAAGGGTGGTCTTGCCACAACCGGAGGGGCCGATCAAGCATACAAACTCGCTCTCATCGATATCCAGATCGATGTCCTTCAGAGTCACCATCTCTTTTCCCTCAGCCAGAAATTTCTTGGATACGCTCCTTATCGCCAGAAGAGCCATTGAGGGTGTGGTTGGATTGACAGGGTATAGACCTTTCTGTTGGAGAGAAGACTGCTGCATAATTGCGCGAGGTTTCTCCAAAGTTTTTATAATAAATATATTATAATATATCTATACTTTTAAAAATTCTCAAAAATTTATCTATGTTATATTATTCTTTCTTCCGCTTGGATACCTCTCCATAGAGCTTAATCAATGTTAAGATGCTAATAAAAAGGCCTACTATACCACCTGCAATGGCTAAAATATCATTAAATTTATCTTTTGTTGGAGGAGTTTCATCAACTTGAACCAAGATCTCCTCGGGAATCACTTCAACGCCCCTATGGAAAGACGCAGAGGCAGGAATGCCTTCTTGATTAAAATTGTGTTTATAGTAAGTAGTCACCTTTAGTGTCAGCTTCTGTTCGCCTGCCAATAGAGGGGTGACCTCCCAGGTCCATGTGCCGACCTGCCCATTTGGTATATATTGTTCCACCTCCTCAGCGGGATTGATGGAAAAAGCCGAGCCTCCCTCCAGCTTGAGTCCCATATATTCTCCAACCTTGCTCAAGTTAAACCAACGATCAACTCCGGTAAGGCTGGGGTCGGAGCTCAAGTTCAAGGTATAATTTCTTGGTATATATGCCTCAACTGTGTATGACTCGGATTGGTTCATTTTGTCGGGAGCATTTAAGAGCATCCTTCCTGCGCCGAGACTGTCAAAGTAAGCATCGCATATGGATTGTATCGATACTGATATTGATGGGCCTGACTCGCCATCATTGCTCGTCCTCCCACCTGAGCCAGAAGAGGAATCTCCGGAAAAATCAGGGGTTTCTATGAAACGAGTTTCTTTTAGATATGGCTGAAGATAATACTCAGGATGCCTCTTAAGAATGATACTCTTCCAAAGTGGATTTTCAGAGATTGTCTCATTTTCATTGACGATCACATCATAATCGTTATTATTAAAAGTCCTATTTTCTAATGCATTATTGGCAGATACATTGATGGCAAGTCCAACCTCGTTGTGGTCAAAGTCATTCTCTCCAATCAAATTATGGTCCGATCTGTTTAGATATAATCCGATTTTATTGTAAGTTATATTATTATTTTTTATTATATTATAAGGGGCTTTCTGAAGTGCAGCTCCGAATGAATTATCGATATTGTTGCTCTCAATTTTGTTATACATCGATTCCAGTAACACCATCCCCATTCCTGATTTACTGATATTATTGCTTATGATCGTGTTATTATTCGAATTGCTTTCGAAGGATATTCCTCTCCATAGATTGATATCCACAAAGTTATTCAGTATGGAATTGTTGTTTGCATCGTAGAAGGCCAGGCCTATTGTATTATTGAGTGCTTTATTACCTTTGATTGTGCTATTCTCAAGTATTCTTAGGTATATGCCTACATTTTTGTTATTGCAGGCTTGGTTCTCCAAAATCATGTTATTGTCGGACTTTTCAATATATATGCCATCTTTATTATTGCTGGCGTTGTTACCTTGGATCATATTTAATTGACTGCTGGATATATAGGCCCCCGTTTTCTGATTATTATAAAGATAATTTCCACTAAAAGATCCATTGAATAGATTAGATATTTCTATGCCATAATTTTTGTTATTTTCAATTGAATTGTTCGTAATTGCAGACTTTGTCACTTTTGAGATGTAAATGCCTTTATTGTTATTCATAAATAGCCTATTTTCCGCAATATCATTTGTCGCAGAATTCTTGATATACATACCATAGTCGTTCTTGCTCGCATTATTCCCTACAATTGCAGTATTTCGACAATCATAAATTGCCAGACCTTCTCCTGTGTTATTATATATATAATTATAATTTAATACGGTGTTGCTGGAATTTTTAATTAATACACCGCTCTCCTCGTTATTTCTGATAGTATTAGCTTCAATTATATTGCCGTTAGAGTCAATGACATTTATGCCGATCTGGCACCCCTCAACTGTATTATTCCTCAAACTATTATTGTTTGATAGAATACTAATTCCCTCACTGCTCGAATTTTTTATTGTGAATCCCTCTACAATTACTCCATCTTCAGCTAATGTTATTGTGCCGCCATTGCCCCGACCGTCTATGACCGCACTGTTTATGCTGCGAAGAGTGATCGATTTATTTATTATTAAGTTCTCATAGAATGTCCCATTGCCAACTAAAATTATATCGCCTGGGATCGCACTGTCCAACTGCAGTTGAATGCTCGAATTTTGACTGACGTTAATAGTGTTGCATTGGGCCAATCCGATTGAGATTATGAGCATACATAAGCATATCGCTCTCTCACTCATGGGCACTCCTCAGTCTCCTATTTTTAAATCGAATCAGACAACTAGAAGTCATAAACTATGGTCTCGCCTGCATTGTAGAAGTACTGCCACCACTTCCAATTCATGGGATGATCCACCCTTATGTGATGTTGCTGGTTTCCTGATACCGAAAAAGTATATCTCCCATCCAGAGCATCCTGTCCTTGTCCTTCCGTGCCGATGGTTTGGCCATCAACTTGGATAGTATATCCTTTGTATTGAGTTGAGATGATGGTAATGGTAGTGCTCAGTGCTGTGGAAGGCTGTGTTGTCAATTGAGGCTTTGCCGTGACCGGCAAGACGGGCTGCGCCGAGCTTTCCGTGCTTCCATAGATCTCATCATAAGTGTCATAATCTCCCGGAAGGAAGATGGACTCTCCATTTAAAAATGGAGTGCAATATCTTGGGCTTCTGTGACGAATAGTCTCATTCAGGGCTTCATCAATGGCAAGGATTCTGCCTCCCAAGTCCTGCGGGGCAGGTGTATCCCCTGTTTTATTACGAGCGGTCTTTATTAAAATTGCTTTTATATCCCCGGCGGTCAAGCAAGGGTCTATGGATCGCATTAGAGCGGCAGCTGCTGTTACATGGGGTGTGGCCATGCTTGTTCCGCCCAAATAATTCTGAATTTTATTATTGTACAATCCCCAAACCGACTGCTCACCAGGCGCCGCCAGAGTCACTTCATAATCTCGACCAGCTTTATTGCTCTTTGATGCTTCTTCCTGATCTGTTCCCGCTTTAATCAATTGACCCGCTGAAATATTTCCGTCATTTAATATATTGCCCACTGTGATTACATTTGACAGACTCTTGTTCGTTGGCAGACCATTAGGAATTCTCTCTTCTCCCTTTGGGGCTTTTCCTTCGTTGCCAGCGCTGAAGATGAATAGAACGCTATCAAATGTGGTATTGTTTGCCAGCTTGGTGAAGAATTCATCATACATTTCAGCAGCACCAGGATCAACCTCATCGGTTTTTCCCATAGAACAGCTAATTATGGATGATCCGTTTTGGATCTCATATTGAAATGCCAGCATGCTGCTGGTAACAAATCCGCCGCCCTCTCTCGATATATTGATCATAAAGATCCTTAATTTGTCCTTAGGAAGGCAAGATGCGATTCCCTGCAGGCCATTATCTGCATCTGCTGCCAGAATGCTCGCAATGCCGGTGCCGTGGCTGCCGGGTATGGCGAATTTTGGCAGGTGGGAAGACAATTCACAACAGGGTGGATTTTGATATATCTTTATAGATGTATCGATCTGTGAATTGTTGAACTGTCCATCTCCCAGGTAGATGCCGTCGTCAACCACACCCACCACAACTTTGGAAAATTGCTTATTATAGCTATCTATTTGCCTCCATGCATCCTGGACGCCAATCATCTGATAGCCTTTTCCGTAAGCCTCATTGGAATAGACTGAGCTCTCCAGATCCCGGAGAGAATGCTCCGGATATATCCGCTGGTTAGGGAAGGCAGAATGGATTTGTGAGCTGTAAGATTCTGCAAAGTCGATATCCCTGATCAGATCCTCCAAAGTTCTGCCCTGGGTCTCAATCTGAAAAAGATTGATAAATTCCATCTCGCCCACCACATTGGCATTCTGATTTGTGGCTTTTTCCAGTGCAGATGCTAGTTGCCGGGCAAGAGATCTTGCCTCCTGGAAGTTCATATTTATGTCAATCGTGAACAAGATCTGATTTGCCGGGACCTCTCCCCAGTCAGCAAAGGGATCATCTGATGTTCCGTTTATCAGATAGGAGGGGTCCGTCTCCTCAAAGTGAATAACCCCCATGCTTACTGGTTGCACCAGCGAGGAAGAGCAGATGGTGACAACATTGCTCAGGTTGACCGAGGAGTCTTTCAGGGATTCAAAGTCGATCTTTCCTGAAGGCAAAGGACTGCTATCGGTGCAATCAATAAACGGCTGGGATAGCTCCTCATCCATTCGGTTAAAAAAGACTTGGAAGTGGCCCAGGTCGTATTTAATCACCACTGGGACGATTGCTGATGGAGAATAATCGACCAGCCGTTCGATCAAAGTCTTCTGGCTTCCGTCTTCATACTCTTTGAAAATATAAACGGATAGTGATCCGTTGCCATTATTGAGGAAGCCGGTAACATAGCGTTTATTCCCAACCATATTGGTGTTTACCTGGAATCCGCCTTTGAGAGCCTCAAACATGAAGCCGATGGTAAATTGCCCCTCATCGCATTCTTTGCCATAGTCCGCCCAAGAGCTATCAGGATCTCTTTCTCCGCCGCCAATTACATCTACTGTTACCCTCGCGCTATCCCTCGCGCTATCCTCATCCTTATCCTCCCCTCCCCTGCCGGAGATAGTGTAAACGAAACTATCCACTCCTCTGAAGCCAGCTTTTGGAGAATAAGTTATTGAGCCGTCTCGATTCTTTATGATGGCTCCATTAGAGGGATTCGTATAACCTATCACATTCAGGGATTCTCCTCTGTCATTGACAAGCATTCCTGTTGAAGGAATGGTCAATGGTGTATTCTGTTTGGTGGAAAAGGCATCGTCGACTGCATCGATTTCATTAACGATGATGGGATCTCTTATTACATCTATTGTTACTGTAGCAGTGTCAGTCCCGGTTATCGAGCCTGTTAGGCTCTCCATGGATCGGCCATACTCTGCATGGCGTCCTTTCAGCTGGTTGTCGATCTGCGAATCCCTGGAGAGCCAGCCGATATGAGCAACTCCGATGACATTGCTGTTCAGATCGGCCTCGGCTGTGCTGCTTATGGTATAGGTGAATCTGTCCGTCCCGGCAAAGTTGGTATTTGGAGAGTAGGAAAATGAGCCGTCCGGGTTCATGCTGATGACGCCGTTGGCTGGTTGGGAGTAATCAATTACTCCCAGCCCACTTCCAATATCATTGCCAAGAACTCCGGGAGAGGGAACGGCTATAGAAGACCCCTTATGGGTGCTATAGAAGTCGTCGATTGCATCAACAACAGTACGGCAGCGCATATCGATGGTTACTGTTGCTGTATCAGAGGAACTTCTCATATATGCCGAGTTATCAATGTCATTTTGGATAGGGTAACTCTCAGCAGGAATGGACATTCCATAGTAGCTTTGATCTTCGGAAAGATATTCTTCGAATGGGACGGTAATGTTATATGAACTCTGCATTATCCTTAATGGCATATCCACGCTTTGATTATAATCAACGCAAGGAATCCAGTCATAATCAAGGTCAGGGGAGCCCGAATAAGACTCAGTTGTAGCATAATTTTGGCCAGTTACAGTATAAGTAAATCTATCTATCCCGCAAAAGTTAGAGTAAGGCTTGTAAGTAAATGAGCCATCCGAATTCATGCTCACCGCGCCATTGCTCGGCTGGGTGTAATCAATCACCGTTAGCCCGCTTCCAACATCATTTCCAAGAACACCCGGGGATGGAACAGTTAAAACACCATCTGCAATATAGGAATCATCTGCTGCAGCAACAGAGCCGCTAAAACCAGACTGAGTGGAGGAAATGCCCATCTCTACATTCTTGTATCTTACGCCCTTGACCGATGCCTTCTCATACATATAATTGGATGCTATAGCTGCATCTGCCAAGATCATGGCGACTATTAACAAGAGTGCCATTCCCCTTCTCATTTCTCTCACCACTCTGGTTTACGATTGAAGCTATTGACTAATTTATAAAAAAATTTATATTTTTTGATCTTTTTACCTAATATCTATTCAGGTTCCTTGAAATAGCCCACTCCAAGGCTGAGATTTTCCTCCTCTGCCGGTTCTTTGCAGCTGATGGCAACTTCCCCTAGATTCACAGATGAATTTTCAAGCGATTCAAAGTCGATTGCTCCTGAAGGAAGCGGGTTGGAGTCAGAATAGTCTATGACTTTAACCATTTCTTCATCATTGATATCCTTGATGAAGACCTGAATCTCACCTTCCCCGGAAGAGATCTCTATCTGATAGGTTGCCGAAGGATCATATTCAATGGCCTTTCCCGGATTATGCTCCAAGTTCTCTTTTTCCTGTCGGAAGAGGTATGTGGCAAGCGAACCATTTTCCAGGTTAGAGAATCCAATTGCATAGCGATTGGAATCATTCAAATTCAGGTTTGCCTGCATGACACCGATTAGATTCCCAAGATTGAATCTGAGTTCGAATTGATTTCCGTCGCATTGCTTTGCATAGCCTGCCCAGCTATGATTTGAGTCGTGGGACATGCCATCATAAATTGTTCTACCGTACTCGATTCCATCCGAATTAACCGCACCTGCTAGTGTCATAGACAGAATCAAAGATAACATCCAAACTCTTTTCATATTCAGCATCATACTATAACAATTAATTTAAACAATATATACGTTTCCCTCATGAATTATTTTGCATTTTAGTTATATATCTCGAAAGAGGTTGCTGCTTTCATTGAGTTGATAAATCCTTTGGTTATAAAATTCAACTAACCGAGGTTGATTGAACGCGTGTTTTCTCAAATAGTCTCAGTTAGATTTTCAATACTCCTGGGATTCATAAAAAATGATGATGCAGAAACTATAAACGGTTCATGCTCGCTCTGCATCAACAATAGGCCTTCTATAGCCCTCCAGCTTTCTCAAGATCGCCTCCTCCTGGCCCAGCGTCCCGTCGCCTATCACCTGCGCTTCACTATGGAAGTAGTCCCGGAACCTTCCGAACAGCTCGGGATATGGATCGGATACGGTCAATGGCAGGGACTGCCTCTCCCACTCCCCCAGCTCCACAGGGACGACGATTCCGCCGGTCAGGGTGACAGAGGGCACAATCCTCCCGCCCCTCTCCGCTGTCGTCCTCTCGTCGATCATCCAGTTCTTGAGAAGATCGGCATAGCGGGAGAGGAGAACAGCCTTGCGCACCCCATTGTTCTGATAGAAGTCGGAGTCGCGCTCTTCCAGTATAACCTCGGCTTCGTCGCTATCGCTCTTTCCATCCCTGTCCTCATAGCTGGCGGAAAGCCGAATCTCGCCCTGATCTGAAAGCTTATTCAGCTTGACCAGGATCACGCCGCCCCTTACCTCTCCCTCCTCCGCCTTGGATGGAAAGAGGGTATTGACCTTCATCAGATCCCCCGTGGCCAGGTCAGCCTCGGGAGAGCCGTAGACCTTCTCGATCTCATAGCCCGGAGCATTCAGGTTCAGCCGCAGATCGAAGACCAGGGGGGTGACCATGAAATCGAACTCGTCGTCCATGCGCTGCCTGAATTCGTTCGCCGAGTGGACCGAATAGTAGTTAGCCCCTTTGATCTTGGTTATGCCCTCTACCAGCTCCGAATTGAAGTCCACTCCAATGCCGATAAATGTAGTGTAGATTCCCCTCCGGGCATTTTCCTCCAGCATCCGATATAGGGGCAGGTCTCCCGTCTCCCCCAGATTGGGCATGGCATCGGTCAGGAAGATGATTCTGTTCTCATATTCCGATCCACCTTGTGGCAGAACCCGGTCGAATTGGGCCGTCCCTGCTTCCATTCCGGCCTGCATGTTGGTGCCATATGTCTCCCTGATGCCCAGGATGCTGCTTTTTAATCGATCGGGATTCTTGTCCGCCATATCTGTGAGGGGATCGAGCAGGAAGGCATCATCGCTAAATATAACCATGCCGAAGCGGTCGTCGGGATTCAGGTGGTCGAGAAGAGCCACCACAGATTCATCAGCGATCTGCATCTTGGTCTTACTGCTCTCTTGTCCTGATGGATCCACTTCCATCATTTTTCCGAAGCGGTCGTAGTAATACTGGTCAAAGGGGCTGCCCATGGAGCCGGAATAGTCCAGGACCACCACCAGGTTTAGCTTTTTTCTCTGAAAGTCCCGGATTCCAGAATTCAGGCCTAAGGAGAGGTAATACTGCCGCTCTCCGGAGAATGGATCCTTGGAGAGGGCATAGCTGTAGGAGGGACAGAAGAGCTTATTGCACTCCTTAGCCGCCCCGGTCTCAAAGTAGTAATCATAAAAGAGGCCCTCATAGGTCAGGTCGCTGGGCAGAGGCAGATAGCTATTGTTGATGTTCTCCCGGAAGCTGGAGATATCCTTGGCTCCCCCGGCGGAAAGGCCGATGCTTGGTCCTGCTCCAGCCGCTGCGGCGGGGGCCATGCTGTAGGATAGAGCTGGAGCGCTGCCCAGGGATTTGGATAGAATGCCCGAACCGGCCATGGGAGCGGCCTCCTCCATGGCCTCGGCTTCCAGCACCAGGATCTTCACTGAATTGCTTTTGGCTCCATCGACTACAAACCACAGCTCGTACTCTCCCTCCAGCCCCGCCTCTATCCAGGTGGAGTAGGACCTATCTTCCTTTACCGAGGCATTTAAAACGACGGCAGCCGTACCCGTGGGATAGAGGCAGAATAGCTCTAGATCGCCGCCCTCTTTAGGAGTCAGCCGCATTTGCGCCCAGCTTCCGGAGGGCATCTCCAGAGAGGTCCGGCTCTCTTCTCCCGATGAGTCGATTATGGCCAGCCTTTCAGAATCGGAGGCGGACGCTGCCGATAGGGCATCCTCATCTTCCATCAATTGAAACGCAACATTGTCCTCACTATAAACCATCCACTCTCTCCCATCCATTGATTCTGAGCTGGATATGGAGAGAGCCATGCCGGGATAAAGGCCGAGAATGGCCAATGCCGCCAGCAAAAGTATCAACCAAGGATATCTCATGGCCCACACCTGCCGATCAGATAGGTAATATCACTGTCTTTTCTATTTAAGGCCATCCGATTCCACATCTTCTGAAAGGGACGGCCCGCCTGAGTGAATTAGAGTCACCTCCCGTATAGCACGAAATCTTGATCTCTTCAGGCGGCAGAATAGATGGATATGAAGCTTCATTCTGATCTCAATCTGCCTGTCGGCCTGGAGGGGCTGGCCGACCTGGCTCTGGACCTGCGCTGGACGGTGCGCCAGACCACAGACAGAATCTGGGAGATGCTGGATGCCGAGGCCTGGGAGAAGACCAAGAATCCCTATCTCATACTGCAGAATGTCTCCCGGGCCAGGCTGGAGGAGGCGGCGGCAGACGAGAATTTGAAGAAAGAGATAGCATCCTGGCAGGAGAAGAGGTGTAGGCTATTGGAGAAGCCACCTTCCGCCAATAAGGATGATCCCACTTCCATAGCCTACTTCAGCATGGAGTTTGGTCTCTCCGAAGCGCTTCCCATATATTCCGGGGGCCTGGGCATACTGGCGGGAGACTATCTCAAGACCGCCAGCGACATGGGAGTTCCCCTAACCGGAATTGGGCTACTCTACCAGCAGGGATACTTCCGCCAGATCCTGAGCCAGGACGGCTCCCAACTAGAGGCCTTTCCCTACAATGATCCCGAGACCCTTCCCATCGTCCCGGCCAGGGATCGGGACGGATCCAGGCTCCGGGTGAGGATCGAGCTGCCCGGCCGCTCACTCATCTTGCGGGTCTGGCAGGCCAATGTCTGCCGGGTGAACCTCTATCTTCTGGACTCCAATGATCCCATGAACCGTCCCTGGGACAGGGCCATCACCGCTAACCTCTATTCGCCGGGCCAGGAGCGGCGGCTGATTCAGGAGATAGTTCTGGGAATAGGAGGCTGGAATGTTCTGGAAAAGCTGGGGATCGAGCCCGAGATCTGCCATCTCAATGAGGGCCATGCCGCCTTTGTGGTCCTTGCCAGGGCGCACAGCTTCATGAAGAAGACCGGCTGCTCGGCCAGGGCCGCCCTCTGGGCCACCCGGGCCGGCAATATCTTCACCACCCATACCCCGGTGGAGGCGGGATTCGATAGATTCGACAGATCCTTGGTGGGAAAGTATGCTCATTTTTATGCCGAACTTCTGGGCCACTCCATGGATGATCTGATGAAGCTGGGCCTGGGGAGAGAGCCAGGCGGCCCGGCGGGTGCCGCTCTATTCAATATGGCCCATCTGGCTATGAGCGGTTGCAGCCATGCCAATGGCGTATCCCGGCTGCATGGCAGGATCAGCCGCAGGATATTTCAGTCCCGCTATCCCCGCTGGCCGGAGGGGGAGGTCCCGGTGGATTATGTGACCAACGGGGTTCATATCCCCACCTGGGACTCGCCTGCCGCCCAGCGGCTGTGGAGCGAGGCCTGCCCCGGCGGCTGCGGCCCGGAGGGGATAGACTACCTTAAGGACAGCCTAGCAAAGAAAAGCGATGAGGATCTATGGTGCTTCCGTGCCGAGGCGCGCCGGGACCTGGTGGAGTACGTCCGCCGCCGCCACTTCCGGCAGGAGGTGGAAAGAGGGGCAGGAGAGGAGGAGCTGAAGGCGGCAAAGCATGTCCTCAATGCTAATATCCTGACCATAGGCTTCGCCCGGCGGGCCACGGCCTACAAGCGCACCGACCTTCTTTTATCCCACCCCGAACGCCTGGCGGCCATTCTAAAGAACGATAAGCGCCCGGTGCAGCTGGTCATGGCCGCCAAAGCCCATCCCGCCGACGAGGAGGGAAAGGAGATGGTCCGGAAGATGGCCGGCTTTGCGGCCAGACCGGATCTATCCGATCGGGCGGTCTTTTTATCCGACTATGACATCGATCTGGCCCAGCACCTGCAGCCCGGCGTTGATGTCTGGATCAACACCCCTCGCCGGCCCAATGAGGCCTGCGGCACCAGCGGCATGAAGATCCTGGCCAACGGGGGCTTGAATCTCTCCAGTCTGGACGGTTGGTGGGATGAGGCCTATGATCCGGAGGTGGGATGGTGCCTGGGGGACCGGCTTGAGCACAGCAAGCCCGCGCGGGACGAAGAGGAGGCGGAGATGCTCTACAGGCTGCTGGAGGATGCGGTGGTGCCGCTCTTTTATGAAAGGAATGAGGCGGGGATTCCAGTAGCGTGGACGGCCAAGGTCCGGGCCAGCATGACCCGGCTTACGCCACGCTACAGCAGCGAGAGGATGATGCAGGAGTACATGGAGCGGCTCTACCGGCCAGCAGCTCAGGCTTTTCGCCGCCGGTCGGCGGATGGAGGCCGCCTGGCCGGCGAGCTCGCCGAGTGGCAAGCGCGGCTGGAAGAGGGCTGGAAGGACCTGCGGCTGGGCAGGATGACGGTAGTTCGAGAGGGAGATATGTGGACCTTCTCTGTGGAGGCCTACCTGGGAGAACTGCTGCCCGATGATGTGCGGGTGGAGCTATATGCCGATCCGCTGACCGAAGAAGATACAGATGCGGGAGAAGGGGGCAGGCCGGAGAGGATTGAGATGCAGAGGCTGGGGCCTCTGGCAGGGGCGGTGAACGGATTCGTCTTCGGAGCCAGGGTGGCAGCGGCGAGGGCGGCGGAGGACTACACCCCCAGGATTGTGCCCTACCATCCGGAGGCGTTCGTGCCCATGGAGGAGGGGCATATATTGTGGATGAAATGAAAAGAGCGGTTAGCTCTGGTCCAATTTCGCCAGAACCTCTTTGGCATCGACGATCCCCCAATGGTAGCCCATGTCCTGGCTCATTTGGAGGGCAAATCTGGCCTCACCTCTGGCAAGATCGACATTGCCCGCAGCAAGATGCGCCCAGGCCAGACCAATTCGGATATCTGCCTCATAAGGCCGGTAGCCTCCGGCCCGAGCATACTCCAGGGCTTCGTTCAGATCGCTCGATGCAGCGGCTGAATCTTTCATAATCTTCCCATACCACCGCCCCCGGCTCAGCAGAGCCTCTATCAGCACCAGTCTGTGAGATATGCTGCGGGCGAGGTTCAAAGCCAAGCCGTAGCTCTCCCTGGCCTCCTCATGCTGCCCGGCATCTGCAAAGAGATCAGCCAGAATCCGGTGACATTGGCTCATAATAGCGGGAAAATTATATCTTTCGCAGATCTTGAGGTTGGCCTGGGTGACCTTTCGAGCATAATCAGCCTCGCCCCTGCGCATCAAGTGGTCGGCATGATGAATGCCTCTTAAACCGGAAAGATGCGATATCGAGGAATCATTCTCTTTCTCCAGCGCCTCAGCATCTCGAAAATTTCTGCTGGCCTTTTTAAGGTTGCCCTGAAGATGATAGGCCCAGGCCTGAGGTGCCAGAGATAGGAACTCAAGGTCCTTTTTCCCAGCTCGACGGGCAAGATCTAGGGCTTGGCCAGCTGTGTAGCAGCTCCTGGCTAAATCCCCCCGGCAATAATACAGGCTCGATAAGTTCTGGTAGCCTCTACTGGCATTGGCCCAATCTCCTGACTCAAGAGCGATGGACAGTGCCCGTTCGTAGAATGGATCTGCCAGGTTCCCACGTCCTGTGACATCCAAGCATAAACCCACAGAGTTCAGTATCCAGGCCTTAGCTTCAGGACTGCTAACCAGCGGCTCCTGGGATGTATCGCCTCCGAGAAAGAACTCTCGCATGATCTCAAGTTGCGTCTCCCAGGCGCCCAGTTTATGTATTATATACCTTTCAGAGCGCCGATGGATCCTTTCATCACGTATGGTATAAGCTTCATCGTAAGCCCCGCATTCGCAGGCATGATGGACCACCTCGATAAGAGGCGTCAGGTCATCAAGACTTGGCTTATCGGGCATACCCTGGGCTTTATCCAGATAGTAGTCCTTGATCTGTTTATGAGCCTCTTCCGCCTGCCCTCGCCTGCCCATGGTCAGGAGGGTGAAGTAATGGTCTCTGATCAGGGGATGAGTGGTGTATTGGTTAGACCTAGGCAATTGTCGCAGTATCCTATAGTCTACCAGCCTCTGCACCATGGCCTCGAACTGGGAATCGTTAAGAGTTGCGATGGGATCGTTGAGTGCACTGCTTTGCTTTTCGGACTTGGCGCGGAAGATCCTGAAGGCATCTTTGTCCACGGGCCTTCGAAAGGCGCTAAAAAGCATCAAGAAGGCTTTCTCCGCTTCTTGCAGGTGTTCATCATACCGGCGGAGCACTCTATGAATCCGCTCATAGCGCGGCTCATCGGCGTTAGGCCGAGGGATGTTCCTGATCTGGCCGACATCGCCTGCATGATGGTCTTTCAGATATGATCCGAGAAGGCTTAAGGTAAGGGCATGGCCGTCCCAATCGGCTACCACCCGGTCCAGCTCATCATCAGCTCCTTGGACTCCCAGCTTTCGGAGAAGATCTCTGCCGTCTTCTGGCAGCAGCCTCTCTACATCTCGATGCTGGAATGTGATGAACTCCTCCAAATCCATGAGAGGCACGCGGGTTGTGACTATGCAGAATGAATTATGGTCAGGCGAAGCGAAGAACTCCAGAAAAGCCTTCAGGTCGGGACTGCGAATAGCTCCATACATATCTCCGTCCTGATACTGGAGGACCTCCAGTCCGTCCAGGACGAAGAGATAACGCCCGGCACCGAGCATGGCTGCGATGACCTGGGCTTTCATGTTGGCAGAGGGGATCTTTTTCACATCGATTTTGCCCCCGCTCATATAATTCAGTGCTGCATCGAAGAACTCATCCACATTACGCCTCTCGTAGAAACCCCACCAGAATACGCCCTCCGGCTGAGGTCGTGAGCTGTCGGCCAAAAGCTGATCTACCCACTCCCTGGCCAGACTGCTCTTTCCCTCGCCGCCGAAACCAACTAGGCCGGTGACGCGAACGTTGGCATCCTCCCAATCTGTGGTTATCTCTTCCAAAAGCTGCTTGCGTCCGGTCCATTCAGCAAGAGATGGAGGTGCATTGTTCCAGATAATCTTCTGACGGATGGCGACAGATTCACGGGCTTTTTGTTGATCTATTTTCGGTGAAGGAGAAGAAGATCTAGGCAGGTCGTTTTCTTCAAGGGCGAGGCATAGTGGCTCCAGGGATAAGACTCTCGCGTCTACGGATAATCCCGTGTCTCGATCGTGAGATCCTTCTGCTGAATCCCAGGCCAAATAAATGATCCCAATGATGAGGTTGCGGGAAGTGTCCAACACAGGTGCGCCGCTCATTCCCTTGTCTATATTCTGAGAACTGAGCATGAGGGGTTCTCCTTGGAACTTCTTGTCTCTTGGCTTTTCGCCATGGCCGACGATCTTGCCGAAGGCAGGCAAACCCTGGTAGTTCTGGAGTCGCCGATATCCAAAGCTGCGGAAGTCGTGATCCTCTGATCCCTTGGCCGAGCCAAATATGGCCGCCAATTCCGGTCCCAAGGGAGAAGAGCCATCCACAAGATGCAATAGCACTACATCATCATCATACTGATCAAAGCAAGCCGCCACCTTAGCTCTCTTCTTTATACTTAATCGGCCTTCCCGCTCTGGGTAATAGATGCTAACATCCAGACCATCTCTTGTCCGCGGATCTACCCCAGCATCCCGAACCACATGGGCGCAGGTGACTATGCCTTCTCTGGCCACAAATCCGGTTCCGACAATGGCATCTGTGCTGGTGTGACGGATCTGCACCACGAAGTCCCGGATCTGCTGTAGTCGGTTTCCCTCAGCCATGCTCTACTCTTTCTCCCATGTGAGCTTGACCTTGAAAGCTGCTTCCGCGCCTGCTTTTGCAATGAGTGCTCCAGATTCGCCTTTGAGAATGATGCCGAACTCCACTTCTACAGCTGATGGCTTGACTTCCAGGCCATTGATGGTGTCCGTGACCTGACGGGCAGTATTGTAGATTGTGTTCATGGCATTCTTCATTGCCTCAACGGACTTTTTCTGCAGATCGGATTCGCCAAGGCTGACCTCATCAAATCCGGGAGACGGAGCAAACTGTACCAATATTGGAGCATTTGGATCAGGAGTGAAACTGGCCATATCATATCCCTCCAGGATTCAATTGCTTATAGAACTTAAAAAATTATCTCTGCGAATGAAATTCCGCAACCGGCTTCGGATAAATTTATATCGCTTGCCGCAAAATAAAGCCGGATTGTGTGGGAAGTGAAGGATATTCACCTCAAGGTGGCCAAGGCCTATCCCAATGACTCCGCCCGGGGCATAGCCCGCCTGGACCCCAATGCGCTCCTGACATTGCGCCTCTCTCCCGGCGACATCATCGAGATCGAGGGCAAGAGGATGACCGCAGCCAAGGTCTGGCGGGCAGACCGGCAGGACTGGTCCCAGGATTACATCAGGATTGACGGCTTCATCCGTCAGAACGCCGGTGTGGGCATAGGCGACCGGGTCAAGATCCGCAAGGCTCGCTTCGCTGATGCCCAGAAGATAATCCTGGCCCCGCCCTCCGGCTCGAATATGCACTATGGAGATGATGCGGCAGACATGATCCGCCGCCAAACCCTGAAGCGGCCGGTAGTTGCTGGCGACATCCTGCCCATAATGAGCTCCGGGGCCCATCCCTTCATGGGAAGGATGGAGGCAGTGCCCCTGGTGGTCACCGAGACCCATCCCACTGATGTGGTGGTCATCTGCGAGAAGACGGAGATCGTCCTTCTGGAAAAGCCGGTCAAGAGCGTGGGATCGGTGAAAGCCACAGGCACCACCTACGAGAACGTGGGCGGCTTGCGAGCCGAGGTGCAGAGGGTGCGGGAGATGATTGAGCTGCCCATGAAGCACCCCGAGGTCTTTCAGAAGCTGGGAATTGAGCCGCCGAAAGGTGTGCTGCTCTACGGCCCGCCGGGCACGGGAAAGACCCTCATAGCCAAAGCAGTAGCAAACGAGAGCGGTGCAAACTTCTTCTCCATAGCCGGCCCGGAGATCATGTCCAAGTATTACGGCGAGAGCGAGCAGCGGCTGCGGGAGATATTCGACGATGCCCAGAAGGCCGCCCCCTCCATAATTTTCATAGACGAGATAGACTCCATAGCTCCCAAGAGGGGTGAGGTCACCGGCGAGGTGGAGCGCCGGGTGGTGGCCCAGCTTCTGGCCATGATGGACGGCCTCAAGGAGCGGGGAGCAGTGGTGGTTATAGGAGCCACCAACCGGGAGGAGGCCATAGATCCGGCCTTGCGCCGGCCGGGCCGCTTCGACCGGGAGATTGAGATCGGAGTGCCCGACCGCTCGGATAGAATTGAGATCCTCCAGATCCATGTGCAGAACATGCCCCTCGCTGATGACATCAACCTGGAGAGCCTGGCGGACCGAATGCACGGCTTCGTCGGGGCGGATGTCAATGCGCTTTGCAAGGAGGCGGCCATGAGGGCCCTGCGCCGCTATATGCCCGACCTGACCACGGAGGACGAGATCCCTCCCGGGATCATAGAGCAGATGCAGGTTCGAAGGGAGGACTTCGAGGAGGCCCTCAAGGAGATAGAGCCCTCCAGCATGAGAGAGGTGCTGGTAGAGCTGCCGGCGGTCAGCTGGAGTGACCTTGGCGGCCTGGGCTCTCTCAAGCAGGAGCTGATAGAGGCCATAGAGTGGCCGCTTAAAAGGCCGGAGAAGTTCCGGCAGATGGGCGTCCGACCCCCCAAGGGTGTGCTGCTCTACGGCCCGCCGGGCACGGGAAAGACCATGATCGCCCAGGCGGTGGCCAATGAGACGGCAGCCAACTTCATCAGCGTGCGGGGCCATCAGATGCTCTCCAAGTGGATGGGCGAGTCGGAAAAAGCCATCCGGGAGATATTCAGAAAGGCCAGGCAGGTCTCACCGGCCATCATATTCTTCGATGAGCTTGACTCCATAGCTCCCATGAGGGGCACAGACGAGGGCAGCCATGTCATGGAACGGGTGGTAAACCAGCTTCTTTCCGAGCTGGACGGCCTGGAGGCTCTCAAGGATGTGGTGGTGATCGCCGCCACCAACCGACCGGATATCCTGGACCCGGCGCTTTTGCGGTCGGGGAGATTCGATCGCATGCTCCTGGTGGGCCCGCCGGATAAGCTTGGCAGGCATGAGATCCTCAAGATCCATGCCGCGGCCATGCCCAAAGCGGAGGATGTCAACCTGGAGGAGCTGGCGGAATTGACCGAGGGCTATGTCGGCTCTGACCTTAACGCCCTCTGCCGGGAGGCGGCCATGCTTGCTCTGCGCCAGGAGGGAGAGAAGGTGGAGATGAAAGACTTCCGGGAGGCTCTGCGCAAGGTCCGGCCCAGCGTGGAGGAGAACATGGTCAGCTACTATGAGAGGATCAGCCAGAGGTTCAAGGGCGGCATAAAGGTGGACCCCGCCTCTCTGATGGGCTACAGATGATCCGTATTCGTAGCATATGTCTGCCTTGAAGGGGTGGCATACGAGTGTAAGATTTGGAGGGCGGAAGAAATGGGAAAGGTGTTCTCGGGGAGCATTGCCGGAAAGGAGATAGTGAATATAGACGGCATGGTATTGGGGCGGCTCGATGACCTCACCTTTGATGTCCAGACCGGAAAGCTGCAGGACATGAGAGTCCGGCCGGACCGGGAGCTCAATCGCATTCAATACCGGGAGGAGGGCAGATTTGTGCTCATACCATTCTCCTCCGTGGTAGCCATCAAGGACTACATAGTGATCGATGAGAGCCGGGCGGTGATGGATAAGCCTTTCAAAGATAAAGCATCAGAATAGGCTTCAGGCAATACATTTTGATCTCCCGATTCAATGCTGGCTCATTGCATCCTGGGAAAAGGCTTAATTTATTCCGGGTGCATGAGCTATCCCCCATGAGATCTATCTTCCAATTGGCTGCAGTCGCCTTGGTTCTACTGGCAGCCGGCTGCCTCGCCCCAAAAGAGGAGGCAGCAGCGGGCAAGGTTCTGCTGAAGACCAGCATGGGTGACGTCACCATCCAGCTATACGATGATATGCCCAAGACCGCCGGCAACTTCCGGGATCTGGCAGAGAAGGGATTCTATAACGGGGTGATCTTCCACCGGGTGATAGACGGCTTCATGATCCAGGGGGGAGATCCCACAGGAACCGGTTCCGGCGGGCCGGGCTACACCATAGATGATGAGTTTGCCGAGAGCAACAGGAACTTCCGGGGAACGGTAAGCATGGCCAACGCCGGGCCCAACACCGGAGGCAGCCAGTTCTTCATCAACCTGGTGGACAACAACTACCTGGACAGCGCCCATCCCGTCTTCGGAAAGGTGATCGAGGGAATGGATGTGGTGGATGCCATAGGCAGAGTCCCCACCGATTCGAGCGACCGACCTATTAACGAGGTCAAGATCATCGAGGCAAAGATGGTCTCTTGATTTATCATCTATCATTTTGCTGCATCACAGGCATAAAAAAAAGAGAGCTTAAAGGCAAATAGGAAAAGGATTTGATTGAAATGGCAGAGGAATCCAATAGCAGTGCAGTCAAGGTACAGCTCAAGACCAATATGGGAGAGATCACCCTGGAGCTTTACCCGGATATGCCCATTACCGCAGGCAACTTCCAGAAGCTGGTGGAGAAGGGATTTTACGATGGCACCATCTTCCACCGGATCATAGACGGCTTCATGATCCAGGGGGGCGATCCCACCGGCACCGGTCGGGGCGGCCCCGGCTATGCCATCAAGGACGAGTTCACCCGCAAGAACAAAAACGACCGGGGCACCATCAGCATGGCCAATGCCGGGCCCAACACCGGGGGCAGCCAGTTCTTCATCAACCTGGTGGACAACAACTTTCTGGACAAGGCCCATCCTGCCTTCGGCAAAGTTGTCGAGGGCATGGAGGTTGTGGATGCCATGGGCAAGGTGAGGACCGGGCCCATGGACCGGCCGGTGAAAGAGGTGAAGATCGAGAGCGCCAAAGTGGTAGCTTAATCAATATTTGAAATACCTTTATCTGCTCTCGGCCCAGCTAGAATAGCATATGCCCAAGCCCAGATCCGGCCGCAATATCATAAGCGCTTCCGAGATCTCTCAATATGTCTACTGCCCGATCTCCTGGCACCTTAAAAGATCGGGAGTGCCCATGGATTCACCAGGCCTGGAGCGGGGTGTAGCGGAGCACGAGCGGGCCGGAGGCTGTCTGCGTCTTGCGGCCCGCCGGGAGAGGACAGCAAGTCTGCTCCGCATGGTGGCCTTGCTGCTCGCATTTGCCGCGCTGATTCTTTTAGGATGGGTATTATGGATCGGCTTATAAATGCCATTCTGCCAGCACTGCTGCTCCTGGCTCTTGCCCTTACCTCTCTCTATCTCTCCCGGATAGCCTCATCCGGAGTCCGATCCCTGCGCCAGAAAAACGGCCTCCTCACGGGGCAGGTGATCTACTCCGACCTGGACCGCCCGGCCCAGGCACTTTATTCCCGCTCTTTAGCTCTATCCGGCAAGCCTGACTATATCGTCCGCAATGAGGATGGCAGCCTGATTCCGGTGGAGATCAAGAGCAGCAGGGCAATACAGCCCCATCGAGGCCATATGCTTCAGCTCGCCGCCTACTGCCTTCTCGTAGAAGAAAATTATAATGTGGCTGTGCCCTATGGAATCCTGGTTTACGCCGATAAGAGGCAGCATAAGATAGAATTCGACAAGCATCTGCGTGCCGATCTGGTGAGGACAATAGAGGAGATTAGAAGAGCCTCGGAGAGCCGTCCCCCGGAAAGGGGGCACAGCCAGAGGCAGAAATGCCGATGCTGCTCCTTTAGCCAGAACTGCCAGAGCAGATTGGACTGAAAAAGCGAATCCAATTTGCGCCTGAATCGAGGCTTAAAGCAGCCTTCCCGATTCGATCTTGGCGCACCTCCCCGCCACTACCCGATAGCCATCCCGGTCCAGCTTGACTATGGTCTCCGGGCTCTCTGTGCCCGGCTGCATCCAGAAGACCTTGAAGCCCTTCTTCACCGCCTCCTCGGCCAGAGCGGCAACGGCGGAAGGGCGGCGGAATACGTCTATCATGTCTATCTCATCAGGCACATCATCAAGCGAGGCATAGACCTTCTCCCCCAGGATGGTCCTGCCGGCATAGTTGGGGTTGACCAGAAAGAGCTTGAAGCCGCGGCTTTGCAGCACATCGGAGACGAAGTAGCTGGGCTTATATGGATCGGGGGAGATGCCGACCACGCAGATGTTCTTACAGCTGGTCAGAGCCTCCTTGATCTCTCTGTCTTCACGCAGGATGGGCATGAGGTACTGTCTGGTGCTTATGGGGATAAATAATTTCTTTTAATTTTTCCCGCTATCCTTTCTGGTTATGCATCTGCCCCGGGCCACCAGAACGGAGGGGCCCCGGCGGGCCAGCTCCTCTTGCAGGATGGTCTCAACCTCCTTTTCCGGAGCGGGCAGATCCAGGAAGCGGGTAGGCAGCAGCGCCTCTAAAACGCCGGAAAGATCAGGAGCCTCCTGAAAGCCAGTCATGGCCGCCACATCATTCTTCAGCACCACCGCCAGAAGATCGCGCTTCTGCCAGACGGCATTGATCAATCCCGCCAAGCCGGAGTGAGCAAGGGCAAAGTCTCCCATCAGGGCTATGCCCTTGCCGGAAAAGCCGGAGGCCACAGCAGCCGATGAGCCCAGGCCGTAGGCCACGTCCGCAGAGCAGAACGGCTCCCGCGTGGCCCGGATGGAGCAGCCGGCATCTCCAGCCACGGGCGCATCCACTTTTGCCAGGGCAGAGAAGAGGGCCCGGAAGGGGCAGTCCGGACAGACGCCCTCATACCCCCTCTCCGCCACGCTCTCATATGCCTGAAGCATTTTATCCCGCCTGCCCTCCAGCGTCTCCAGGGCCTGGATGATGTCCGAGCGCTCCAGGGCTCCCCGGGGCAGGTGGCCGGTGAGCTTGCCCTTGACCTTGGGATTTTCGGAGAGTATGCTCTCTATAAATGGCTCCGGCTCCTCTGCCACCAGTATCAATCGATGTCCATCTATAAAGCGGCGCAGGAGCCTCTCCGGCAGGGGATGGCTGTAGGCCAGAGCCAGAACCGAGACACCCAGCCCCTGGACCAGGTCGGCAGGATAGCCGCTGGCTATGATCCCGATATCCCCCGATATCTGCACCTGGTTCAGGGGAGAGGACTCGGAGGCCTCCTGGGCAAAGGCCATGATCCGATCATGGTGCCTCTGGTGACGGCCTTTTGCCGTCAACTCCCAGTTTTCCTTCTCAAACCTCTGCCCTGTGGTTGGAAGAGGCCGGGATGGGATATGCTCCTCCCGGGCGGCGAGAATCCGGGATGTCACCCTCACCATGACCGGAATCCTGAGCCACTCCGAGAGGGTGTAGGCCTCCAGAAGAGAGGCATGAAGAAGGCCGGGGCTGCTGGGATCAAGCAGCGGCAGCTCAGAGAGGGGTGCGTAAAACCTGCTGTCCATTTCCGCCTGAGAGCGGCGCGGCCCCAGGTCGTCTCCTACCAAAACTACAACGCCGGAGCCTATGCCATGGGTGGCGGATATGACCAGAGGATCGGCCAGCAGGTTCATGCCCACCTGCTTGACCACCACCAGAGAGCGCAAGCCGGTGGCTGAGGCCCCCAGGGCTATCTCCAGGGCCACCTTCTCATTGACCGATATCTGGCAGCTGAGGGCCTGGGCCAGATCGGTTATGGGATATCCGGGCACATAGGTTCGCACGGACACGGCGGCGTCCTCTGCCGCTTGGATGGCAGCTTCCAGGCCGTTCATGCCTCTCAGGCCTTCAAGGATTCATCAGGCCGAACCGATTCATCCGGCTGGGCAAAGAAGGGCAGAGCAGCTACGGCTCCGATCAATCCTTGGCCGTTCATCATTATCTGCACACCACTGTCCCGCGCCGCATCCAGGGCATCCTCATACTGCACCCTCTCTCTTTTGCACCGCTGCCCGAATGGCAGAAGAGATGATGGATCATAGTCCCGGAAGACGGCCATACCGGTCTGGGAGGAGACGGAGTACTTGCGCAGCAGTGCTTTGAACTCGGAGAGCATGGCCTCGGCCCGGTCGGGGAGGCAGGCAAACTCCACCACCGTGGCCACGCAGTTTTGGGTCTTGGTGGGCACGGGAAAGAGCTGCACCAGGGAGTGAGAGATGTAGCGAGCCTCTTTTCGATCCACCTTCTGAGCGATATTGTGAACCAGGCACCAGGTGGCCCCTTCGGTCTTGGAGTCGGTGTCGTCGATTCCAATGATCAGCCTCTCCCTTCGGGGCAGGACGATGGTTCCCCGGGCGACCCGACCTCCGCCACATTCTGTTGCCTCATAACGCAAGACATCCTCCGCCCCGGCCCGGCTGAGGGTAGCCCCTACTCCCCCCCCGCCCAAGCCGGCGTAGGTAACCTCCACCTCTTTGCCATTAACTGCTACCGACTCTATGCCCGCCGACCTCTTGGAAGAGACCAGATCCAGATCGACTGCTCCGGGTTCGATGGCGTATCTAAACCAATCCCCGATATTGCGGCAGCTTTTCACCAGGGGACCGCGGCAGTAATGGTACCTGGCCCAGGCCGATCCTCCATAGCAGTTGGAGCGCTCCATAAGCTCCAACCTGTGACCCTCGTCGTCAACCACGGCATGGATCTGCTTGTAGACCACAACGTATGGATTCTCTAATTCCAATTGCACTGGCATCAATCCTCGGCTGAAACTCTCTCTGATGAATCATGACTGTATTCATTGCCCTTGATATACTCTCTCAATAGCACTGTGGCATAGCTTCCCTTGGGGAGAAGGAACCGCAGATTTGCGCTGCTGCCGGAGAAGGTGATCTCGGGCAATACCGGACAGAGGGCAGCGCGTCTGGTACCCTTGGATCCCAGATCCGGGCAAGCGGCCACCCGGAAGTCCACCTCTGAGACGCCCTCCTCGGCCAGGACGGCCCGCTCAATCTCGCCCTCCCTCCCCTCCCCCAGCTCGGTGTCAAATCCTATCAGGGGAAGGGTGAGAAAAGATCTGCCCCTCTCCATCAGCCTGTTTATGGCCGAGAGGTTTTCCGGATTAGCCTTTTGCAGCCGGCCCATATCCGGCAGGCCGTCTCTTGCGAAGCAGACCACATCTCCTATCTCCGCCCGGTTGAGAGGCATTCCTGCCCCCAGGCGGCGGCTTAGGATCTTATTAAAGAGATAGGACTGATAGGCATGGACGAAGAGGCGGCGCAGGTTGGGAGAGAGCACCATAAAAGAATGGGCATAATCTCCCGGATGCTCCGTCAGATAATTGAGCATGGCCAGTTCAAAGCTGAGGTATTCCGGGAAATGCTTCAGCGCTGCAGGTATATCCCGGCCGGTCCATAGCGCCTCCCGGACCTTTATGGTCTCTGGCAGCTCTCCGGGAAAGGGCTGGGCCAGGTAGATGAAGACTGCATCTTCATACTGCCCCCGCACCAGGGCTTCTCCCACTCTGTGGGTCACAGGTCGGACCTCTCCGAACCTCTGCACCCCGAAGTAGTTGGGGATGCCACCATGACCCTCAATCTGGCGGGTGATGGCGGCAAATCGAGCCTCTGGCTCGGGGCAGGAAAGATCGCGGATGGTGATTGAAAAACGGTTGCCCAAAAGATCCCCCAGTCCCACACCACGGTTGGAGCGCCCAAGAACCCTGATCTTCAGGTCCGGCAGGCTGATCCGGGATAGCTCCTCCGCTTCCAGGTTCATGATGCTGATGCGCTGGCTGGTGACCGCTTTCTTGTCTTTTGTTCCGGCCCAGGAGAACCTCTTCTGGCTGATGCGCAGGATCCTGGCCATCTCCCGGATAAGCCTATGCGCATCCCAGTTGGTCTTCTCCACCTCCACTATCAGGTACCTGCCGCCCTCATATGCCCTTTCTGAAAAGAGCTCAGAGACTACGAAATCCCCGGCGCAGCTCTTGATCTTTCCTCCACATCCGGGTGTATCGGTGATGTAGTATTCCATTCCCAGGGACCGATCCATCTCGCTGGCAGGAATCATCATCTATCGCCTTTTGCTGCGCTTGATCTCACTTTTTAATCGCCTCAGACC
>JAGOLL010000082.1 GCA_017994055.1 Methanothrix sp.
AGTCCCTGGGATATGAGGTGATTGTTCCCAGCTTTGGCACCAGAAATTGGCTGAGCATTGCCGCCAAAGCCAAGAAGATAGCCAGAGAAGAAAAGCCAGATGTGGTCCATATCTTCAATGTTCCTGACATTATCTATCATGGATTCGGAAAGCTGCGCGGCCTGGCTTATAAGAAGCTGATCTTCGACTACAGATCTCCCTGGGGCATTGAGCTGGCTCAGACCTTCGGCCCGCCGGGCAGGATTTTTGCAGAGCGCTTTGAGAGAGAACTGGCCCGCTCTGCCGATGTCATCACCGCAGTCAATGAGCCTTTGGCAGAGAAGGTGCTGCAATACTCACCGGGCAAGGCCGTCCATATAGTGCCCAATTATCCCCTTCGCTCCTTTTCTGAGAAGGTGGTGGATACCCATTTAGGTGAATTTAAAGCTGAGCCGGGGACGGAGCCGGTGGTATTCATTGGCAGGGTCTGCACTCAGGAGGGAATAGTAAAGCTGCTGGAGGTGGCCAGGTCCCTGCCGGAAAGGGAGTTTTGGATTGTAGGCGGAGGGCCCTTCGCCAGTTTCTATCTCTGGAGGATGCCGGAAAATATCAAGAATCTGGGCTGGCAGCCTCATGATAAGGTCGCGGCCATCCTGAGGCAAGCCCGGCTCTGCCTTATACCCCGGGAGGAGAATGCGCTGACGCCTTACTCCACAGAAAAGAGCGTCTGGAAGCTGAATGAATATCTGGCGCTGGGAAAGATGGTGGTGGCATCGGGGGTTACCGCCCGGGAGAAGAGGAAGAATCTCAAAATCGTCAAACCACAAGAGCTGGTGGATGCAGTGAGAGAGAGCCTATTGCACCGACCGGAAAAGCTATTGCCTGAGGACTGCAGGTTCTGGGAGGGCAATGAGGGAGCCATCCGAGAGGTTTACCAGAGCCTTTGAGATTGCAGATCGGCTTTCAGTTATCATCCATACTGCTTTCTATACTGAATATACCCTCCTTCGCTCTGATCTCAAATTTTGCATCCATAAAATGCCCCGCTGTCCAAATGTTGGTCTTGGTATGCAGGGATATCTCCCGCACGGTATAGCTTCCCCCGGCAAGGGCTAGATAAGGGATGAGCTGGTCGGCCAGGTGGGCGTCCACCGCCGAAGGCGAAGCCAGCTCCCTGATCATCTCCTCTGCCGCCTTGGCTCCCACCTTCTCCGCTGCAAGGCCCCTCTCACCCAGGCTGCTGGCACCCTTTCCCTCTGTCCAGAGAGTGATGCCGCTTCCGGAAGAGGCAACCCGGCTCGTCTCCTGGAGGACCTCCGCCTCATATCCTGCCTTCTGCAGGCATTTGATGGCTGAGCCAGCCTGCCTCTCCACCACATGCTGGGGCAGATTGGAGCAGTGGGAGATGCCCCTGATTTTATCTTGGGCTGGACTAAATTGTTCATAAGAGATATGGGCCGACTTGAGATGCGACGGCTCAACCTCCAGAAGCACCTCTCCCTGGCCGCGGGGATAGTATCCCCTTCTCAGGAGCTCTAGTCTGGCCTTGCCACCGAAAAAAGAGAGCGCCGGCAAAAAGACGTTCCTGAAGTAGTCTACCGTGGGAGACCACTGCACATCCGTTCCACCCTGCACATGCAGGGATGTTCTTTCCTCCGCATGCAGCAGGGCAGGCAGGAGGCACTGCATCAGCAATGTCACACTTCCCGCCGTCCCTATCTCCACCCGACGGTTGCCGCCGCAGATCTCCTGGGGATAGAATAGAACCTCAGAGGAGCCCGGCTCGGCCCCTTTTATGGCAGCATTGCAGATCTGGCCCAATGTTTTGATGGCTTGAGCATGCTGAGCTGCCAGGCCGGGCTTGGGCCGGCCCTGCCGGATTCTTTTAATTAGCACGCCCTTTCCGGTCACGGCGGACAGAGCAACTGAAGTGCGCACGATCTGGCCGCCGCCTTCGCCATAGGAGCCGTCTATCTCGATCATCTTGTCTGCCCTGGCATTATAGCCTCCAATTTACAGCCCCGGCTTCCTGGCGCTTACCTTGAGGCTGGAGATGGACCCTTCCACCTTTTTGATCTCCTCGGGCGAGCCATCCAGGGCCATCAAGATGGCCTGGCCGGTGGGATCATTGGTCATGCAGTCCAGGGGAAAATCCGACTCCCCAATAACATCGATCTCCACAAATCCGGCTCTGGCTATAGCATCCAGATACCTCTCCTTGGAGACCGCCCCGGCCAGGCATCCCACATAGGCCTGGATGGACTGCTTGACGAAATCGGGCAGACTCCTCCGAAGGACTATGTCCGATACCATCAGCCTGCCGCCGGGACTCAGCACCCGGAAAGCCTCTTGGAAGGCTTTATCCTTGTCCGGAACCAGGTTGATCACACAGTTGGAGATAACTGCATCAACAGTGCCGTCCTCAACCGGCAGGGCCTCTATCTCCCCCCGCCGAAACTCCACATTGCTGTAGCCTCCCTTCCTGGCATTGGCTGCTGCCCTCTCCAGCATCTCCTCGGTCATGTCCACACCGATGACCTTTCCCATTTCGCCCACGGCCCGGGAGGCCAAAAAGCAGTCAAATCCGGCTCCGGAGCCCAGGTCCAGCACTGTCTCACCCTCTTTTAGGCCAACCAAAGCTACGGGATTGCCGCAGCCGAGCCCAAGATTGGAGCCTTCCGGCACTGCTTCCATCTGCTCCTCGGTGTATCCTATCTTCTGGCTTATTTGCTGCGGCTTGGTCGATCCGCAGCATCCGGACTGGCAGCAAGAGCTGCCGCTCCTGGCCACCAGGGAGTAACCTTCTTTTACAGCCATCTTCAACTCGTTATCTTTCATGTTCTTCCTCCCGATTGCTGGAAAGCCTCATTGATCACTGGGCCCAAATTGGACTTTACCATCTTCTCCAGCTCCGCCACATTGATCAATGAGAGGCAGCAGACTGCTCCATCTTTCTCCAGGGATAGCAGCGCCAGTTTGTCTCCTGGCCGGATCTTGGCCTTCTCCCGGATCTCTTTTGGCAAAACCATCTGTCCCCTTTCATCAATGGTTACAATTGACTCAACCCTGCAATTGCAGGATTCATCAGCATTGATGACACAGGACTCAGCTTTCTTTCCAGAAGTCACTATATCTGCTCCTTATGACCCTTGTAGCATTGTTAGAATCGGATGAGAATTTAAGATTTTCTGAAAAATAAGAATAAACGGAAAATCATGGCGGAGAGAAATCTGCCTTTCAGGCTTTCCTTTGATCGGCAGGCAAATTCTACCACCTATCTTTATCCAGCTAATTCACAGCCTCAGCATACTTCTCTGAGAACTCCTGGCATTGTCCGATGATACGGGCTGCCGCCTCCTTCAAGACCACAATCGGGTCTGCGCCCTTGGTGGTGAGCCGGAAGACTGGATTGTCCATGATGGGAAACTTGGTGTCATATGTGGCCATGACCACCCTTTCATCTGTCAGCAGCTCAGTTCGCAGTAGATTCAGTATGGTGTGTCCCTCTCCCAAAAATTCGATCACCGCCTGGTCATCCGTCTTTTTGATGATCTTAAGATTCATCAGACCACTCCCAGCCCATAGGCGGAACTCATCTTGCGGGTCTCGGTGCTGCCGCAGTTGGGGCAGACCAGCTTGCTGTCCTTTCGGGCCAGACCGGTGAGGCAGCGATTGCAGTAGGCCTTGATCACTCCCAGGTCCTCATCCCCCGTAGAAAGCCTCATCTGCCGATCATCTATGATCTTGGCCTTGAGGATGTCGCGCAGAGAGAAGAGGTGACGCAGATCCTTGACATAAGAGCTTCTCACATTGGATATGTGTATTGTTGCCTCCTCATCGGACAGAGGCCGGTTCTCGTGCCCCTTCTTAAAGGCCAGTGAGACTATGACCAGGCTGTCCTTAAGGTCTATCACCTCTCCTACCACTATATCCCCCTGGGAGAGCCTCACCGGTGCATTGCTCTTGGGTATAACGCTGGCGGATCTGGTCTTTGAGTCTATCCTGACCAGACCGGCGGTAGATGCAAATATCTTTCCTCCCCGAGAGTAGGTGCAGTCTCCGGAGACAAATTCCTCCGTGGATCCCACCACATCGCCGGGAAGCACAAAGCTGCCGTCCATCATATTTCCTCAATCTAAATCTATAAGTGCGATATTGATCTTCATTTGGTCTCGATCCTTTTTCTGACCTGGGATATCATGAGCTTCTAGTATCTAAAGCCTGGCATGGGCCAGACATCACCGATCCGGATCAAGGCGAACACGATATTCTGTACAGCTCAACCTCTATGATCTTTACCGACCTGCTGTGAAACTCAAAGCTTTTCTTGAGGGGATAGGCCAGGCGATGGACCTCCCGAACCAGACATGGCTGGATAAAAGCCCGGATAAACCTCTCGCTGCCCTGGTTATGCAGAGAGTAGACCGTTCTTGCCGTCCCGATGGCCCGGCTGAGAAAGGCCCTGTCTCCGTCGCTGGCCTTCTGGGCTCCAAATGGGGGATTCATGATCACGGTGTCTATGCCCCGCAGGCTGATACGGCTCACATCTCCCCGGATGAAGTCCACATCGACGCCAACCATATCTGCATTTCGACGCGCTACCGCCAGAGCTTCCCGGTCAATCTCCACTCCTACGGCTCTTGCACCCAGCAGAGCCGCACCTATGGCCAGGACGCCCGTCCCGCATCCCAGGTCGCAGACGGCACCCAGGTCACCATGCATGGCCGCCAGGAAGAGCATCTCTGCAGCAACAGATGCAGGCGTAGCATACTGCTCTCTCTCGAAGGATGGCTGAGAAAAGCCCTCCATCCTCTCCAGAATCATCTCCAATTGCTTCTTTTTCATCGGCTTGCCGGTTTGATATGAGGTCAGTGCTATATCAAATATAGCAATATCTCCAATCCAAGGAGCAATAAGATCAGGGCGCTGAGGACCTTGAGAGCCAGAATGATCCGGGGGGAGATGGGATTGATGATCTCCTCCTCCACCTCCAAATCATCACCAGCCGGAGCGAATTGAGGGCCCGCATCCTCCATTTCCTCATCAGGAGCTTCATCTCTATGTACCGTTCCATCATATCTCTGGCCAAAGCCCTCTGCAAGAGGCTCTATCGTCTCCACCCTTTCGGATTCCGACTCCAGCCATATCGGCTTGTCTGCTCCAAGCCTCTCCTCCATCCCGGAAAACGCCTCTGTGCTTGCCTCCACCCGGAAGAGAGACTTCCGCATAGGCAGCTCTCCTTTCGGCAGGAGCAGACAGCTTCCGTTTTGGAAGACCTGAGCAGGATCATCCCATATTCTTTTCTCTGCCCCCCCCCCGAGCCAGGATTGGGGATATGCCCCTTCCTGCCCCTCGTCGGCAAGGACCAGGTCTCTCTCTCTTTCTGCCTTTTCCTCCCAGCTCTGCCTCCCATCGGATCCGAGCAAAGCCTCTCCTCCGGTCTCCTGGTTGAGCTCCCCATCATCGGCAATGTTTAAAAAAATGGGCTCCGCTTCGCTCCGGTCTCTATCCGACTGCTCTGGAAGGTCTTCTCTCCCCGGCCTCTCATCATCTTTGATGTCGCTCAAATCGGATACTATCATGGCCTCGGAAAGAGCCAGCAGGGCAGCCCTATCCTTCTCCCAGGCCCAGCTCCGTCTGCCGTCCTCCTGCTCATCATCAATCAATATGCCGGCATCCTCTCCGTCTTCAGGCAGACGATCCGGTGCCTCGAGCATCTCTGCCGCCTTTTCAATCATCCTGGAGATCGCAGTCTCCTCTGCCGCATATTGGAGCTTGGCCTGCCGCAGAGCCGATGCGGCCTCTTGCCTATTCTTTTGTTCTATAACCGGGATCTCTGCCTCTATTGCTGATTTGAGGCTCTCCAAAGCCCGGCGAACAGTCTCTCCTGCACCACTGGGGAAATGGGCCTCGGCTGCTTTCAGGAGATATTCTGCGCTGCAGGACAGGGCAGATCTGATCTCTCGAAGATCATAGGTCATCTTGTCGGCTCGTCGAGCCTGACATAAACCGGCAGTGACTTTCTGCAGAGCCAGGATTTCGTCTTTCTTCTCCTCATTGCTGCTGGAGGCGGCACTGTCCAGGGCAGCCATGGCCTTTTCCGCCAGCAGAATTGCCTCCGGATCAGGCGTCTGCTCATTGATCCTGGAAAGATAGGAGCGTCCCCTGGCTAGGGCGGCTCTGGCTATGGTCTCGTTCTTCCTCTGGGGAAGAATTTCCGCCAGTTCTTGATAGCGATCTGCCGAACGGACAAAGAGGCGAGCCGCCTCTTTCCTCTTCTCCTGCCCCGATGGCGTACCGGAGCCGTCAGCTTTTATCGCCTCCCTTATGCTTTCCTCTGCCAGAGAGCTATAGGCTCTGGCCAGGCTGCTGAGAGCCTTCTGGTAATCCGGTCGGGAGTGCTCCGGAATCAGCAGAACTGCCCTTTCCAGGGGACTGCGGGCCGCAGAAGGCTGTCCCATCTGCACGAGGGTGGTTCCCAGGTCGGCCAGGACGGCACCTAGGTTTGCGCTCTCCCCCATCTCCTCCCATATGGAGATGCTGGAGTGCATATAGCCGAGGGCTCGATCCAGATCACCACTCTCCCTGGCCATCCAGCCCAGGCGGCTGAGAATCCAGGCCGCACCTCTCTTGTCCCCCTGCCTCTGGAAGTCGGCCAGGCTCCTCTCGAAGTATCTGCCCGCCAACTCTCTCTCCCCCATGTCGGCATATATCCGTCCTATGCTGCCGGTCATCTGGGCGATTCCAAGGCTGTCTCCATCTTCTTCGAATATCTTCAGGCTGCGGTGAGCATGCTCTATAGCCCGGCTGGAGTCGCCCATCTTTCGGTAGGCAGATCCCAGGTTTCCCAGCACATGGGCCAGGCTGATCCGGTCCCCTTCCCGGGAGAAGATCTCTGCCGCTTCCTGGTAGCAGGACAAGGCCCGCCTCATGTCTCCCTGATCGACATAGGCCTGTCCCAGGTTGTTCTTCAGAATCGGACTTAAAACCGGATCGAGGCAGAGGGATATAGCCCTCTTGTATGTCTCTGTTGCCAGGCGGAAGTGGCCGACCTGGCGACAGATATCTCCCAGCCGCTTCAACTCATAAACATCGGTCAGCTTCTCAGAAAGTTCTTGACAGATTCCCTCCTCGATACGTCCATTGAGGCTGTCCTCCAGCAATCGGGCCACAAGATCTCTGCAGCATCCTTCAATTGCATTGATATCTATTTCTTTGAGGGAACCCTTCCCTTTAGAGAAAGAGGCATAGATCTCCTGGAGAACAACTAGTTGATCCATGACTCATAAGATAACTTATATCTTTATATAGTTTTTGAACAAATCAAATTCTCTAAATTCGATGCCTGGTTTTAAATATCGGCCTTGAAGAAGCCTTTTATACCTTGGTTGGCAGTGATTTTTTGGAGAATATTGAAAATGGAGTTCACTGCACATGAAAAATACGAATTCAAGCGTGTTCTCGATGACCTGAGGAGCAAGACGGGCAGAGGAACCGAGCTTATTTCCCTTTATATTCCTTCTGACAAACAGATCTCCGATGTCACCGCCCAGCTGCGCGAGGAGTACGGCCAGGCGGCAAACATCAAATCACGCGTCACCAGGCTTTCCGTGCAGGGCTCACTGGAGTCGGCCATGTCCCGGCTCAAGCTCATACCCCGGCCTCCTCCCAACGGGGTGGTCCTATTTATCGGCGCCGTGGACGTCGGAGCCAACAAGACCGAGATGTACAGCGTGGCACTGGAGCCTCCCGATCCAATTATCACCTACCGCTATCATTGCGATTCCCAGTTCCTTCTGACGCCCCTGGAGGAGATGCTGGCGGACAAGAAGACCTTCGGGCTGATAGTCATCGACAGGCGGGAGGCAGCCGTAGGCCTATTAAAGGGCAAATATATCGAGCCCATAAAGACCATGACCTCTTCGGTGCCCGGCAAGCAGAGGAAGGGCGGCCAATCCAGCCACCGCTTCCAGCAGCTCCGATTGATCGCCATTCATGACTTCTACAAGAGGGTCGGGGAGTCGGCTACGGAGGCGTTCCTGGCCATTGATCCCAAGGACCTGGAGGGAATACTTATCGGAGGCCCCTCGCCCACCAAGGAGGAGTTCATGGATGGCGGCTTCTTGCATCACGAGCTGCAGCGCAAGGTCCTTGGCGCTCTGGATGTCTCTTATACCGATGAGTCAGGCCTGTACGAGCTGGTTGATGCGGCCCAGGACAAGCTTTTAGACCTGGAGTTGACCCAGGACAAGGTGGTCATGCGCCGATTTATGAAAGAGCTGGTATCGGACAGGGGACTGGCTGCCTACGGTGAGGCGGAGGTCAGACATAACCTGGAGCTGGGGGCGGTGGAGGTCCTGCTGCTCTCGGAGGATCTGCGAAAGACCAGGGCAAGAATAGAATGCACCAACCGCTCCTGCGACTTCTCCCAGGAGCAGACCCGCACCAGCGCCTCTGAGCCTCCCGGAAGCTGCCTTAAATGCGGCAGCTTTCTGGCCATTGCCGAGGAGGAGGATATCGTCTCCAACCTGTCCAAGCTGGCGGACAAGGGCAGCGCTACGGTCAAGATCATCTCCACCGAGTTTGAGGAGGGGGCCCAGCTCTACAGGGCCTTCGGCGGAATCGCGGCCATATTGAGGTACAAGACCAGCCATATCTAGGGGCGATGAGGACGATAGAGATCTTTGTCAGTTCGTCGGTGCGGCCAACCGAACGGGTGGATCGGGTGGTGTCAGCCATTGAGAATATCTTTCCCGGCCTGATCATGGACATCCGTTCCGACAGAATAGAGGCCTATGACGGCCCGGAGTCGCTTCGCATGATACATGAGCTGCTTCGCCGGCAGAAAATCCTGGATGCCGCCAGATCGGAGATGCTGCGGGGGCTGGAGGGCGGGGCCACCTGCTTCCGGCTGAACAAGCAGGCGGCATTGATGGGCGCTATCAGCTTCCCGGCGGAAGAGGAGCCTTTGGGCTCTATTCATGTCAGAATCATAGGGGGGGAGAGGGTGATAGACTGGCTGGCCCCCAGAACTGAGAACGGCGTTCCCATTTCAGAAACTGATCTGGCCGAGCTGAGCGGATATGGGGAGGATGAGGAGCAGAGAAAGACAGCTCCGGAGAGTGAGGCGGAGGGGGATGTTTAGCTTCTCCTCCAGCAAGCTGGTGGACCGGCCCTTCGACTGGGCTTACCAGCTCAAGGATCTGGGCTACAGCGGCTGGGAGATAGTCAACGAGGGACGGCAGAGGCTGACGGCGGAGAGCATGGTCCAGGC
>JAGOLL010000012.1:0-20296 GCA_017994055.1 Methanothrix sp.
AGCAAGAAGATATTGATTTCAGATTTCAGGACATTCCCAGACGGTCCTTAATGGCCCGGACATCTGACTGCATCTGCCGGAATTGCATTGCGTATCCCGGCTGAATGTCCTCTCTCATGCCCTTGATCTCAACCAAAGTTGAATCTGTGGTTTTCCGCACCGCTTTGATCTCATCCAGAGTCAGATCTGCAGATGACTTAATTAAGATTATTTATCGTTATTTTTTTACGATTAAAGGGGATGTGATTTGATTATCAGAGCCCCCCCGCCAAGAACGCCATCAATGCCACCGCCATTCCTTTCTTCAGCGCCTTCTGAGCTCCTGTGGCATCCCCCTGCAGTATCATCTTCACCGATAGCAAGAATAGTATATCCGCCCCGGCCACCACGGCCAGATAGCCTCTTCCCAGAGGCGGCAGGAAGCTCAAAGCCACAGCAGCCAAGGCGAATCCCGCTGTCAGGAGCCTGGCAGGCCGCTCCCCGGCCAGTATGGGCAGGGTTCGGGCTCCTCCGACCATGTCCCCGGCCATATCCTCTATGTCCTTGGCGATCTCCCGGCTCATGCTGACAAGAAAGGAGAGAAGAAAGGGGATCAGATTGGCTTGGAGACCCTGCATTCCCACTGCTGCGCCGCCGAAGAGAAATGTCGACCCGGTAAGAAAGGAGACGGTGACATTGCCGGAAAGCGGCATAGCTTTGAGGCTCCGGGCATAGAGAAAGAGGAGAATGGAGTTGAATGCAGCCAGGGCGAAGCAGATTGGGTTTACCAGCCCGGCTAGAAGGCAGCCGGCCAGGAAGAGGGCCAGAGAATAGCGAAATGCTGCCGGCGGAGATATCCTGCCGCTGGGAATGGGCCGGTCGGGCCGGTTGATGGAATCAATATCTCGATCATAGTAATCATTGATAGCATTTCCCGCTCCGGTCACGAGAAAGACGATAACAAATATGAGAAGAGTGGCCTTGGGCTGCATTCCTCCCGCCAGGGCCAGGCCGATCATGGCTGCCGCTGATGCCATCAGGCAGTTAAATGGACGCAGGATCTCCCAGAAAGCCCTCAATGAATAAGCCTCTGCCGCCTTTTTCATAAGGCTGCTCCAGAGATAGAGCAGACATATCCTGGTTTAAGTAGATGTCTATAGAGCGGCCTCTGCAGCTTGACTGCGACTGCCGGGAGCGGAAAGGGATGTGAGAGCGGCAACAATAAGATTATATTCCCTTCTCACATCGACTTGCCCCTATGTCTATTCACTGGGCTGATGTCATAGCTGCCAAGCTGGAAGGCTCCGGCCCCCATACCATCGCCACGGGGATAACCCCCTCCGGCCCTGTGCACATCGGAAATATGCGCGAGGTCATGACCGCCGAGGCGGTCTACCGTGCCCTGATCGATCGCGGTGTGGAGGCCCGCCTGATATACATCGCCGACAACTACGACCGCCTGCGCCGGCTCTATCCCTTCCTGCCGGAGAGCTTCTCCGAACACATCGGAAAGCCGCTCTCGGAGATACCCTGCCCGGAGGGTTGCTGCAGCAGCTACGCCGAGCACTTCCTGCAGCCGTTCCTGCAGAGCATGGCCCGGCTGGGCATCAAGCCCGAGGTCTACCGGGCCGACCAGCTCTACAAGGAGGGCAGATACAACGAGGCCATCAAGACCGCACTGAGAAAAAGGGACGAAATTGCTCGCATATTGAAGGAGGTCTCAGGCAGGGAAGTGCCAGAGAACTGGAGCCCCTTTGATGCGATCTGCTCATCCTGCGGCAAAACCAATACCACCCGGGTCACAGGCTTTGACCTGGAGGCCGAGACAGTGGACTACCAGTGCTCCTGCGGCAGCAGGGGAACCATCCCCATGCGCGGCGGAGGAAAGCTGGTCTGGCGGGTAGACTGGCCGGCACGCTGGCCCATCTTCAAAGTTACAATAGAGCCCTTCGGCAAGGACCACGCCACAGCCGGCGGCTCTTACGATACCGGCAAACGAATCAGTGAGGATATCTATGGCTACCCCGCACCCTTCCCCATGGTCTACGAGTGGATCCACCTCAAGGGAGTCGGCGCCATGCACAGCTCCACAGGAATAGTGGTCACCATTCAGGAGATGCTGGACGTGGTGCCCCCGGAGGTCTTGCGCTACCTGATCATAAGAAACAAGCCTGAGAAGCACATCGAGTTCGATCCGGGCCTGCCGCTTTTGAGTTTGGTGGACGAGTATGACCAGAGAAAGGGAGACCAGAGGGCAATTGAACTTTCCAATGTCTCCCAGAGCGGACCCTTCGAGATCCCCTTCCGCCACATGGTCACCGCAGTCCAGATCGCCCGGGGAGACCAGGAGGGGCTATTCCAGGCCCTCAAGCGCTCCGGCTACGATGTCACCTCCAGACAGGAGGAGATCATAGGCCGGGCCAGAAATGTTCAGACCTGGCTGGACAAGTATGCTCCGAACTATGTCAAATTCCAGGTGCAGGAGTCTCTTCCGGCCGCAGTCAAGAACCTCACTATGCAGGAGAAGCAGGGCCTAGGCCTGCTGGCAGAGCAGATGGATGATAAAAGCGCAGCAGAGATCCATGAACTGGTCTATGCTGTGGCTGCGGAGCAGAAGCTGGACTCCAAGAAGTTCTTCCAGGCCATCTACCTGGCCTTCTTGGGCGACCGCCAGGGCCCCAAGGTGGGCTGGTTCCTCTCCAGCCTGGAGAGGGATTTCGTGCGCGAGAGGCTCATCGAGGCGTCCAGGGCTTAAATGCTCAAGATCTACCTCTCCGGACCCATCTTCTCCCAGGCCGATGTCGCCTGGGGCGGCCGGGTCAGGCAATTTTTGGAAGATCATATTGAGGGAAGAAGGGTGATCTGGCCTTATGAGATCGCCCCCGCGTCGGCCGGGCTGCGGGAGATCTTCCAGGCAAATCTGAGGGCTCTAGAAGAGGCCGATATCATGGTGGCTCTTCTGGACGGGACTCAGGTGGACGACGGCACCGCCTGGGAGGTGGGCTGGTTCTTCTCCCAAGGGAAAAAGGTCCTGGGCCTGCGCACGGATCTGCGCCGCGCCGGCGAGGCGGACAGCTCCAAGGTGAACCTGATGATCGAATGCTCCTGTCACAGCATATCCTCCCGCCCAGAGGAGCTTCTGGAACAGATGCAAAGGTTGATGCATTGATAACGCCGGTCTGCAACGCTCCCATCCTCTTGGTGGAAGGAGAAGAGAAGGTCCTGGTGGCGGCAGACCTTCACCTGGGCCTGGAGCATGAGCTGCAGCTGTGCGGCATATCCATTCCCAGCCAGACGGACAAGATTCTCCTCCGGCTCCTGGAATTCATCGACCGGATAAAGCCGGACCGGATGGTGCTACTGGGAGATATCAAGCACAACATTCCCCGCACAAGCTGGCAGGAGAAGAGGGAGGTTCCCCGATTCCTGAGCCGCCTCGCCTCCAGGCTGCCAGTTGATGTGGTGCCGGGAAACCATGACGCCGACCTCGCGGATATGGCCCCCATAGGGATTCAGGTGCGCCCGTCATCCGGATTTGTGCTCGACGGTGTGGGCTACTTCCACGGCCACACCTGGCCTGAGGAGAAGACCCTGAGCGCCGGCCTTCTGGTGGCAGGGCACCTGCATCCGGCTATCAGCTTGCCCGATCCCCTCAACCACCCCACCACCCGGCCGGTCTGGGCCAGGTCCCGCATTTTGATTGAGGAGGCCAGGAGGCGCTACGGCCTGGCGGCGGAAAATGAGATCATCGTTATACCTGCCTTCAATTCTCTATGCGGCGGGCTGCCCCTCAACCTGCCGGTGGAGGAGATGCGCGGTCCTCTGTTATCCCTGGTGGACTGGGAGGTCGCCCGTCTCTTCCTTCTGGACGGAACTGAGCTTGGCAGCCTGGCGGGAATAAAGGCGGCGCAATTAGAAGGGGAAGGAAAGACGGTCAGAAGGGGAAAGGATAACCGGGATGGATGAGCAAGGCATAGACCTCTGATGAGCCTTGCAGCAATGCCTCAATCAGTAAGAGTTATTACCCTTCCCGCTTGATGCTAATGCCGCAGAGGGCGATTTAGAATTGAACCACAAAGATCGGCTTTTAGAATTGCTCAAGGAGAAGGCCCTGGAGATCCGGCCAGTGGTGCTCTCCTCGGGAAAAAGCAGCGACTATTATATGGACTGCAAGAGGGTCACCTTAAGCCCGGAGGGGGCCTATCTCACCGGCAAGCTGATGCTGGAGTTGATCCGGCCCGATGTCCATGCCGTGGCCGGCTTGACATTGGGGGCGGATCCCATAGTCTCAGCGGTTTCCCTTCTCAGCTACCAGTCAGGCCGCAATATTCCCGGCTTGATTGTGAGAAAGGAGCCCAAGAAGCATGGAACCATGAGCTATGTAGAGGGGCCGGCACTGACCCAGGGAAGTTTGGTTGCCGTGGTGGAGGACGTGGTAACCTCAGGAGCATCGCTTCTGCGGGCTATGGACCGCATCGAGGCGGCGGGCTATCGCCCGGTTCAGGCCCTGGCCATACTGGATCGCCAGGAGGGAGGAAGAGAGGCGATAAGAGAGAGGGGATGGGATCTTCAGGCCCTGTTTGAGCGACGGGACCTGGGAATAGACCGATAAAAAGTATAAAAAGCTTTAAAACAAAAAAAATTCAGATCGTAGATTCTATGGGCCGGCAGACCTTTCCGGTCCATTGGGCTGCCACCCTGCCGCAAGCTCATCGGTGCGCTCATCGCCTTCTGTCCCGTATGGGAGGTCGAGGTCGTCTTCAGGAATCTCCTCACCCGTCTGCTGAGGGCCATAAGGATCGGTAGGACCGGGATAGACAGGGCCCGGCCCGACTGGACCCGGAAAATCTCCAGGATTCTGGACACCGGGACCTGGCTGGATCGGCTTGGGAGAGGATGCCGGTGTGGCCGTGAATGGCGATTCATATCTCAGGTTAACCGGGTAGCCATCCTCCGAATAGGAGATGACTGTGGTTATCCAATAGCTTCCGATCTGCTGAGCAGTAATAGGATAGCTGACCTGCTGGGCCAGCCCCGGATAAAGCTCCAGGCTCTGTCCGCCCATATTCGCGACCACGCCAGGAGGGAGGCTGGGCGTGACCATGGCCTGTATGGAGTTCGGGCCATTATAGGTTAAAGATACAACCACATTTGCCATCTGGCCTACCTCTACCGAGGATGGCATCAGACTCTGGTAGGCAGTAAGTCCGTTGCCACCTGCAGCGGCACCGGTTAAAAGAGCCATTGCCCCCAGGATAAGAATAATGTGCACCAATCCCAAATGCTTCATCGCATCCCTATTGGTCTATCAAGGAGATTTAAAGGTACCTGTCATACGAGATTGATATGAGGTCTATTCGATTCCATCCGGCCCGTTTTCTTAATTTGGTCTCTGCTTTATGACCGGACATCCGCTTCTCATCTACTGCCCCACCATACATAAAATACTTATTTAGCTCGGAGATATGAGTCTCTGATGGACGTCTCTTTCTCTGCCTGGCGGCATTCGCGAGAAGAGAGCTTGCAGCTCAAGGGAGATAGCTTCTCCTTTCTCTTCGATAGGCGCTACACCAATAGGCTTAACCGGATGAGCCGGGTCTTCTTTGAGGCCTATGTTGCGGCCACCAAAGAGCTGGCAGCGCAGGAAGACCGCTTTCCAAGCCTCTCCGAGATCGATGCCAAGATGGAGAGCGGTGCAGTATATGCCTTCAAAGATCGCCTGATGAAGAACACCGAGTTCTTCGAGGAGGTAAAGATCTCCGGTGTATCCTATCTGGTTCCCCGCGCCCTAAAATTCGCCGATTCCGCCGGCATATATACCGATCTGATGCTGAACATTGAGGAAGGGACAGTGGTACTTCCCACACGAAGGAAGATCCCCCTTCCCCCGGAGAGCCAGATTCCCAGCAAGGATGAAGAGACGGACGGGGAGACTGCTATGGCACCTGCAGTTCAGTTCGAAGAGACAACTCCGCCGGAAGCGGGAGAAGAATCCTGGGAACAGGAGGAAGAGACCAGCGTGCCGTCCTATCCCCAGCATAGCCCTGAGGCATATGAGGAGATTGCCCCAGCAGCCGAAGCTGCTTCCTCACCCGCTGCCTCACCCACTCCGGCTCAGGCGCCGCAGCCAAGAGAGGAGAGGCAGGCCTCGTATCCGTCTAAAGAGCCTGGCCGGCTTTCAGCAGATGAAAAGAGGAACGTTTTGCCTGTAAAGGCTGCCGCCGTTCTGGGAGGAGCCATAATCCTGGCCTTAGTTGCCTTTTTCCTGTTCTCGCCTCCCGCAACACCACCGGGCGAGTCGATACTGGTAGCATATTCAGCCTATCTGTCCAATGCCAGCAACGAGAGCTATCTGGGACTGGACATAGCCAACCCCGGAGCCATGGCCAATGACATTGAGGTAGCTCTTCCACCGGATATAGACCAGAGCATCAGCGCCAGAGGCGGCGTTGTGACCATATCTCACGGAAATAATACCACGGTGCGGCTCAACTCCAGCAGCGACGCCAGCGTCAGGATCTATCTGAAGGGCAACTGGACTGCCATTCCCATAGGACTCAGCTTTGCTGCAGCGCAGGGCTACGACACCAGCTTGCAGGTTCACGGCCAGGACTACGATATCACCCGCAAGAATGATACCCTGATCCTCGTGTTAAACCTGACCGGAGAAGGGGTAAGCTTTGAACAGAGCTACTCCAAAAAGCCTTAGCCTGGCCGCCGTTATCAAGAAAGAAGGCGCAGAGGCGGCCTTAAAGAGAATAATCTCCCTCGGCCTCCTGGACAAGAGCCGCAAGATATTAAAAAAGGGTAACCGGGTGGAGATACCGGTATTGCAGCAGCTGGACGAGTTTGATATGGTGGTGCAGGAGAGACCATCATTCTATCGCAAGCTGCCCGACCTATCGGTTGCCCTGCGAGACGAGGTGCCTGAGAGCTGTCTCAACCTCCTACCCCGCGGCTGGTTCATTCTGGGGGAGGTGATTATAGTCAAGCTCCACCCTCGGCTGAGGGAATACGAGCACGATATCGGCCGAGCTCTTCTGCAATACTATCCTCGCTGCTTTACCGTTCTGGCCGACGAGGGCATTGCAGGGAATCTCCGCCGGCCTGTGCGCCGGACCATAGTCGGCAGCAGGAGCAGGACGGTACATAAAGAGAACGGCGTCATCTTTCATCTTGATGCCAGAGAGGTGATGTTCTCCCCCGGCAACCTCAGGGAACGCATGAGAATGAGCCGGCTGGGACGGGGAGAGACGGTGGTGGACATGTTCGCCGGTATAGGCTACTTCAGCATACCCATGGCGGTTCATTCCCGGCCTAAAATGGTCTATGCTATCGAACTAAATCCCTATGCCCACCAATTCCTCTGCCAGAACATCAGTGCCAATCATGTTCAGGACATCGTCCAACCGATACTGGGCAACTGCACCACAGAAACGCCTCAGGGCATAGCGGACAGGGTGCTGATGGGCATGGTCCAGATAACCGATCAATACCTCAAGACGGGGATTTCTGCCCTTAAGCCCGGCGGAATGTTGCATTATCACCAGACCATTCCCTCCTGGCGATTTCCGGAAGCGGCGATAGAAGAAGTAAGAGATGCAGCTGAGGCCATAGGACGCCGGGCAGATATCCTCAAATGCCTGAGGGTAAAGAAGTTCTCCCCCGGCGTGGTCCATGCAGTCATCGACGCCCGGATCGACAGAGATTTTTAGCCAGATGCTTAAAGCGGTCTTATGATAGTCAAATGGCTTGGTCATTCCTGCTTTCTGCTGGAGGGCGAGGAAGGCATCAGCATTCTTTTCGATCCCTTCTTTGAGGATTCTGTGGGCTACCCTCTGCCCAAACTGAAGACGGATGCGGTCCTGGTCAGCCATGAGCACACCGATCACAATAATGTCCAGGCCGGAGGAGCCGGCTCCCAGGTGATCTCCGGACCGGGCGAGCATAGCTATATGGGATTGAGCATCAGGGGTATAAGATCCTATCACGACCAGAAGAGGGGGCGGCTAAGAGGGAAGAACACCATATTCTGCTTCACTCTGGATGATATCAGGATCTGTCATCTGGGCGATCTGGGGCACATATTGAGCCGGTCTCAGATAAGCGAGATCGGCCCCGTGGACCTGCTCTTCCTGCCTGTGGGCGGGAGATACACCATTGATGCTAAAGCCGCCGATGAGGTTCTCGAGCAGCTTCACCCCGCCCTGGTCGTTCCCATGCACTACCGAACCGGGAGGCTTTGCTTTGAGCTGGAAGGATTGGACGGCTTCCTCGAAGGCAAGAGTGAGGTGTACAGATATGATCTCCTGCATCTGACAAAGAAGGATTTGGCGGGAGCGGTGCGGGTGGCTGTTCTGTCCTGTCCTGCGGCGGAGGAAGAGGCCGATCGATAGATTAATAACCACCTGCTGCAAGGTAGCTCTCGAAGCCCGGTAGTGTAGCGGTCAATCACAGGAGGCTCTGGACCTCCTTACCTAGGTTCGAATCCTGGCCGGGCTACCATTCTTCTCCTGCACTAGATCAGAAGATAGCCCATCTTTGCCGGACTAATCTATTCCCTGGCTTTTGGTCTCAGGGCTCCAGGCGGCTTTTCTTCAGATCTTCCATGGCTTCCGGGGTGAGATGGATCTCGGCCAGTTGTATGGCTCCCATGGAGGAGATCATCCTGGTCATCATCTCCGAAATGGAGCGTCCAAGAGCATCATCCCTACTGGAGAGAGCCATGGAAAGGGCACAGCCAAGGTTGTAGGCGGTCCAGCTGGCATATGTGAAATGGACCATTAGATCCTCCATGCCCCCATCTATCCAGGGGCCCTCCGAGTCGGGCCAGATCACTCTGGACCGGATATTCTTGGGGCTTGAGATCTCCGCCTCAAATTGAACCAGGCCGTCTAGCATTATTTCACATTCCTGCAATGCTGGATTTCGCGCAATTGATCACTTTTCATATGCGCGTTCATCCCTATTCAATATTGCTATGGCCGAACTGATGCCTTCCTGCCACCGGGATTATAGCCGGATAAAGCCGATCTAACTGCATTATGAAAATAATCTCGCCAGTATAGTTCCTAATTCGAGACTGGTGATGCAGAAGTTCTAGGCAAGCCTTAATAAGCTTTTAGTCAGTTAACAGGATATTGTGGGCAAATCTAGATTGTCAACTGAGAACCGGCTGATGGCCTTGCTTCTGGGCGTCTTCATCGTCCTCATGGCTCCAGCATCATCCCAAGTGGAAGAGGAATCTTCACTTCAGGGCACATTGATCCAAGCTGAGGAAAGCATTCAAAGGGCCATAGATGCGGCCAGTCCGGGAGATATCTTGATCGTAGAGAGCGGTGTATATCATGGTTCTATAAATATAACTAAGACAATATCCATGATCGGAAGAGATAGCGGCGCCGGGCCGCCGGTGATAGACAGCGACAGCAACGGCAGCGCCGTTATTCTCTCCGCCGAGGGCATATATTTTGAGGGCTTCCGAATAATAAATTCCAGCCGAACGGAAGAGGATGCTGGCTTGAAGCTGATCTCAAATAAGAATGTCCTCATAGACAATGTCGTTGCTCAAAACAATGGAACAGGCATCTTATTGTCCGGCTCGCAAGAAAACCAGATCATAAATAATACAATTCTAGAAAACGGCCTTCACGGCATATCCCTGGATCCAGACTCGTCGCGAAATAACATCTCCGCAAATTCAATTAAGGGTAATGACGGCAGCGGAATTGCACTGTGGAACAACAGCGATGAAAATATCCTGCAAGAAAATGACCTCTATTCAAATCAAGTGGGCATAAGCCTCTGGGACGGATGCGATCGAAATCAGCTATTCGGCAATAACATCCGCTTCAATGCCTTTAGTGGAATTCAGATCTACAAAAGCATGGAGAATATGATAAACCAGAATGCTGCAATGTTCAATAATTATTCCGGAATAGCTGCCGTCTCCTCAATAAATAGCAGGATCACAGATAATAATGTAAGCCGGAATAAGTATGGCATAAATCTGGCCGGAGCCAGCGGAGACTTAATCGCAGGAAATGATGCAATATCTAATCAGATGCAGGGGATCAGAGTATCCGACTGCATCAATATAAGCCTCAAGAAAAACCGATTGCATGGAAATCGGGATGCAATCTTGATCAAAGGCTCACAGTCCATTGATGCATATTCAAACAATGTCAGCCTTAATGAGCAGGGAATGGCCCTCCAGGATTGCCGGCTCTGCAGGATCGATGAGAATGTAGCTCTGAAAAATGGCAATGGCCTGGTTCTGGCATTATCATCTCAATGTATGATCTCCTCTAATAAAATACTTCATAACCGTCTTGAGGGGCTGGCTCTGGGAAGCTCGCACGGCAATCTGATCCAGGAAAACGAGATAGAAGGCAATTACGACGGCATCTACATGGATAATTCAACAAATAATTCGATCCAAGTCAATTATGCATTCGGCAACACCGATCATGGAATATTGCTCTCTAATAACTCCAGCCGCAATATCCTGAAGGACAACCAATGGGAGGAGAACGGATGGGGTCTTCTCCTGACCCAGTCCAGCCATAACATTCTGATCAATAACATTGCCAAGAACAACTACTATGGCCTATATCTTTCTTCATCTGAGGGCAATAACCTGTCCCGGAGCATACTTTCTGGAAATATTTATAATTTTGGAGATATCGGATTTAAAAGCCCGAACTTCGTGGACCTCACCAATACCGTAGATGGAAAGCCGATCTACTATCTCTGGGGCAAGTCGGAGATCACCATCGATGGCAGATCAAGAGCGGGAGCGGTCTATTGCATTGATTGCAGAAATGTCACCATCAAAGGCCTATCCATCTCCAATAACAGCAGAGCAATCTACTTTATGAACACCACTGGATCGAATATAGACGGCAATGCCATAAGAGGCTGCTGGAATGGCATCTTCCTGGACCGCTCTTCAGGCAATCTAATTGATGCAAATGATGTTAGCGGCACTGAAAATGCACTATTCCTGGATAGCTCAGAGGGCAATATCCTGAAGGCCAATAGAGCCATCGACAATTCCTATGGAATAGTGCTCGAGAGATCCAGCCGCAATTCCATAGCCTCAAACCTGGCCAAAATCAATTATGCTGGCCTTGCAATGACCGGATTCAGCGATGCAAACACAGTGCTGGAAAATGAACTGGGTGGAAATGGCATAGGAATCTTTTTGAATGCCTCCTCCGGCAACTTACTCCATCAAAACAACGCCAGCAGAAGCGAGTTTGTGGGCATTGATATTGTAAATTCAAGCAGAAATGAGATCAATGGAAATAAAGTTTCAGCATGCTGGCTGGGCATATATCTAAAGCAATCAGAGGAGAACCTCATCCAAGATAATGAGATCTTTGAAAATCAAAAGAGCGGTCTGTATTCTTTTGAATCCGATTCTAACAACTTAAGCAGAAATGCAGTTCATGCCAATGGATTGGATGGAATAGCCATGGATGGGTCGCATAACAATACCTTGAATGCCAATTTAGCTCGAGATAATTTGAGGACAGGAATAAAGATTACGAACTCCAGCCAGGACAGACTGGAGAAGAACATTGCAGAGGAGAATTCCTGGGGAATCTACATTGAGAATTCCAGTCGAGAGGTAATGAGAAGAAATTTTATGATGGGGAATAAATATAATTTCTATTCGCGTGGATATAACGATATCGATGCCTCCAATATAATCAAAAGCGCATCCATAAAAGGAAATGGCTCTGTATATTATCTGGTAAATGATTCGAACAGGATCATAGATCAGTCATCGAATGCGGCAGTGATCTACTCCCTGAACTGCACCAATATAACCATGAGATCCCTCAACCTAACCAATAATGTCTATGGCATCCTGCTGGACAACAGCACCGGAATCGAAATAGAAGGATCAAAGCTGGCCGAGAACATGGTGGGGATGAGCCTATATGCCTGCAACGACAGTAATCTGGAAGGCAATATAATCCTGGCCAATGAAAGGGATGGGCTTGAGATAATTGCTTCGGATAATAATTCCATTCAGAGAAACAACATAAGCAATAATGAGATGAATGGCTTTGTCCTGGCCAATTCATCAGGCAATGCTATCTCCTTTAATCGGATGGGAGACAACATCGTTTCTGGTATCCATCTCAATTCTTCCTCGGGAAATTCCCTCCATTCAAATCTGGTCTTTGGAAATGGTGCGGGGATGCTTCTTGACTTCTCCGGAGGAAATGCACTCTGGGGTAACAGGATCGAAAATTCGGGCTGCAACTTCAACGTCAACGGCAGCGGATATGTGGACTTCGAGAACAACATATCCTCGAGCAATCTGCTCAACGGCAGGCCCATATATTATCTTTTCAACCTCTCAGATGTGGTACTTGACTCCAGCAGCGGGGCAGGATCGGTATTCGGTCTTTATTGCTCCAACCTGACCATTGAGAATCTTGACCTCAGAGAGAGTTATCAGGGAATCTGCCTGCGCAATACCACCGGCTCCAAGGTAATTGGCAACAGACTGACAAACAACACCTATGGCCTGTCCTTGTTCGGCTGTGAGAATAATATCCTGGAGGACAATACTGCAATCGAGAGCCAATTCGGCTACATCCTGAACTTCTCGGAGAGAAATAAGCTCTCTCGCAACCGGGCTGTTGGCAGCTTGGCTTGCGGCATGTACCTTCATGGCTCCGGGCAGAACGTCCTCGAGGATAACCTGATGGAGGGATGCCGCCATGGCCTTGCTGCAGATCGGGAAAATGACATCGATATCTCAAATAGGATCAACGGATTGTCAGCATTTTTCCTGGTCAATGAGAGCAATAGAGTTCTGGATGGCTCCTCTGCTGCAAGCACAATCTTCTGCTTCAACTGCAAAAATATCACCATTAGGGATCAGAACATCAGCTCCGCTTGGCATGGAATATCCCTCTTCAACACCACAGACACTCTGATTGAAAGAAATAATCTCAGCCGAAATCTGCAGGGAGTATTCCTGGACAGATCCTCTGGAAATGTCTTAAGAGGAAATCAGATCGTATATAACTACAGGAACGGTATCCAATTATCTTATTCTCATCAGAACGATCTGCAGGAAAACCTGGCCGCATTCAACGACAATGGCATCTGTCTTCTTGATTCAAATGCCAATACCATCGCCTCAAATGATATCTCTGACAATGCGGAGAAGGGAATCTGGCTTACCCATAGCCATATGAATAACCTGACCAACAACAGCGCAGATCACAATGGCCAGGGAATCCTTCTGGAATCATCAGGCGGCTCTAGCCTGTTTAACAACAGCATGTCCTCCAATCAATACAACTTTGCCCTTTGGGCGGAAGAACGGCCTCATCTGATGCAATCCATCGGACCGGACAACCTGGCGGATGGAAAGCCAATCCTCTTCCTCATAGGATCAGAGGGAAGAGTGATAGACAGGAGCGATAATGCCGGGGCGATATATTGCATTGACTGTAGCGATATGGCGGTCCAGGACCAGGAGATCAGCAATTCCTCTTATGGCATCTGCCTGTACAATACAACGCAATCCCGGGTGTTCAACTGCAAGATCAGAGACTGCGAGAAGGGCGTCATGCTCATCGAGTCGGAAGACAACCTTATCGATGATAACCACATCCAGAGCAACGGCTTTGGCATTTACCTGAAGCATTCCCTCTCCAACCTGATCTCACAGAATATGGTATATAGGAGCCTGGAAGATGGCATCAAGCTGCTTGAGTCAGATGGAAATGCCATCTGGAAGAACAGGATTGAATCCAGCCATCGGAGCGGCATCCATCTCGATCCTTCCAACCGCAATAACGTTACATCGAATTTTATCTCCGACAATGGTGCAGACAATGTGAACCACGGACCTGGGAGCGAGAGCAATAATTTAAGAAACAATGGGATTGTAGCGGCACCTCCTCCTAGCAGGGTCAAGACCGAAGGGGAAGAGGAGAGAATTGACTATTCCGCTCTGGTTGAAGCGGAGAGGTCCAAGCTGTGCATGGGCAATATAGCTTTTGAGCCGGAAAGAGAGATGATTGTGGGGGAGGTGCACAGGGTAGAGGCCAGGATATCGATCAACCTGACGGTACAGGATCTGATCGCTGGTCTGTCATCTTCGGAAAAGGTAAAGGTGGAAAGCATTCCTGTCAGCACCTTCATGAAGGTCAGGCTCACCGGTCCAAAGTTCGATATATCTCCCATAACCGATGAAAGGCAACTGGTGGCCAAGAGCGGCTATCGGGAGTGGCTCTGGGATGTCACCCCGCTCGAGCCGGGAAAGCATGATCTTACGTTGTCTGCCTTTGCCGAGATAATCCTGCCCGGACAGGAGCCGATGACAGTTGATTCCAGGGTATTCTGCAGCCATATAGAGGTTATGGCAAAAGAAGAGCCTGTGGCGGAGAAGACAGAGGGATTCATCAAGAAGAACTGGCAGTTCATTGTGGGAACTCTGATCATGGGGTCCGGGCTGCTAAAATGGATACTGGGCAAGATCAAGGCCAAATCCAGCAGAGCCAGAAAACGGGAGGAAGAAAAGGAGGAAAATAAGGCCGAAGAGCAGAATCAGGAAAAGGCCGAGGACGCGGCCAAGAAGCAATGAGATTCATTGGTGTGATTGATAAATTGCGAATGGGCATTAGGGCCAGCGGTAGCATCTCCACTGTTTACATAGCCATCATACAGCGCCGCCACAGATCCAAGATCATACACAGGATGTGTCAAAGCACTGAAATTCCCAATCCTCGGGAGGCTTCCAGTCATCTGGCCAGCTCTCTTCACTCTTTTTTCCCAGAATCAGCACGGAGCTGTCATAGGCTGGATTTATATCGCAGCCTTCCGGCGAGATCGCCTCCACCTTGACCTGATTAACCTGCCTTCCGCCGCCTGTAACCTGAACCCGGTACATTATGGATACGGCGTAATTCGGCTTTAAAGATACGATATTCCAGACCATGGTATTGCTCTCGCGGTCATAGCTGGTGACATCAGGAGTTGCCTCGATCAGCTTCATGCCCCGGGGCAGGCTATCGGTGACTGTAAGGCTGGGGGTGCAGTTGCCATGGTTCTCTATTCTCAGCAGATACCAGACCAGATCGCTGGCGGACTCATTGACAAAGGCCCTTTTCTTGACCACGATCTGATCGCTCTGGGAGGGTGCACATGGCAGCCATCCGCACTCCAGAACGGAGATATTGCTGGCAGAAGCCCAGCCGGCTGCATGGTTTCCTGCCGCCTGCGCTCTGTTGACCAGCCTGTTGCTCAGGTTCTCCCCTATCTCCAGCCAGAGGATGATCTCTGATCTTTCTCCCACCGGCAGGTGGGTAAGAGACCAGTTGGCGCTGGACTGGGTAAGGCTGGGCCGGAGGGAGGAGTTAACATAAACCGCCCCGGGAGGGAATAGGTCGTTGACATATATGGGCGAGAGCATCTCATTGCCGTCGTTTTCGATAGTGATTTTGTATCTGGCATAGATCCGGCTCTGGTTTTCCGGCTTGACGATCTGGCCTTCCTTGATCACATTGATATGGGGGCGGTCGAATCGAGCGGTTCCCTGCAGGCTGGTCTTGTATCGGATGGAGTACCGGCCCAGGTACTCCTGCTCTAGGTCCGTCTGACCTTCTATGGCCTGGTGGTAGCTGGCTTTTCCGGTGAAGTTGGCCTGGCTTTGAATATAGTTCAGGCCCGCCACCAGCGTCTCTTTATCCATCTCCGTCAGGCTGCTGTACTCCTCTCCCAGGTAGGTCTTTCCCGGATCTCGGGTGTATACTCCCTCTGTCCACTTCAATGATTGATTGGGCCAACGGGGGACGGCCTGGCTCAGGTCAACCGGAGAGCTGGACAGATTGATATCCTTGTGGATGAAGTTGGTGTAGGTCTCGATCGCCTCTTCAGCAGAGTAATTTCCAGTTCCTGCTTCATGGCTCCTCTGGCTGCTTCCGACTCTCCGGTCCCCGGCCACGAATCCCGTGCCCGAGGCGGATCGCCTCGAACTTAATCCAGAGCCGTATTCGTCTATCTTCTGATAAACCTTGAAGCTTCCAGCATAGTCGTCCTGAGAATCGAGGAACGTCTTCTTCCCGTCCTGGCTCTTTTCTCTTGCCCCAAACTGACCCCGCCCCTCGAACTCAGAGTAGAGATCCACGACAGACTCGTTTTCGTCCAGCTTGATCCGACTGTCCAGGCTGATGTTTTTGGCATGGGAGACGGATCCGGTCATGGACAGGCCTGTGACACGGTTTCTGGCCTGGATCTTCTCGGTCCAGAGAGAGGAGGAGTTGAGGGTGCGGCTGCCGTAAAGGCTGAGAGTTACCGGCTGGTGCATGGCTGCCATTGACCTGTTCGCCTGGATGGATTTGTTCTCGGTAATAATGCGAAGCGCTTCTTCGCTCTCATAGGTACCGCTGCCGTGTTCCCGGTTGGACAGCTCCGTGCCCGCCTCTCCCAGGACAGTAACCATAGCTGTATCCTCGCTCTGCCATTTGATACTGGAGGAGAGGGCATAGACGGTATTCTTTATTACGAACTGGGGAAGGGTGGTGGAGTAGTCATCGGCCACATTGACAAATCCCTCTCCGGATACAGATGAGGTCATATCGAACCTGAAGTTTCTATCCGGGACCTGGACGATCAATGTGATCACAGCGCACTGGCCGGGGGATAGGGTTCCCAGGTGCCATTTGCCGTCCTCTCCCGTATCCATGGAGCTGTAGAGAAGGATGAGCTGCTTATCGATTACATCCCAAGCCACTACATCCTCCAGGGGCAGGCTGCCATCGTTGCAGATGGTGATGGTATAGGTGATGTTCTCGCCGCGCTTGACCGTCTTCCGGTCCGCCTCCTTGCTTACATTGAGGGAGAAGATATCCACCTCGGCAATGTCCGATGCGAAGATCTGGCTGCCATTCTCGGTGGTGGCTGTGACTTCAGCCATATTGGTCTGCAAACCAGAAGCATCTTCATTTACCCTGGCCGTCAGGATGATCGGCATCGAGCCTCCAGGCTCCATGAAGCCCAGGTCCCAGGTTACAAGACCGCCGGATCGGCTCCCATTGCTGTCATCCGAGACATAACTCATGCCTTGGGGCAGGGTGTCATTGACCCGGACCGATGTCAGATTCATCTGGCCGGTGTTGCTGACATTGATGCGGAAGGTCACAGGGTCCGAGGCCTGGGCAAAGGCAGGATCGGCCTCCTTTTCTATGCTGATGTTCGCCCCGGCGTTCAGCTTCAGGGAGGCTTCGTTGCTCAGATTCCGGCCGTCGGCAGAGATGGCCCGGACGCTGGCCTGGCTGATCAGGGTCTCAGGAAGGGGATCTTCAAGAAGGGCCAGCAGACCGATTTCTCTGCTCTCTCCCGGCCCCAGAGGCTCGGGGTCCTGCCAGCGCAGGATATGGGTGCCGTTCGGCTCCAGCCTGATATCCGGCTCCGGCCCGCTCTCCACAGATACGCCGGCAATTCCCGAGGATAGCTGGTTGGTGATATTGATGTCTCTGATCTCGGAGTCGCCCAGGTTGGTTATCTTCAGGAGATATTGGGCTTGGCTGGTGGGCGGGGTGGTCTGGATGGAGCCATCCAGAGAGATCTGGATTGCAGGACTGGAATTATTTGGAGGCGGGTTGATCATCGGATGGTAATCGGAGCAGTTTCCATAGCCATCAATAGAGTATTCTTCATCGCCGATGCAATCGCGTTCGGTATCAGTCCAATAATTAGACCAGTAGTTGCCAACAAGATTCTCTTTCGTGCCATTGCAGTTGTAGCTCTTATTTGTAGTTGAGTTCCAGTTGCCTTTAGGCTGAGAATAGCACAAGCTATTGTCTTTCGGTGGTGTGCCGGAGATGTTGTTGCCATAGATCTCATAGCTGTCAGAACCTCCAATGTAAATCTGATAGCCATTGTTGTTGGAAAGGATGCAATCATGGAAATTTTGGTTGCCACTATAAACATAGATTCCGCCGCCATACCCGGAAGCATTGTTTTCGGAGATTTCAACTCCGTCCAGAGTCGAGTCTATATTATTATAAATTCCCCCACCATGATTGACTGCATAATTGCGATAAATTTTTCCTCCTTTCGCAGTTAGGGCCCCATTGGTAAGAATTCCGCCGCCATCCTTTGCATTGTTCTCAGAGATTTCAGCTCCGTTCAGAATCATGCTGCCATCATTATTAATTCCGCCGCCAAACTCAGCCTCATTTTGATATATATCTACCTCGGTCAAATTCATGATACCGGAATTTGAATTGTGAATTCCGCCGCCATAAATGGCTCTATTTCGATTTACATCTACCTCGTTCATGCTTACGAAGCCGGAATTTGAATTATAAATTCCGCCGCCTTGTCCAACATCACTAATTCCGAGGCGGATAACGCCAGAGTGAGCAATTTCGATATAGTTATCAGATATTTCGGCATTTTCTCTCAAAGATAAGGTGCCAAAATTTGCAATTCCTCCTCCATTCTCAGAAGCTTTATTGTTAGAGACTGTTAATCCTTTTAGGATTAAGTTGCCTAGGCTATAAATTCCGCCCCCACTGGCATTGCAGCCATTAGTAATTTTCATGCTCTCAAGTGTAACTTCAACTCCAGAGGGAATACAAAACACTGAACTGGTACTTTTCCCATCAACTATTGTGTCGCTGCCCGTTCCCCTAAGGATCATAGTCTTGTTCACAACGACGTTCTCGGGGTAATTGCCGCTCTCAATCTCTATGATGTCGCCGGGACAAGCGGCATTGATAGCTGCCTGGATGTTGGTATAGTCGCAACCCGAAGCGCAGACTGTAAGGATTCTCGGGCCTGAGGCGTTCGTCAGCGGGTAGCTGTCGTTCTCCGATCCGCCCGGAATGCTGTAGGGCGTATCTCCGATCCCGTCACCGTCGTAGTCCCTGCCTTCGTAGTCGGACCAGTGGTTTCCGACGTAAGTTATATTGCCCTTGTACTCGATTTCGATTGGTGAGTACCAAGTATTCTCTGAATCGGACCAGGCGTTGTTGATATTATCGAAGGTGTTCTGGTAGATGGCATTTCCGCTAGAAGAGAGGAGGCGGCAGCCAGTATAGGTGTTGCCATTGATAGTGTTGTCCGAGATGGAGTTGTAGTTGGAGGATGAGAGTCTTATGCCACTAACCGAATTGCCAATAGCGTTATTGCTCGAGATGGCATTGCCGCTGGAGGTCTCGATGGAGATGCCGTCACCTCCATTGCTGCCTACGCTGTTAAGATTGATCCGGCAGTCTTGGGAGCTTTGCAGGAGGATGCCCCCCATGCCGTTGCCCTCTATGGTGTTCTGAGCTATTATGCTGCCATCCGAGGAGACCGAGATACCATAGCCGCTATTGTCTACTAGCCGGCATCCTTTAATGATACAACCAGAGGCCTTTAGATCTATTCCTGCATGGGGGTTGCCGGATTCGGTCACCACCAGGTTCTCAATAAGCACTTCCGAACTGATCAGTGCAATTGTGCTGTCCACACCATTGCCGGAGACCACAGGGAAGACCTCTCCGATTCCCCTCAGAACTATGCCCGCCTTATCTACCCGGAGCGTCTCTGGATATGTTCCGCTGAGGATCTCTATAATCCCACCCGGACAGATTCGATTTATGGCCTTCTGGATGCTCTCTCCGGGATGCACCAGGATATAGCAGATATCATCATCAGGGAAAGGTTCAGGTGGCTTCGGTCCAGGTGGCTCCGGCTCATCTATATTGATGTCGATATTGCCGGAAATGTCTACCTCAGTCATCAATTTATTTCCATTAATAATATTATTCTTGGAATTTTCTTCTCTGATGCGGTCATATACGTTATCAACTATGAGGTTACCATTTGAATTGATCAGCAGGATGCCTTCCAGCTTATTATTCAAGAATAAGGACCCTCGGATGATATTGTTGTCCGAGTCCTGCAGATAGAGGCCGTTCATTCCATTTTCTGTAACCGAGTTGGATGAGAGGATATTGTCTGAGGAGCCACTCAGGGAGATTCCATCCAGACCATTATTAGATATCCTATTTCCCTGAATAGTATTGCCATTGCTCCGGCTCAACTCCAGTCCATTGCCTTTGCAGCCGGTGATGGCATTATTGGATATAGTGTTGCCGTCAGAGAGGACTGCGATTCCAATCCACCGAGTCTCGGCAGGTGTAGCTCGGGGCGTTTCAACATCTTTTGTCTCGGCAGGTGTACCCAGTGTTGTTTCAGCATCTTTTGTCTCGGCAGGTGTACCCAGTGTTGTTTCAGCATCTTTTGTCTCGGCAGGTGTACCCAGTGTTGTTTCAGCATCTTTTGT
>JAGOLL010000012.1:20396-42137 GCA_017994055.1 Methanothrix sp.
CAGGTGTACCCAGTGTTGTTTCAGCATCTTTTGTCTCGGCAGGTGTACCCAGTGTTGTTTCAGCATCTTTTGTCTCGGCAGGTGTACCCAGTGTTGTTTCAGCATCTTTTGTCTCGGCAGGTGTACCTAGTGTTGTTTCAGCTTCTTTTGTCTCGGCAGGTGTACCCAGTGTTGTTTCAGCATCTTTTGTCTCGGTAGGCGTACCTCGTGTTGTTTCAACATCTTTAGTCTCAGCAGGCGTATATTGTGGCGTTTCAACTCCTTGGATCCCTAAATTCATCACCACGAAACCGTCCACGGTGCAATTACTGGCGGTGATGGTAATGGTGCTGCTGTTTCCTGCGGCAGATACAACTGGTGCCCCCTCACCAGTATCGACTCCCCGAAGGATAACGCCTGGTTTGCTCAGATTGATGCTCTCTTGATACTCTCCGCTCACAACATAGACCGTCTCGCCGGGATTGGATTGATCTAAAGCCTCCTGAATGCTGGTGAAGTCTATCCCCGGCATTTTTTTGGGCCCGACCACATTGCCGGAGATCTCATCGGCTATTGGAGAGGGTTTAAGAAAAAATCTGCTCACGTCTCCGGAAAAGCCCTCATCCAGAGATGATTTTGGAAAGTTAGGGAAATTCTGGCCATTGACCAAAACGAGCAAAATATAGATGACCAAGCAAATTGTTTTTCGCTTTGGTGAACCAGAATGTCCCATTATCTCACATTATAGTATCTTAGCGCAATACATTTAAATCTTTTCTATAAGACCACATTTTAAAATTAATCAACCTTCTAGCCAGTATTGGCATTGCTTTCCTCTGAGAAGGATTATGCTTCTTTCATTTAGCCTGCAGAATGAAGAATTCCCATCAGACATAGTATCATATAGAGAGTTTAGACTGTCTGATTACCGACATCATAAGCATCTACATCCTTTTAAAGCTGACATTGCCATAATCCTGGCTAGACTATTTATCTCCAGGATTTCAATCAACTCCCGATGGCTTCTGACGACTTTGATCCGAGCCCCTGGCTGGATGATATCAGCTCCCTCTACCAGCAGGCCGATCCGGCCCATGATTTCAGCCACATCCTGAGGGTCTACAGGACGGCTAGGAAGATCGGCCAGGAAGAGGAGAAGGCTGACATGAGGGTGCTGCTGCCAGCCGCTCTGCTTCATGATCTGGGATCGAAAAAAGGGTTTGAATCAGGACAAGAGCAGGCTGGCCAAGCTGGCTTGGGAGCGGCGCGCGCCTTTCTGCAAGTCAAGGGACTGGACGGGGATAGAATAGATAAGGTGCTCTATGCCGTGGAGGTGCACAGCTTCTCCCGGGGAATCATTCCCACCACCCTGGAGGCCAGGATCCTCCAGGATGCCGACCGTTTGGATGCCATGGGGGCTATTGGCATCGCCCGCCTCTTTGTCACCGGCGGAGCTTTAGGAAGAGAGATGTACCATCTTCAGGATCCATTCTGCCGGGAGAGGGAGCCCGATGACAAACGATGGAATCTGGACCACTTTTATAGAAAGCTCCTGAAATTGGAATCGGGCATGCATACCTCAGCCGCAAGGAGGCTTGCCGCAAAGAGGGGTGCAGTGCTAAAGCAGTATCTTCAGGACCTGGAGGAGGAGATCGGAAAATGAAAGAGAGCAATTACATCTTGACACCCCGTGGTGAGATTGAGGCCCGGATCAAGAGGCTACAGGAGAATATGGGCGATCTGACCGGTGTCATCATCCTGGGATCCATCAATCTGGGCTATTTCTCGGGCACAACACAGGAGGGCCTTATCTACATCCCCCGGGACGGCCTGCCCAGACTGATGATCAAGAAGAGCCTGGAGCGGGCTGCTGAGGAGGCAGCCATGTCGCCCCAGCCACAGAAGAGCCTCCGGTCCCTCCGGAAGGATCTGGGCATCCCCTCGGGGGCCAGGATCGGCCTGGAGCTGGATATGCTGCCTTACAGCTATTGCCTCCGGCTAGCCGGCTCCCTGGGAGAGGATCTGGCCATCTCGGACATCTCCGAGACCATCAAGCACATTCGATCGGTCAAGTCGGAATATGAGATCGGCCTCATCCGTAGAGCGGCAGAGAATCTGGATGCGGCAATCGCAGGCATTGCTGATCATCTCAGGGAAGGTATGCGGGAGATCGATCTGGCTGCTGAAGTTGAGAAGAGCCTGAGGCTCTCCGGCCATCCGGGAAGAGTGGCATTCAGAAGGTTCAACCACAGCCTTCCCATGGGCCATCTCATGGCCGGGGAGAGCGCTGCCTATCCCAGCTATGTATCATCTCCTACCGGTGGAAAGGGCATGTCCCTGTTCCTGCCCCAGGGTCCGGGATTCGCCCGTATCAGGCGTGGCCAGACGGTGCTGGTGGACTATGCCGGATGCTATAACGGATATATTGCCGACGAGACCCGCATATTCTGTCTGGGCCGTCCCTCCCCGGAGATGGAAAGGGCGCACCAGGCCGCCCTGCAGATCGAGGAGGCCACTGTTCGGGAGCTTTTGCCGGGAAGAGTCAGCCGGGAGATCTGGGATATCGAGGAGGCGGAGGGCAAGAGGCTGGGATATAGCGAGCATCTGGGCGGGCCGCCGGGCAAAAAAGCAGGATTTGTGGGCCACGGAGTTGGCCTGGAGATAGACGAGTATCCCGTGATCGGGCCTCTAAATCAGGAGATAGAAGAGAATATGGTCATAGCCATTGAGCCCAAGATGATCTATCCCGGAGAAGGTGTGGTGGGGGTGGAGGACACCTACCTGGTTCGACCAGGAGGATCAGAGTGCCTGACCCGCCTTCCTAAAGAGATCTGGAGGATCTAGAAAGGGCTCTAAGAAGCAGATTTGGCTATTTAAAAAGTTATACTAAGAAAAAGCGGAGTTGGCTTCCGACCTTACGAGATCTAAAGAGTTGGTGGGGAATCTGCATTGAGGATAATGCAGAGAGAGGCTCAATAACAATTAGCTGCCGGGGAGGGAAGATAGCCCGGCAGGCTTCCAACAAATTCCTCAAGTCAGCTTGCTCTTGACCTTGGCGTAAAATCCGTCCTTTTCCACCTTGACGAACCTGGCCGGCTTCTTGGCCTTGCTGATTACTACCCGGTCATGGGAGGATATGGTATGGGAGGTCTGCCCATCCACCACCACCAGGGCCTCCTTGCCCGGCAGCTTGAGCCGAACCTCGATCACGCTGTCTCCTGGAATCACCCAGGGCCGGGAGGAGAGCTTGAAGGGGGCCATGGGCACCAGGACGATGGCATCCACCCGGGGATCGACTATGGGACCGCCGGCGGACATGGCATAGGCGGTGGAGCCGGTGGATGTGGCCACAATCACACCGTCGGCCCGGAAGTCCTCCATCAGTGCCCCATCCACGATTATCTCGAACTCGATCATCTTGGCCGGGCTGGCGGTAAGAAAGGCGATCTCATTGGTGGCGCGGGGCATGCATACCCCATTGAGCAGCAGCTTGAGCCGGGAGCGCTCATCCACCACAAAGCCGGATAAAAGCCTCTTCAGCGTCTCTATGGCATCCTTGGGCTCCACATCCACCAAAAAGCCAAGCGTGCCCATGTTTATCCCCAGTATGGGAACCGGGTCCGCCATCTTGTGGATGGTGCGCAGAATGGTCCCGTCTCCGCCCACTGAGACGATGAAGTCGACCTTCTTTCTTTCCATCTCCGCCACGCTGGTCCCCTGCCTGCCGATCTGGACCGCTATGTCCTCGTCCACATAGATCTCCACCCCCAGGCCCTCAGACTGGATCTGCTGAATGAGCATTCCCACCAGCTGAACCGACTCCGGCTGCTGCCGGGAGACGAAGCCGATCTTAATCTCGGCCACCTCCTATCAGCCGGAGAAGCTCGGAATGGCACAGGCCGTTTGAGCCTATCAGATCCTTCTTCTGCCACATATTCCCATCCAGGCATAGGGGCTCTCCGTCGGCATCGGTAACAATCCCACCCGCCTCCTCTATGAGCAGCTTTCCCGCCGCCACATCCACCACCCGCATCATCTCCCGCAGGTCCACAAAGGCATCCAGCCGGCCCGAGGCCACCAGAGCCATCTCCAGGGCGGTGCTTCCCAGGGTACGAATGCGTCGCACCACATCCCCAACGCCGGCGATCCTTCCGGTATGGGGCCGCAGGGTATAGGCGGATAGGCTGAAATGGGGCAGATCGGCATTAGAGGAGACATGCAGCCGCCCGCCAGACTCCCCGTAGGCCCCCCGACCGCTCTCGGCAAAATAGGCTGTGCCCCGAAAGAGGTCGCAGACATAGCCGAAATGAAAGTCGCTCTGGCTGGCATAGATGGATACGGAGTAAAAGGGAATCCCGGCTATGGCGTTGAATGTGCCGTCCAAAGGATCGAGGTGCAGGAAATAGTCCTCCCCATCTCCGATCAGGGCTTCGCCTGCCTCCTCGCTGAGCACCCGAAAGCCCAGGCCGGAGGCGCGGAGCGCATCCAAAACCGCATCCTCAGCCGCCCGGTCGATGCTCTTGGTGGGGGTGCCGTCAGCTCCCATCCGGACAATCTCCGCTGCAGCATCGCTTCCCGCCATCTCCCGGATGGCAGAGGCTGCCGCTCCTGCCGCCCTCTGGCAGAGGCTCTTCAGCTCCGTCCCCTTCGGTGAAAGTCCTTGCATCATCACTTAAGCAAAAGCTGCCTCACTATTAAACTTTCTCACATAGGAATGAAAAGCTTTAAAATGCCAAATTGTATCATGCTATCACGTGACAGGTTGGCATGACAAATATGCGACAATGTCGATGCGACAAAGTCACACAAAGGAGGGACTCTAAACGATCGTCGGACTGCCTACTGATACCTTTATGGGAATAATTATCGTGCCTGTGGCCATATCACTCTTGCTCCTTATCTGGGCCTTGAGGTGGTGATAGCCTTGGACCTATTGGGAACTATCATTGTCATCCTGTACTTCGTCGGCCTGGTGGGAATAGGAGCTCTGGCCTCGAAGAAGATCAAGAACTCTGAGGACTTCCTGGTGGCAGGAAGGAACCTGGGCTTCTGGACATTCACCCTCCTGGTTGTGGCCAGCATATGCAGCGGCATGACCATACTGGGGGTGGCCGGCCTCGGCTATGCCACCGGCTGGCCCAGCATCTGGGAGCAGATCTTCGTGCCCCTCTGCGCCGCGGTTTGCATACTCTTCTTCGGAGCCAAGCTGCACTCTGTGGCGGCCAAGACCGGCTATGTCACCGTGCAGGACTACTTCGCCCACCGCTTCTACAGCCCGCGGGGAATACGGGGCACATCGGCTGTAATCGGCATTCTAATCTCCATCATCTACCTGGTTGGCCAGTACATCTCCATAAGCATGGTCCTGTCCTGGCTCTTCGACATACCCTATCAATGGGCTCTGGTCATAGGCGCAGCGATAGTCATGGTCTATACCGTCCTGGGGGGGCTTTATGCCATAGGCATGGCCTCGCTGGTGCAGGGGATAATGATCCTGGTCGGGGTCCTGCTGGTCGCTCCTGCGGTCATAGCCGCTGCGGGAGGACTGGAGCATATCAACCTGGTCCTGGCAGAGATAGATGTGAACATGACTCATCTCTGGTATCCCCAGGTGCATCCGCCCTATGCCAAGTACGCCTTTTTAACGCCGCAGTACCTCTTCTCCTTCTTCTTCTTGCTGGCATTCGGCCTGGCGGCTGCGCCCCATGTGGTCAACAATGTTCTGGCGGCCAAGGACAATAAGTACTTCAAGTGGTCGCCTCTGGCGGCATTCGTCATCTATGCGGTGATCATGTACCTGTGCAAGATCACCGGCTTTGCCGCCCGGTCCATGGTAGAGGAGGGCATGATCACCCTGCCCACCAATGTCAGCAATCCTGCCGACTATAGCTTCATCGTGGCGGCTGAACATGTCTTCCCGGACATATTCGCCCCAATTGTGGCGGTGATTGTCCTATCCGCGGTCATGTCCACCACCGACCGGCTGATGCTGACCATAGGAAGCTATGTCAGCTGGGATGTCTACAAGCAGTTCATCAACCGGGAGGCCTCGGAGAAGTCCATCACCCTTCTGAGCAGAGTGGCCATCGGCGTCTCCACTGTTATCACCCTCTACCTGGCCTGGTCCAATCCACCTGAGCTTTTAGCCTGGCTGATCTGGATGGGAATAGGTGTTATGCTGGCCTGCTTTGTGACCCCTCTCTTTGCCGGGCTGTACTGGCGGCGGGCCACCCGGGAGGGAGCCATAGCCTCCATGATCGTGGGGCTGGTGGGGATATCCATCATCAGCTATGCCCAGTACACCAAGGTCATACCTGCTCTGCCCATGCACCCCAGCATGTACGGCTTCATCTTGTCCGTGGCAGCGATGATACTGGTGAGCCTGGTCACCAAAAAGCCCTCGGAAAAGGTGCTGGATGAGACCAAGACGGGGATGTTCATCCGGGATAAGAAGGCATAAAAAATATATGCGGGGATGCTGCTGCTCCAAGCCGGCTCAATTCCCCGCCTGCCTTTTTTTTGGCAGGGGAGCGATAAGATCTAATATAACCAGGAGATATTCATAGGCAGGGCCCGTGGTCTAGCTGGTTATGACATCGCCCTTACACGGCGGGGATCACGCGTTCGAATCGCGTCGGGCCCATATTTATCTATTCGGGTTCTCTATACTCATGGATTCGTTTTCCCGTTTCATCTTGCAGGCCTCAGACTTTAGTTGTCGAAGCTCAGGTTGTATCTTATTTCGTACATTTTATTGATTTCCAAGGTTAATTTGCACGAAATAATTTAGCTAACAACTCGGTTACTTAGGAAACGGGATTCTTGGATTCTAGAGTTTCTCTGAACTTGTGCTTGAGGGCAGCATTGGTAGCCTCTATAGCACTCCTCTTGTGTTAGTGCTCTATGAACTCGTCGCGGTTGATCTGGAATTAATGGGACATCTTCTTCCAGATGGCATAACCGCCCGCTCTTCCCAGTCACGTTCTTTTTGAAGGGGATGTATGCCTTGTCGCCAGCGTTTTTCTACTAGCTTTTGGATATGCAAATCTGCCGACATCTCATTGATGAGCTCAGATGGGAGGCAAATAATTTCTGGACTCTGCAAAATTATGATTTTTAGGATAAGTTAATATACGAATACAATTAATTAGTTAACCAGGAAGACCTTCATAATTAATAGTAATTATGAGGATGAAAAATCGGTCTGTGATGGACCCATTTTTGTGCCAAGTCAAGGAGTGAGAGAATGAGTTTCACAATTTCAGGACGCATTTGTGAGAGCGAGAGCAAGCTTGGAGTGCCAGGCTTAATTGTTCGTGCCTATGATAAAAAAAGAAGATATGATAATCTGCTGAAAACTACAAAAACTGATAAAGAAGGACGTTTCAAAATGATTTATCAGGAAATCCAAACAGCAGATATGCTTAAGTCTCCTCCGGAGATATTCTTCCGTATACTTGCACCGCCTTTTCGTTTCTTGTTAGACACTGCACAAACGTTGCAGTGGGGCAAAAGATCTGAAGAGCAGATCGAAATTGAGATCCCGCGCCAACAATTGGGTTCTGTCTCTCCTTCCAGACCTGATGGCAAGGTCGAAGCCGCAGTGAATCTCTCAAGGGCAGATCTAAATATAGAAAAAGCTGGCGATTTCGACGTCCCGCGTCTGGCAGATTGGGAAAACAATGGCCCCATAGGTTCGCCATCGTTACCGAGAAAGACGCACTATATCGTCCTGCCGCTTGGGGCAAAGGTCCTTAAACTAGAGGTGCAGCCCGGCAAGCCCATCCGATTGCCTGAAAAGGTAAATCCCTTTGCGGTTCAGACTCCAGAAACAAATGACCTCTCGGAATATACTGGCCAATTCTTCTCAAAAAAGGAGGCTCCTATGCCGGTCAATTCCGGCTACTTTAAAAGGACGGATCTATATCCAGAAAAATTGGTCTTCCAAGGATCAATATCAAATAAAGAATCCGTTCAGATTATGAGCATTATTGTGCATCCAATTCAGTTTGATCCCGTTAATAGCAACTTCATTTTCTATCCAGATTTACGTTACGCTGTTTGCTATGAATTGCAGGAGTCTAAGCCTATGAAAGCGCCTTCTCCCGCATTATCTGCCGGTCCGGTATTCAAGCAGAACCGATTGGAACGGTTGCAGCGTTTGATGGATCAAGATTACATCTTCATGGCCAAGGATCTAGGCATTCCAAACTTCAGAATTGAGAAAACACGAGGAGAGTGTCTTATAATCACCGATGAACACATGTGGCCTGGGACGCTCTCTCATGCCCCGACGGAACAGGATGCTCAGCCCCTGGCCAATGGAACGGGTATTATAGAACAGTTTGAAAGGCTTGCTAAATGGAAGACCTCCCGCGGCATGCGCACTAGAGTCGTGACCGTCATGGATATTGTAAAAAGAAAATACGGAGACTTTACCGACAAGGGAGGTGCACGAGATGTGCAGGAGGTTATTCGCAACTTCGTCAAATGGGCATACGACGAATGGGAGATCGATTATCTCCTGATAGGAGGCTCCGATAGAATTGTCCCTATGCGTCGCTTGCTTAGTCATATTGTACTCGATGGAAAGTATCCTGCCTGGGATTTTTCCGATTATGGAAATATAGATACTAAAAAATATGATGTTTCAAAGACAAATCCACCTCCGAGAGGACGTGTTTTAGTGGGAAATAACGCTCGTCTATGTCATGATAGCAGATATTGGACACCCAACTCGGAGAGTCTGCTGTTTAACTCACATGGGAAAAAGATACCCTTTAAGAAAGATAAAAATGCGATCTATCGTTATGTTTGGTACTTTGCAACCAAGGATTATCTTCCACTCAAAGACTTAGATGGCAATCCAAGTTTGACGCCTGAAAAATATCAAATCGAAAAGGATTACCCTGAGACCCCAAAGGGCTCGGAGGCATGCAACCTCATAGTTAGTGGACCTGAGTCAATTATAGACGATGATTTCTATTGGGCAATTGAGCCTGATAGGCTCATTCCTTCCGACCTCTACTACGCCTGCATGGTCTCCGAACCGAATGCTTCCCGCAAACACGACTTTGATAAAGAGGATAATGGATTATATGGGCAGCACCGCTGGGATGATATCCGGCAAAAAGACGTTACTATAGATAGCCTTGATGCAAACAATCCTGACATATGGGTAGGGCGTGCTCCTGTGGAAAGTACTACAGATGCTCAATCCTTTATTGACAAGGTCTTGACCTACGAACGCCTTGTGACACCGGAAAAAGATGGAAATCGAGCTGTTGATCCAAACTACCTAAAGAAGGTCATAATGGGTGCTGATCTCTGGGACGAAGTGGAAAATAAGGAATTTCAGGATCGGATCACATCATTGTCACCGTTTTCGCCTCAGAATGGAGAATTTGTCACACTGCCTGGTGGTTCTAGCATTCTGGTCCACCTGCAATCAAGACTGGTTGATTACTTAAAGACAAATCCGACAAAAGGACCTTATGTAGTAGTGAGACTCAACAATAAGGAACGAGCATATGGGAAGGACGTTCAGGTAATCAGGGGAGGAGATGTCATCGGTCCATGCTGGGATTTTGTTAAAAAGGGAAAAGATAATCAATTTGTTTATTCAAAAGATCCGACTGAATTTGTGAAGATAACCGGCAATTTTCCTGCCTCACCTCAGAGGATAATATGGTTTGATGTATTAGCCCTTGTGGATGGCAAATATACCCTTGTAGGTCGCAAGGCAACTCCTGAGTCAGAAGAGATTCTCAGCGTTATAAATAGCGAATTCGAAGGCTTCAACAGAATTGAACGATATTACGGCGATTACATAGGTGTTCAAGCCTCTCCGCTCGCAGAGCCGCTGACTGTTGATAACATCCGAGCTGCCTTAAACAGAGGATCTCACTTTGTAAGCCTGAAAGGACACGGTCATCCGGACGGCTGCTGCATGGTCTGGTGGAGGGGTGAAAGCCCTGGAGCACGTGATGATTTTAATAATAAGGGGAATTACTTTATCGCTGCTGCCGACTCATGTTCAACAGCGCAACCAGACTTCGGTACCAGATCGCTGGGCGAAGAGATTGTCCTGCACCCTGAGGGCGGCGCTGTGGCGTACATTGGATGTGTTCGTATGGGGGTTGGGGGGGGACATTATCAGATAAAGCAATTTTGGAAGAATCTGAAGAAGTATGGACGAGTTGGACCTGCCGCAGGAAATCAAGACTTTGAGTTTTCATGCATGTATTCGATCTACGTCCAGATTTTATATGGAGATCCGGAAATGCTTGTCTGGACGAAGGTTCCTGAAACATACCAGGTCGTTCATCCGGATTATCTGGACATATCCAAAGACAGCCAGAATCTCGAAATCTCAGTCTCCTGCAAAGATCGAGCTTTATCTCTTCAAAGCGTGACGATCATGGGAGGATGGACCACATCTCAGAATGATCCGCGAATTCTACAGAGCAAAACCACAGATAGCCAGGGCAAAGCGACATTTAGCCTTGATAAACTGCCGGAGGATATCAAAGAGATTACCCTGACGGTTGTTCCCAGCATGATCGGCAGCAATTGGCCAAACTATGTTCCCTATTCTGCAAAGATACCGGTAGTCAAGTTCCAGCACGGATGGAAGCGATGTACCAAGTGCCAGGGACTGTTCTTTGGATCTAATAATGGGAAGTGCCCGAATGATAATAAGACCCACACAGAAGCAAGCGGGGAGAATTACAGCTTGATTTATGAACCTTACTCAGATCAAGCACAAAAGATCCCCTCTCACCAGCCACACTGGCGCTGGTGCAAAAAGTGCCAAAGCCTGTTTTATTTCCCAAAGAATATGGAAGAAAAAGCTGGAAAGCCACCAATCGTAGTCTTCGATCACGGGAAATGCAGCGAGGGAGGAATGCATAGTCGTGAGGGAAGTTCGATATACCATTTGAAGATCCTCCCCAGCACGCTGACGCAGAGCCAATGGCGCTGGTGCAACAAATGTGAGGCGCTGCATCGTGTCACTGGGTCCACCACAGGTTCCTGTTATGATGGAAGAAATCATCGTGCGGCAGGCTCAGTATACTTTGTCCCTCAAGATTGAGGATGACCAGAGAAGATCGGAAGCTAAAAGATAGAATGATGCAGGCAATTTGTTATTGGGGTCCTGCAGCACCTCAATCCTGCCCATGGACCCAAGAGAGGCGAGCGAGAATGCCTGGCAGTATTCTGCTATCCTTTTTACCTCAGGAATAGCAATGCAGCCAGGCCCACTAGACTTATGGGCAGGAATATCCGGGCCATCCGCAGGCCGAACTGCCTTGTTCCCAGCACAAAGGTGATGGTCAGCTTGACCAGAGTATTGGTTATAGCTGCCAGTATGATGGCAGTTACAGCCACATTATGGGGGAGAGAGGTGCCGGCCAGAGAGGCCATGGTCAATGCTATGGCATCCACATCAGCCAGCCCCGATATTATGCCGGCGGCATAAAGCCCGGCATCTCCGAAGTAAACATTGGCTAGCTTGGAGAGGACCAGAATAAAGGCAAAGAAGGCTCCGAACTTGAGGGCGGGTATGATGCGGAAGGGATCCTTGACCTTGACATCCCTTCCCGGAGAGGGACTCTGTCTTGCAAATAGATAGGCCAGGGAGAAGCCCACCAGGGTCATGAGCAGCAGCGGAGGCAGAAGGGCGAAGAAAAGATTGCGATTGACGACCAGCACTATCAATAGTATCCGGGGGAACATGGTGCAGCTGGCAATGGCAGTGGCGAAGACGGCTGAAGAGAGGATCTGAGGGCTCTCCCGGACCTCCGCGGCCATGGATGAGGCCACGGCAGTGCTGGAGACCAAGCCGCCCAGAATGCCGGTGAGGCTGAGGCCCCGTTCTGTCCCCAGGATGCGGATGAGGATATAGCCCACATAGCCGATGAGGCTGACCATGACCACGAAAAGCCAGACCTGGCGGGGATTTAAAACGCCCCAGGGATCGATTGCCTCTTCCGGCAGGAAGGGGTAGATGACCAGAGCGATTATGCCCATCTTGAGAGTGTCAAGCAGATCCGTCTCGCTCAATGCCTCTACATAGCGATGGGTGATGCTCCTTGTAGCCAAGACCCAGGTGGTGATGATGGCCAGGGCCACCGCCAGGATGGTGCTCTCGGAAAAGCCGGCCAGCATTCCCAGGGCAAATGTGACCACAGTGGCCACTGCGGCAGTGAAGTCCACCCTGCCCAGAAGGCTGACCGAGGTGGCATATCCCACCGCCGCCAGGATTGTGAATCCTACCATGCCGGCTATGGCAAAGCCAGAGCCGTAATGCTGGGCCAGAGCAGAGCAGAGGCTGCCCAGCAGAGCGATGAGGATGAAGGTGCGCAGGCCGGCCACCCCCCGGACCCTGTCCTCGATCATCCGCCTCTGCCTCTCTGTGCCTATTAGCGCGCCTATGAGCAGGGCCACTATGAAGGGATAGATGTCCGCAAAGTCCATTATGACATTAGTGTCGATTATACGGTTAATAGGCTTTGCATAGCAGCATATCTGCGCCTTTAAGGCATGGTTCTATGATTTTCATCCTAGAAATAGTATCAGAAAAGCTCAGTCTTTCCCATATGTCGAAACCTTTACCTACCCCCACGCCCTCCTCTCCCCCGTTAAGGTGACCACTATTGCAATTGCTCTTAATCCACTCTGATTTCATCGAGTTCGAGGCCAAGCGGCCCACCAAGATGGCGGAAGAGATAGCTGACCAGGAAAAAAAGGGTAGACTGGAGGAGGCCCTCTGCGCCTTCATCGCTGTGGAGAAGTTCGACGAGGATGACCCCGATGCCGTCATTTCCGAGGGCGCCAAGCAGATCGCCGATGTGGCCGGTCAGGTGCACGCCGGCCGGATCATGATCTATCCCTATGCCCACCTGAGCGCCCAGCTCTCCACCCCCGCCACAGCAGTCAAGATCCTAAAAGGGCTGGCTGAGACGCTATCCTCCGACTATGAGGTCATGCGCGCCCCCTTCGGCTGGTACAAAGCCTTCATCATAAGCTGCAAGGGCCATCCGTTATCTGAATTATCCCGCTCCATCCGGCTGGGCGAGGGGGAGGTGGTCTCCCAGGCCCTCAAGTCCGAAGCCAAGGCCGTCTCCTACTGGAAGGTGCTGGACCAGGAAGGCAATCTCATCGACGCAGACAAGTTCGACTTCACCGGCCGGGAGAATCTTAAGAAGTTCGCCAACTATGAGATCTCCAAGGCCCGGGCGGTGGATCGGGTGCCGCCTCATGTAGAGCTGATGAGGCGCCTGGAGCTGGTGGACTACGAACCGGGCTCCGATCCGGGCAACATGCGCTACTATCCCAAAGGCCGCATGATCAAGAGCCTGCTGGAGAGCTTTGTCCTGGAGAAGGCGGCGGACATGGGAGCGATGGAGGTGGAGACGCCCATCATGTACGATATGGAGCACCCCACCCTCAAGAAGTACCTGGACCGCTTTCCGGCCAGGCAATACCAGATCGAGGCAGACAAGAAGAAGCTCTTTCTGCGCTTTGCCGCTTGCTTCGGCCAGTTTCTCATGGGCCATGACATGACCGTATCCTACAGGTCCCTGCCCTTGAAGATGGTGGAGATCACCAGATACTCCTTCCGCCGGGAGCAGAGAGGTGAACTGGTGGGCATCCGCCGGCTGAGGGCCTTCACCATGCCCGACATGCACACCCTGACCCGGGACATGAAATCGGCCATGGAGGAATTCAGAAAGCAGTATCAGGCCAGCATTGCGCTCTTAAAAGAGGTGGGCCTGGATGTGGCCGACTATGAGGTGGCCATCCGCTTCACCAGGGAATTCTATGACCAGAACCGGGAGTTCATTGAGGGCCTGGTGGGTATAGTAGAAAAGCCGGTCCTTATCGAGATGTGGGATGAGAGGTTCTTCTACTTCGTGCTCAAGTTCGAGTTCAATTTCGTGGACACCCTGGACAAAGCCAGTGCTCTGTCCACGGTGCAGATAGATGTGGAGAATTCAGAACGCTACGACATGACCTATGTGGATGAGGCGGGAGAGAGGCAGAGGCCCATCCTTCTGCACTGCTCGCCGTCGGGAGCCATCGAGCGGGTGATGTACGCCCTGCTGGAGAAGGCGGCCCGCCTTTCCGAAGAGGGAAAGCTGCCCATGCTAGAGACCTGGCTCTCCCCCACCCAGGTGAGAATCATACCTGTGGCGGAGAGGCATCAGGCCAGGGCTCTTGAAATCGCCTCCGAACTGGGGCTGCGCACGGATATCGACGATCGCGACGAGACGGTGGGCAAGAAGATCCGCGATGCGGGGCGGGAGTGGATACCCTATGTGGCGGTCATAGGCGACGAGGAGCTGGCCTCGGGCGATATGACTGTGACTGTGAGGGCAGAGTCGACGCCAAAGTCCCCGGCCAAGGTCAAGATGAACCCGGCGGATCTAAAGGCCAGAGTATCTGCCGAGACGGCGGGCAAGCCCTGGCGCAGACTGCCCCTGGCCATGATGCTCTCAGAAAGGCCAAAGTTCATCTGAGGCGGATCAGATCATTTTAAGGAGATCGGGGGCATAGACGGGCCTGCAAGACAGGCTCTTGCCCCGGCGGTTTTTTTGTAGTTGGTTTCTTATGCTTCTTTTTTTCAGAGATTGATAGGGACAAACAGAACAATCGGTCAGATCTCAGCCTCGGCCAGGGGGTGCCTGTCCACAGCCGTTCCCCCAGGAATGTAATATGTCTCTCCCAGGCCGCTATAGCTATTTCCGGTTGTGCCGTTGTCCCAGCGATTGTTCTTTCCCAGGTCATAGGCGTTGTAGTCGTTGTTTATGAGGTGGTTGGCAAACACTGCATTCCAGCCGCAGGAGAAGGAGAGATAGATGCCGTATCCGTTCTTTATCGCAGTGTTATTCTCGATGGTGTTGTTGCTGCTGTGGCTGGCCAGATTCACGCCCTTGCCATTGGAGGCGAGACGATTGCCCTGCAGGAGGTTGTCATTGCTGTCATAAGTGAGCAATATGCCCCGGGAGTTGTTCCAGGCGGAATTGTCTATGATGATGTTCTCCTGGGAGCTGTCCAGGTATATGCCGGCGTCTTTGTTCTCTGAGGCATTGTTTTTCTCAATCCGGTTGTAGTTGCTGGATTCGGTGAGGGATATGCCGTACCAGTCGTTGGAGCTGACATTGTTTGCCAGGATGGTATTGTTGACCGATGAGCGCAAGGTTAGAGAAGAATCGCCGTTGTTGTTCAGATGGTTGTAGCGGATGGTATTGCCGCTCGAGCATACCAGGGCAATGCCGCAATCGCTATCCTCATAGATGTGGTTGTCACGAATGCTGTTGTTGGAAATGACATTTCCATTTGAGGTGTAGAGGAAGATGCCGGCCGTATTGTTGTTGATATCATTGGAGGCGATATGGTTAGAGTTTGAGCCATCCAGAAAGATGCCGTCCAAACAGCCGCTGATGGTATTGTTTTGGATGACATTTCCATTCGAGAGGATGTAGATGCCCGCCCGTCTTGTGGATTTGATATCAAATCCCGAGATGACAGCTCCATCGGCTGAAAGGAGGATGGTGCTGGCGGCTGAGCCCCCATCGATCTGGGGATATCCGATGCCGATCATAGAGAGAGGCTTGGTTATATTCAGGCTCTCTTTGTACGCTCCGCTCTGAACCATTATCTCATCTCCTGCTGCCGCTCCATCTATCGCTGCCTGTATGCTCTCTCCCGGCTGGACCTCAATTGATGCTGCCAGAGCCACTGAAAGCGATAAGAGGATAGCCAAAGCCAGCATGGCCGAAAATCTCAATCCCAGATTCATTGCCCTTCCCACCATATTCTACTCACTACTGATCCTTAAAACTTATCCAGGCTCGATCACTTGTCCCGGCTCGGCCTGCTAAAATCCTTTTGAACCATCTTTCACCGGGACGGGTTCCAAACTCTGGGAAGGCTTTATGACCGCCCTGGCCCCTAATCATAAGTCATGAGAGAGCAGCCGGCTTTCCTGCCCATGCTTCGACAGGAGGCAGAGGATCTGGGCATAGATCAGCTTGACGTCGTTCTCATCAGCGGAGACGCCTATGTCGACCATCCTTCTTTTGCTGCGGCTATTGTGGGCCGGGTGCTCTGGGACGCCGGCTACAGCGTGGGGATCATAGCCCAGCCCGATCTAAAGCGGCGGGAGGGCTTCCTGCGCCTGGGCCAGCCCCGGCTCTTTTTGGGCATATCCTCCGGCAATGTGGACTCCATGGTCAACCACTTCACAGCCAACCTGAAGCGTCGCAGCCATGATGTCTACTCACCCGGCGGTCGCCCGCTCCGGCCTGACCGGGCAGCTATTGTTTACTCAAACCTGGTCCATGCCCTCTTTCCCGATGTCCCTGTCATCTTAGGAGGGATCGAGGCCAGCCTGCGTCGCTTTGCCCACTATGATTATTGGTCGGACTCGGTGCGCCAGTCGATCCTGGCTGATGCGCCAGCGGACATGATCATCTACGGCATGGGAGAGAGAACTCTGAGGGAGGTGGCAGGGCGGCTGGATAAGGGAGAGAGGATCTCTGAGATTGGGGATGTGGCAGGCACTGCAGTCAAGGAGGAGGTAGCCCGCTGGAAGGCCCGGAGGGCGGGCAGTGAGGAGCTGGAGATACCGGGCTATGCCCAGGTTGCAGCGGACAGGCGGGAGTACGCCCGGGCCTTTGCCTTGCACTATCAGGAGCAGGATCCGTTTCACGGCCGCAGGGTGATCCAGCCCCACCCCAAGACGGTCATCATCCAGAATCCACCCGCCCGGCCGCTCCGCAGCGAAGAGCTGGACCGGATATATGAGCTGCCTTTCCAGAGGGCGGCCCATCCCTCTTACTGGGAGAAGATACCAGCTCTCGAGCCGGTGCGCTTCTCCATCACCAGCCACCGGGGGTGCTTTGGCTCCTGCTCCTTCTGTGCCCTGACCCACCACCAGGGCAGGATTGTGCAGAGCAGAAGCATTGAGTCCATACTGAGAGAGGTCGAGATGCTGGTTGAGATGGAAGGCTTCGCCGGAGTCATATCCGATGTGGGCGGGCCGACGGCCAATATGTACTCCCTGTCCTGCCCCCGATGGAAAAATGGAGCATGCCCGGACAGACTATGCTCGGCGGACTGCCCCAGCCTGGACAGGGATCACTCCCGCCAGGTGGAGCTGCTGCGCCGCATAAGAGAGGTTCCCGGGGTCAGGAAGGTCTTTATCTCCTCCGGGATCCGGCACGATCTGATACTGGCGGACGGATCGCCCTATTTAGAGGAGATATGCCGTCATCATGTCTCGGGGCATCTCAAGATAGCCCCGGAGCATATAGTAACAAGGGTAACCGAGTGCATGCATAAGCCCACCCGGCAGGTTTTGGATGCCTTCCGGGAGCGTTTCGCTGCTGCGAGCAAGGCGTCGGGAAGGGAGCAGTACATCCTGCCCTACCTCATGTCCGGGCACCCTGGATGCACGGTCGGGGATATGATTGAGCTGGCGGAGTATCTGCGGGAGACGCGACTCTATACCGAGCAGGTGCAGGATTTCACCCCCACCCCCATGACTGTCTCCACAGCCATGTATTACACCGGCCTGGATCCCTTCACATTGCAGCCGGTGCATGTGCCCAAGGGCAGGGAGAAGAAGATCCAGAGGGCCATGCTGCAGTACCGGGAGCCCAGGAACTACGATTTGGTCAAAGAGGGGCTGAAGATGGCGGGGAGGGAGGATCTCATAGGCTCCGGGAAAAGGTGCCTTGTGCCGGAACGACCGGCAGGGGGATGGGGGATGGAAAAGGGGCGGAGAGGAGATGGCAGGAAGAAGAGAAAGAGAAATTGAGGGGCGGAATCACAGGGTCTTCGTCACTTCGCAAAAGAAAGTGGATATCGATTCCTATAGCCGGGATTTTTCAGCATGCTTTTGGTCTGGACTTCACCATCGGACTTCGATGCTCGCGCCATGAGGGCTCCGTTCCCTGCCGAGCAGGCCCCGAGGGCGGGCCGGGCTTCCATAAGGCAGCGGCTTTCGGGCGCGCAGCAGATGAAAAGCAGGCGGCAGGAGAGGGCTACAGTCTGGAAGCAAATGAAGTATGCACGCATTAAGATATCGATCGGGAAGAGGCCCGGAGAGATTCTTTGACAGCCATTATCGGTATTGCTAACGTATATATATGATAAAGATATAAACAATCCCATGCAAATTAAATATTTATCAATCAGTATAATATTTAGTTTATTCTTGATTTTAGCAGTGACTGCACAAACCGACCGCGAATGGCAGGAGGCAAATGGCGGGTGGATTGTAGTTAAAAACAGCCACCAGTATAATACAAATGGTCCATTTCAGCCCTGCCCCGTTCAGGAGGACTGCATCGGCTATCCACTCCATGTGGAGCACGGGGTATGCATCAATGTAGTGGCATTTGCAGATCCGGATGTGGGCAGCAAATGGACTCCTCCCACAGACAATATCATCCTTGCATTTGACTGTGGATATCCATCCGGGTGGAACACAGGGAGCTGCCCTGTTGTGACGGAGTTTTGGGTTCCGGCTGGGACATATGCTCTGACAGAGTTCACATTTGTCTCTGAGGTAAATCCTGGAGACCCGGATTACAGCCCATGCACAAATGCCTGGTCAAAGCCCACGAGCAATGCAGTAATCAGACCTGGGGACAGGATTGACTTTGGAGAGTCCATATTCATAGGCTCCGGCACCTGCACCGTGGGCGGCTATCCCTGTCCTGGCACAGGCGGTCTCTCCGGCGATAGGTCTAATATTGGTGGCACCTGGTACATGGGAGGCCCCTACAATGAAGGTATGCCGTGTCAGATAATTCAGGATGGAGATGGTCTTACATTCATCAACGAGAACGGACAGCAATCCAGTGGCCGATTTATTGATTCCAGCACAGTTGAAGCAACCGATTGGGAGAACGGGCTACAAGGAGTGCTATCAAGCGATGGAAATCGCATCGATTGGGCCAATGGATCCTGGTGGGTAAGAAACGAACCGGAATAGAGCCATGAGGAAGGATAGCCAACCGGAATAACCGAAAGTCATAAGGATTGCGAAAGTTCCTCCAAAGCCAGGCGCGCCCCGGCCTTGGCTGCGATGCGGGCTCTCCAGCATATGAGCTGGCGCAGCCTGGCGGGCTCCGTCCCGCCGGGCAAGCCCCGAGGGCGGGCCGGGCTTCCGGAAGGTGGCTGCTCTCGCGGGGCGGTGGCAGCTGGAAGGCAAGTGGGCAGAGGGGGCCGGAGCCCGGAGGCAGCAGAGGAGAGCAGATGTTCTTGGCGAGTAGGAAATCGCTTCATAAGCCCAATTCTGCCTTGAGATCTTCCCAGGATATCCCGCATTTGCGAGTTATCTCGGCCAGCTTGTCCAGCTCTACGGTCTCTGCAGCATCAAATTCCATCTCCTCGATTAGAGCATTCCAGAGGGCTGCCTTATCTGAAAGGCTGACTGTGATATCCAGCCCGCGCTTCCAGGCTTAAGGATGGCGAGAGTCCACCCAGGCCAGGCGTGCCCGGGGCTGTGGGCTGCGATGCGGCTTTCCCCCAATCGGCGCAGGCTGGCGCAGCCTGGCGGGCTCCGTCCCGTCGGGCAGGCCCCGAGGGCGGGCCGGGCTCCCGGAAGGCGGCTGCTCTCGCGAGTGTATATTATGGATTGGAGAAGGGAAGATGAGACAAGCCGAAGGGCAGATGGTGTCAGAGGCGTTTTGGACATATAGCAGAATTATTGATCGATTCTCTCCGAAAGCTTTTTCGTGAGAACAGCAAATCGCCCTTGAGGATGATTAGTAATTGGCGGCATCTAGGGAAATACCAGATCCTGAACGCAGAAATGCATTTCATGCTTCTGCAATCTTTCAAATAAAAACTTTAGGTTATTATCGATGTTGTCTAGCAGAGATGGCTTGTTCGAGAGGTAGACAATGAATTACTGGCTCTTCCAAGTAATGTATGATCTATATCCAGAATCATGGAATAGTATGATTGAAATGCAGATAGCAGCCCAACATTATCCACTTTCTCGTAATTGGATTGGAGCTAAGCGCAATAATAATGCTTTGAGAAAGCTCAAAGAAGGAGATGCGATAGTAGCATCTTTTACAAATCATAGATTTGCAGGCTATGGAATTCTAAGATCAAATTTCTATATTGGTGGGCATTCTCTCAAAATTATGCATAGATACACCAATGAAGAGATGGAATTTCTTGAACGTCTTGATTGTGAATGGACTGCTCTACCTCTAGGCCAAGATCGCCCTTACATAAAATGTGATGATATTAAAAAACAAGGATATGACATCGATATGATCCGCGGTCAATGCGTGAAGCAGATTGACCAAGGAACGTTTAAGGCACTTAAACTCAGATTGGATAGTTCTGGAGCTACGAGTGGATTTCTTGCATTAGAGAATAAAAAATTATATATAAATACTAATACAAAAGACGTCGAACGAGATGAGCACCAATATTGGCTTTGGGTAACTCGTCCTGAATATTATAATTCTGTGGGTTCTTTTGGTGGCTGGAGCTGCCATAAAGATACCATGAAAGGAGACCTGGTGTTTTTATGGCGTGCAAAAGGGAAGAGCGATATAGGCTATTTATTGCAGGTAGAGAGCAACGCAGCACCAGATCACGAATGGGGCTATAGTTGCGAATATAGAACACTTTATGCATTTAAAAATCCGGTTAATATAAAAGATCTGCGCGGAGATTCATATTTTGATGAATGGTCCCCATTAAAGATAAATCTTCAAGGCAAGGCCTTTAAGATTCAAGAGAATTATTGGCGCAGACTAAACCAAATCGCAATAACAAAAGACTCTGGTTATAAGGATATCGTAAGCAAGGGATTATCTGTACTTGTTAGTGCAAATACGGATTTTACGGCAATTGAATACGCATCCGCCTTCAATGACCTTAAAATAACTCCACACTATATGCAAATGTTGCTTGCTAATTATCACGCTTCCAATCGTACTTTAACGGCTTCAATGATGGCTAAGGTTATGGGGTATGATAGTTATGGAGCGGCCAATCTCCATTATGGTACACTAGGAAGATTGATTGGAGAAAAATTAGGATGGCATCCCCTTCCTGAATTCAAGGTCAATGTTCTTGTTGATTTCGAGAAAGAGGATAAGGAGTGGCTGTGGATTATGAAGCCCGCTGTGGCAGAAGCTATAAAATTACTCGGTTGGGATGAAGATGCATCAACAATTCCAGAAGAGATAGATAAGCCAATTTTTGAAGGGGCATTAAAGAGGATTCCAATTAACGCCTACGAAAGAAGTACTAGAGCCAGAGAAGAGTGCTTACTTCATTATGGCTGCAAGTGCTCTGTTTGTGGCACAAATTTATCAGACATTTATGGAGAAATAGCTGCGGGACGTATTCATGTTCATCACCTAAAGCCTTTATCCGAAATTAATTCTGAATATCAGATAGACCCTATCGCGGATTTGCGTCCAATTTGCCCAAATTGTCACTACATAATTCACTTGAATGCACCTCCTTATTCGATTGAAGAAATGAGAGAAATGATCAAAGAGACCACCGCTCTATAGAATGAGAGTCGGGACACATCGTGTTGAGTTCTTCATCGAGAAGGGCACGATCATTATATCCAGATGTTCCTTAGTGTCCTATAAGTATTAATAATGGATTGTGTTATAATCTCCTCCGAAGGGAATATTTTAGGGAGGGTATTATGGCAAGGAAGGCTAAGAATGAACCATACCATCAGATGATGAAATCAAA
>JAGOLL010000013.1:0-12385 GCA_017994055.1 Methanothrix sp.
AGGTCTCTCGCAGACGCAGAATGCCGGGAACGGATGTGGGCACGATTTCAAAATAGCGTATCTGGCGAAGCAGCAGGATTAGCAGCAGAAAGGTGAGCGAAAACGGCTGGCGATAAGGGCAACCCGGAGCTGACGGAGGATCAAAATCAGGCCCAAGGGATCCAGATCAGCGGCAGCCTGATTGCCCGCAATGCGCTCATAAATTTGATCGGCCAGGCGCTGCCTCTGTTGGTGGCGGTGATTGCCATGCCATTCGTGGTGCGGGGGCTGGGAACGGAGCGGTTCGGGCTTCTCTCGCTAGCCTGGGTGGTCATGGGCTACTTCACTATATTCGATCTGGGCCTGGGAAGAGCAACCACCAAGTTTGTGGCTGAGGCGCTGGGAAAGGGCGATGGCTGCCGGGTCTCGCAGATCATATGGACCGCAGTGACGGTGCAGGCGATTATTGGCGCTATAGGTGCACTGGCTCTGTTCGTGATGACTGATTATTTAGTTGAAAGGGTGCTGAACATCCCGCCGGCGCTCATTTCCGAAGCAGAGATTACTTTCCGACTGCTGGCTTTTGCAATTCCTGTGGTAATGCTGACCAGCTCATTTAGTGGCGTTCTGGAGGCAGCACAGCGATTCGGCCTGGTAAACGCAATAAAAATCCCTTCCAGCACTCTAACCTATCTCCTCCCACTGGCGGGACTTTATCTGGGATTAAGTTTGCCCGGCATCGTTGCTTTGATTCTGCTGGCCAGGCTCGCAGCCTTAATCGCTATTGCCGCGATCAACCTGCAAATCCGTCCTGAGTTGAGATATTATTCGGCATCACTTAATCTATTTTCTCGCCTTGCTTCCTTCGGAGGATGGGTTACGGTAACGAGTATTGTAGGCCCTATTCTTGTGTATCTGGATAGATTCTTGATCGGCTCGATTCTTACAATCGCTGCTGTGGCATACTATACGGCCCCATATGAGGCGGTTACGCGACTTTTGATCATTTCCAGTAGCCTGACAATGACCCTATTCCCAGCGTTCAGTGCCCTAGAAGGCGAAAAAAATATTCTGAAACTCAGCACACTCTTTGCTCGCTCCGTTAAGTATATTCTTATAACCTCAGGTGCCTTTGTAGTTATGATATGGCTTTTTGCCGAAGAGATTCTGCAGATATGGCTTGGAGCCGACTTTGTCTCAGAGAGCACGGCATCGCTGCAAATACTTGCCATCGGCGTCCTGATCAACTCTCTTTCCTATGCACCTTTTGCGCTCCTTCAAGGTGTAGGACGGCCTGATCTGCCGGCCAAGTTTCATATGATTGAACTTCCTGTTTATATCATTGTAGCTTGGATATTGATAAACAATTTTGGAATAATCGGAGCTGCTGGGGCATGGACACTGCGCGTGGCTATAGACGCACTTCTGCTATTTTGGGCCGCATTCAGAGTCCAAGGCTTCTCATCTCGGATATTAGAAACAAATGGCACGATTCTTGCTGCGTGCTCTCTAATAATCCTAGCTGGAGTAGGATACGCACTAAAAAAGCTGATGAGTGATCTTCCAATTTATGCCCAGTCTTTGCTCATGATCGGACTAATAATCCTCTTTGCCTGGATTGTATGGGATCGGATTTTCGATGACTCAGATCGTAGCGCAATTCTCAACATGACGAAGCTTAGGAGGATATTGGAGAGCGTTTGATGATTGACAATGAAGGAATTCGGGCAGAGGATACCCGCAGTTGCTTGCTTTGCGGAAATGAAGGGATTCTGCTTTATCATGGCCTTCGAGATCGCCTTTTCTGCGCTCCTGGATCATGGTCGCTCTTACAGTGTCCTGCATGCAAATTAGCATGGCTCAATCCTCGTCCCATCCCAGAAGACATCGGGAAGCTTTATTTTCAGTACTTCACGCATGATCTACCCAGGGATCCAAAGGGAGCTTTTGCATATCTTAGAAAGAGCATAAAAGCAAGCATCTTGCAGTCCAGTTTTGGCTATCAAATTCATGGATCTAGCCGGATTCTGGGATCAGTGTTAAGCAAAATTGCCCCACTAAACGATATCGCTGGAGGCGACGTACGTTATCTCAAAGCAAGTGAGAAAGGCCGTCTTCTTGATGTTGGCTGCGGAAATGGAGCATTCCTTAGCAATATGAAGCAACTGGGCTGGAGTGTAGAAGGTATCGAGCCTGATATAGAAGCCCTAATGGTTGCACGCAAGAACCTAAGACTCAATCTGTTTCAGGGATATTTAGAGGAGGCGAAGTATCCAGATAAGTATTTTGACGCAATTACTATGAATCATGTAATTGAGCATGTGGCAGATCCCATCAACTATCTTAAAGAATGTCTTCGCGTGCTGAAGCCTGGAGGCAAATTAGTAGTTATCACACCTAACATTAATAGTCTTGGAAGAAATATATTGAATGACGCATGGCTAGCTTGGGACCCTCCACGCCACCTTTTTCTCTTTTCCATTCAGTCGCTTCGCACTTCTGCTGAGTTAGCCGGACTTACCATAAAAGAATTGCGAACAACTGCCAAAGGAGCTCGTTGGATATGGGTTTCTAGTAGTCTTATCAAACGAAACGGTATTCTCAAAGGCATCTCACCAGAAGTACCAGAAACTTCACTCAGACTGCAGGGACTTGTGTTCCAACTGGCAGAATGCATGCATCAAAATGATTCAGGAGAGGAATTAGTTCTTATAGCAACGAGGGACGAATGACGCAACAAATAATCCAAGAGACAAAATGGCCCCGAGTGGCAATCATTATCCTCAACTGGAATGGCTGGAAGGACACGATTGAGTGCTTAGAATCGCTGTTGCGAATTGATTATCCTAATTGTCACATTATTGTGGTGGATAATGGCTCTAGTGACGACTCTATTGAAAAGATTAAATCTTGGGCTAGAGGGGAGATTCCTGTAGAATCTTCATTCTTCGAATTCGATCCAAGTATAAAGCCTGTTCTTATAATTGAGCATGACCAATCGACAATCGAATCGGCCAATCTTCTAAATCCTAAAAAAAATTCAATAGAATCGCTAAATAGTCGCAGTCTTGTCCTCCTTCGAATGAAGAAAAACATGGGATTTGCTGGAGGCAGTAATATTGGCATTATTTTTGCCTTAAGAGATCCGACCGTAAAATATATCTGGCTTCTTAATAACGACACAGTTGTCCCAGCTCAAGCACTTACCCTTCTAGTCAATGAGTCCATAAAGAATCCAGCAGTAGGAATACTTAGTCCTAAGATATGCTACTATTCCCGTCCAGATTGCATTTGGTTCGCAGGAGGCAAGTTGGGATATCTACGCGTTGCAGGCTATAATTTAGGAATCGACACGCTCGATAGTCCCAAATATGATGGCCTTAAGCTATGCACCTTTATAACAGGTTGTGCGATGCTGATTAAGCGCGAATTGGTCGAAGCTATCGGCTTATTGGATCCATTGTATTTCCTCTATTATGAGGACGTGGATTTTTCTTGGAGGGCAATCAATGAGGGATGGGATCTAGGGACCTATTTGGATTCAGTTATCTACCATAAAGTAAGCTCTTCAACTTCCAAGGGTCCTCGATGGCTCCAGACCTACTATATTTCACGTAATAGGCCGTATTTAGCAGCCAAATATTATTCTCTTTTCCAATGGATGGCATTTAACTCTTTCTGGATATTATCTAGATCTGCAAAATTTTTCGTATGGATGATGAACGGTCGCTTTGATCTTATTAGAGCTACAATTAAGGGATACCTTGATTACAGGAAAGGACATATGGGGATGATATGCGAATAGAGCAGGCAGAAATGCATATTTTGAAATTGCTGCTTGGCACGTATATCTTTAGCTTGGCTTTTTTTGATAAAGCAGTTTTTTTTGGCTATGATTCGCCATATATGTACGCGGGTGCTATTTGTTTCTTTGCAATTCTTTTGTTCCGGAGAATTGAAGGCATCTTATTCCCTAAAGCAGCTTTTTTCTGGATCCTTTTCCTTATCTCGTTGCTACTTTCATCATTCTCAGCCATTTCCTATGAAAAGATTTTATCTAATTCGATGCTGCTTTTAATAGCTATTATGAATTCAATAATAGTATATAATTTATTGAGGTCTTACCGGGAAAGTTTAACATGGGCTTTAAATTTCTTTCTATTGCTTTCATTTATATTATCTATATTATCGATATTACAATTTATAGAATTCAATTTTTTCCATACTTTTAACCTGTATCTTCCTCCTACAAATCAGCAATTTATTTTGAGCGGCGGCCCAGGGGTAGTTGTAGGTGGATTGGAGATTTTTCGCGCTACTGGAACATTTGCTGAACCATCATGGTTGGCCTTTTATTTGGTTCCTGCATTTGCGCTTTCTCTAAATCGATATCTAAATGACGGAAAGTCGGCGAATCTCATATTGACCTCATTTATATTTATTGGATTGTTTTGCACGCTAAGTTTTATCGGCTTTATTTTTTTAACTATCATCATTTTATTATTATTTCTCAAAAAAGTTTTATTTCCGCTTTCTAGCTTTAAGCTTTATATCTCGCCGACTCTTCGTTTTGCTTTTTTAGGGATTATTATGGTATTATTATTGCAATTAGTGAGTATTTATGCACCAGTTACAGATAGTTATATTAATACTAGATTAAATAATGTTGCTTTGGGTCAAGATTCCTCTTCTGAAATAAGAATGAATACCGCAAATCAAGCATTTGAACTATTAAAGCAAAATCCTCTTTTTGGGATAGGAGCAGGAAACTATCAATTTGCTGCAAAATCGTTTCTGGGACAGCGAGCTAAAGACGTCTCAATTGACTCTGGATACCTCCTGATAATGGCAGAGATGGGTATCATTGGTCTGCTGGCATTTTGTTTGGTATTATGGCAAAGCTTTCATTCCATCCTAGAATCAATTTCTCCTTTGCAGAATCAGCTTATCTGGTTGCTTCTAACCGATGCCCTTTTACTAATTGTCTATAATTGGTGGTTCCATCCTCTCTTCTGGTTGCATTTGACAATTCCACTAGCTGCAAATGACGAAAATATATGGTGTTCCTGAAATGAATATACTTTGGGTAGCTCCAGATGTCCCATTCCATAAGCGATATGGTGGCAGCTCTGATATCTCAGCACGAATTGAGTCTATGGCGAAATATGGTCACAAGATTCACTTAGTCTGTTTTTCTAAGGAACCGGTTGACCAACATATCCACAAAGATATAGAGAAAATTTGTGCGAGTGTGAATATCATTCAAAGACCATCGGCTTTTCTGTATATACTAAATCCAAAACGTCCCTATAGCGCAGCTACGCGTTATTCGAAAGTCCTGCCACAGTTGGTTGACACAATTGATAAGAGCTTTAGAATAGATGTAGCATGTCTTGAATCGATACAGGTAGGTGAAATAGTGCCTATATTAAAGAAGGCAGGCATTCCAATAGTTTTGCGACTTCATAATATTGAATCACAATATTTTTTTGAGCAGGGAAGGTGCCATAAGTCCCTTCCGTTAAGCTTGATCTACAAGTGGGAGTCCATGAAACTAATTAGCTATGAAAAATCCATTTATGCCCAAAGCCAGAAAATATTATGTATTTCATGTCACGAGGCAGAACAATTGAAAAGCCTGTATCCCGATAAATATATTAAATGGCTACCTACATCCATTAAATTTGAAGCTGAAGCTAATGAAAGAGGTGATTCAGGGCCTATCATCGCATTCTCAGGAAGCATGTATTTGCCAAATAATATAGAAGCTGTGACGTGGTTCGCTAATAAGGTCTTTCCTCAAGTTTTAAGCTCAGTTCCTGAAGCGGAGTTTTGGATTATTGGACGAGGTCCGTCCAAAGAAGTTAAAGAGCTAGGAATGCGTCAAAACATTCGAATTACAGGAGAAGTGCCAAATAGCCATCGCCTAATTTCAGAAGCTAGAGTAATAATAGTACCATTATTTCATGGTGCGGGAGTAAAGATAAAATTATTGGAGGCCATAGGACTTGGTAAATTAGTTGTATCTACCACACAAGCAATAGTTGGGACACCTCTTAAACCTGACTGTCATGTTTTGGTGGCAGATGATCCGGAAAACTTCGCTAATTTATGCATTAGGGCTTTGCAGGAGCCAACTGTATTTCAAGATCTTAAATTTAGAGCTAAGATATATTTCGAAACTTATCATACAATGGAAGCCGTAGGGAAGAAACTTCTTTCAGAACTATCTTGTTTTGAATCGGGAGAGAATTCACATGCCTAGAATAAATGTCTTGCATATTTGCAAATTTTATCTGCCACACGCCGGTGGCATGGAGAGGACAATTCAGATGATTTCAGAGAATTTAAAAAATGAAAATACTAGATTTAAAATTCTAACTTGCGCTCATAATAAAATGCATAAATCAGCAGATGAAGTCATTGGCACTACTAGAGTTACTAGATCTAGCTCTTTTGGAACTCTGTTTAGCACGCCTTTGTCAATTGAATTCTTCATTGATTTTCAAAATTGTTCAAAAGAAGCAAATATCCTGCACTTGCATTCGCCATTCCCGCTAGCAGAAATTGCCTGTTTGCTTCTCCCCCAAAATGATAAAAAAATTATTATATCTTACCAAGCAGACATTTCTCAAACGAAGTGGGCTTACTTTGCAAAATTTTATAAGCCTATTTTGGAGAGATTGTTGGCAAGAGCTGACTGCATTATTGTGACTTCGCCAGCTATGATAAAATCATCACCCCCACTGCATAAATTTATAAATAAATGCAAAATTATTCCTTTAGGAATAGACATCAATAAATGGGATTTGGTCTCAAAGGAGGATAAAAGAGAATTAAAAGCTCGCTTAGGCATAGTTAATGAGAAGATTATATTATTTGTAGGAAGATTGGTTTTTTATAAAGGCTTGGATTACCTTATCAAAGCTTTGAAAGACATAAATGCGATATTGATTATTATAGGGGATGGCGAGCTCAAAGAGCGATTAAAAAAATTAGCCACTAAGCTTGAGGTAATGAATAAGATTCACTTTTTAGGTCAAGTACCAGAAGAAGAGCTGTCAATTTATTACTCCATTGCCGACGTCTTCGTTCTGCCATCAATAAATGGAGGGGAGGCCTTTGCGCTTGTTCAACTTGAAGCTATGTCATTTGGACTTCCAGTTGTAAACACAGATCTCCCCACAGGAGTGCCGTTTGTAAGTCTTCATAATGAAACAGGCCTTACTGTTCCGCCCCGCGATTCTGCAGCTTTAGCAAATGCAATAAACGCAATCCTCGAAAATGATGAGCTCAGGCAGCGCTTTTCCAAAAACGCACTTGAGAGGGTAAAGCTCTTTTCTATGGAGAGGATGCTAAGAGATACTCATAAAGTATATCAAGATGTAATGGACCGAACTCTTTGACTGGATTTTTAGAAACAACTCTAAATATCAGGATATTTATCAAAAGCTGCTATGGGCAAAAAAAGAAGCATTGGCTACCATCAAACGCACGGTAGCCAATCCACTCCCCATCGGCCTGCTATCGGTCTGTCCCCGATCGTTCCTAACCAGAATGACACATCCCCTGAAGCAGGATCCCAGACTCGGTTACCGTTAGTATCCAGGTACCACGGTCCATTTCGGAACACGCCAATCTCGTCCTTACCGTCGCAGTTCCAGTCTCCCGCTGCGGGCTGATCGCCGGTAGTTCCAAACCAGAATGACACATCCCCTGAAGCAGGATCCCAGACTCTGTTGCCGTTATAGTCCAGGTACCATGGGCCATTTCTGAAGACACCGATCTCGTCTTTGCCATCGCCATTCCAGTCCCCGGATACGGGAAGATCACCGCTGGTTCCAAACCAGAATGACACATCGCCGGAGTCGGGATCCCAGATTCTGTTGCCGTTATAGTCCAGGTACCACGGCCCATTTCTGAAGACACCAATCTCGTCCTTACCATCACCGTTCCAGTCCCCGGCTACAGGCTGGTCGCCTGTAGTTCCAAACCAGAATGACAAATCACCGGAGTCGGGATCCCAGACATTGTCGCCATTATAGTCCAGATACCAAGGTCCATTTCGGAATACTCCTATCTGATCCTGGCCAATGCCGCGCCAATCTCCTGAGACAGGTAGGTCGCCGCTTGTTCCAAACCAGAATGATACATCGCCTGAGGCAGGATCCCAGACTCTGTTGCCGTTATAGTCAAGGTACCACGGCCCATTTCGGAATACTCCAATCTTAGATGGCCCACAGGCGAACGCCTTAATGCAGAGGTTCGCTGTGGGTTCGTAGATCGTTATATCATCCCAGGTGCTCCCATCCCCCGATACATAGCTCTGTCCAGGCGATGCAGTGGCAGCGCTTGAATATCCCGGCACAGCATATTCATGGGCTAATGGAAAACCGTAACCGGACGTGGTTAGCTTTATGACCACCGAGAAAAGCTGTCCTGCGGTGAGTGGAACTGGAGAAGCCAGCTTAACCGTGTGATATCCTGCCAATGGCATTGTGCCCTGAGGCCCGACATATTGCGTTCCGCCTAACGGGCCGGAAGTCGGGCTGGTGTAGATGTACACCTCGTACTGCGTATTCAAATCGTTTGTGTAGAATCCCACTGCCGTGAGGGGATTAGCACTGACATCAGCGATAAATATATTTGCTCCCCAGGCGATTGGATTGTCGTAACCTCCGGAAGACACCCAGCCAAGCGGGTCGTACTGATACACAGAAGCATAGTTGGAGACAGGCTCGGCGGTGAACGCCGTTGAAGTCTGAAGCGAAATGTCATAGTAGGAGAGGTAGAAGTAGCCTCCGTCACCCCAAGACGGCCCCCAACTATTCTTCATAATAAAAGCACCATTTCCAGGTGGGGCTCCGGCACTGCCGTGGAAGTTGGTTCTTGGATAGTTGTCGTCCCATCCTACAATAGCCACAAGGTGATTGCTGGAGTTATTGACTGGATTGTAGTAAGTAGCTGGACTGGTGGAGTAGTAGGCATCATCCCAGTGCATCAGCACACACAAAGCCCCATAAGTCGTGAGTCCCAATTTGATATTATTGTTGTCGGAACTCGAAAACCTTCCCGGGAAAAAGTAAACATCTTGACTATGTTTTTGTATAGGACAGGCATTTCCGCAAGAAATTCCGTTCGACAAGCGTGCTTCATCGGCCGGATAGGGATCGTCGGCCTCGTTCACCGGTCCATTCCATCGGGCAAGGTAAGCTGTGGACATAAAAGCATTGCCCTTTTCATACCACGGAAAATCAAATCCCGACTGCGTTGCCAGGTTGTATTCAGAGAAATCCCAATTTTCGGCTGGCAGCAAGTAGGATTCAAGCGATCCATATGTGGCAAAAGCCCAACATGTATTATAGACGCCCTGATCTTTAACCGATGTGACCTTACCTATGGTTCGAAGGTCATATGATGCAGGATAGGCTTGGATCTGAGCTGGACGCGATACCTCTTTGCCCTTGAGATAACTGAGATCAACAGGACTGGGTCCGTATCCCAATGACTTTCCCGAAGCGGTAGTCGTTACCATTGGCTTTCCTTCCGTTCGATTCTTTTCAAATGCGAGCCATTCAGGATTTAGTGGTGCCTGTGTGAACAGCCCCGACGATTGCCCGCTTAGAGCTGACTGAGAAGCAGATGTATTCTGCCCCCACACCGGCGTCAACAATGCAAAAAAGATCACTGCCAACACGCTCGCACTTAAAATGGTGATTAGCTTATATTCTTTCATATGAGCCACCTGATTTTTAAATCAATCCTATTGGGATGATCTCGGCCTGGATGCAAATCCAGAAGAGACATATGATAAAGTAATATGATCTAAGTATTTAAATTTTTGCAGATGATGCCATTGCGATCATAGGATATCTTTCACCGCTTAACCTGCATTATTTTAATTATTTAATTTATTATAAAAATTGATCTACTTTGAAAGCTAGATGGTTAAATTATATTCAGCGGGCAATCTCCGATTAATTTGTCATCGGATCTAATATGAATTGATTTTAGAAAGTAAATTCATAATATATCAAATAATTAAAAATAATTTAAAAAGCATTTTATCAGACATTAGAGGATTCCTATTAACCTCAGATTTTAGCCCGAGCCTTATAAACTCTTTATAAAGCTGGCTGGCTCTTGGGTGGTTTTTAGGAATCCTCATTATTCACTGAAATTAAAATTAACCTTAAAAAAGGAGATAATAGAGCTGACATCAACTCCAGCGCCCTGAAACAGGCCTATCACCACTTGTTCCAAACCAGCACGAAATATCACCAGATGAAGGTTCCCAGACTCTGTTGCCATTATAGTCCAGGTACCATGGGCCATTTCGGAATACTCCTATCTCGTCTTTGCCGTCACTGTTCCAATTCCCTGCCACAGGCATGTCGCCGCTGGTTCCAAACCAGAACGACACATCATCTGATTCAGGATCCCAAACTCTGTTGCCATTATAGTCCAGGTACCATGGACCATTTCGGAACACTCCTATCTCGTCTTTGCCATCTCCGTTCCAATCCCCTGATACAGGCATGTCACCGCTGGTTCCAAACCAGAACGCGATGTCACCTGATTCGGGATCCCAGACTCTGTTGCCATTATAGTCCAGGTACCATGGGCCATTTCGGAACACGCCAATCTCGTCTTTGCCGTCTCCGTTCCAGTCTCCGGTTACAGGCTGGTCGCCTGTCGTTCCAAACCAGAATGAAACATCGGCCGATCCAGGATCCCACGCCATGTTGCCATTATAGTCCAGGTACCATGGGCCATTTCGGAACACGCCAATCTCGTCTTTGCCGTCTCCGTCCCAATCCCCTGATATGGGTATGTCGCCGCTGGTTCCAAACCAAAACGCGATGTCACCTGACTCAGGATCCCAGACTCTATTGCCGTTAGAGTCCAGGTACCACGGACCATTTCGAAATACACCTATTTGATCTGAAGCACAAGCGGGCTGAGAGAATGCCATCCAGTCAAATTTCGCAGTAATCGGCGAGACATAATTGAACACACCTGCCAGATCCCAATTTTGCGCAGCCCACAGGCCCAATATGATCCTGCTTCCCGCATTGGGCAAGCTTCCCTTGTAGATATTGCTCGATTCAATTATATTCCCGATTTCATCGAATATATTTGAATGAATATACCCGTTTTTATCCAGCCATACATGGCGCCTGAGCTTATCATCAACATACCATTTAATATCGGTGCACGTCTCTCCCTCGCCGATCCAAGAAATGGCATAGTCATGATATGACTCTGTTGGATCAAAACTCAGCGGAATTACGCCCACATGACAGGGTTCCGGTATTCCGTAGGGTTCCCAGCAGTCACCCATGTCTCCCTGGCGGAAATAGTTGGTCTGCATCTCCCATCTTCCAGGGGCGGTGGGGTACTTACCAAAAATTTCAATATCTATCTCATCCTGCACTCCCGCCACACCACCATCCTCAAATAGGTACATGCTGGTTATTACGCCATTGCCTTTTCCCGCCATAATTCTGGCTGAAAGGTTTCCATATTGAAAATCGTTACATGCTGTGTAATACTGTCCTGAGGCAAAATTTTGACCATGACATAATGACACATCATCAATACATGGCTCATTATCAAGGATCAACTGCAGATTTCCATCTGCAACCTTGATATGATCAGGATCTGGCAGCCAGGCATTCAAGTAAACCGGATCAATATTCTCCCAATCGGATTTAAGCCACAGGTCAGAATTCTCTTGATCAAAATGCTCTTGGAAATTGCAGGGACATATATTGACCGTGGCTCCCGTACCGTTGCTCTTAGAGCAAGATCCGGTGCAGCCCCGCAAGGGATTCCGCGCTTGCATCTCGAGAAGAATCATTTCTGATTGATTTGCCTGTTTCTCGTTGAGGCTTTGCTCCAATGACACATTTTGTAATTGAGATTGATTCTCCATGCCCATGGAGATGGCTGCAAAGCAGTAGAACAATGCAGCCAGGATACAAATATTGAATATGGTCTTCTTTGAGATACAATCCACTCCTGGTGTATTACTACGGATTTAGTTATATCTATATAAGGTTATCTATATTGCCTCGATAGATTCATTATTTCCTTTTTCCAACAAACTCATATAATTAATTTCATCTGGTTCGAACAAGGTAAACGATAATAACGTAATAACGGAGAAGAATTTATAAAGAAAAAAACTTCTGATTCAATTCACCTGGATCAACATTAACTAAAAAAAGTAATAATGGAGCTGATATCAGCTCCAGCGTCCTGAGACAGGTTTATCTCCACCAGTTCCTAACCAGAACGACACATCACCCGACAAAGGATCCCATTCCATGTTGCCGTTATAGTCCAAGTACCATGGACCATTTCGGAACACGCCTATCTTGTCTTTGCCGTCTCCATTCCA